>JAHFTC010000013.1:0-51107 GCA_023269585.1 Opitutaceae bacterium
GTGCTCGGCTCCGAGGCGTTCGTCGCCACGCAACTCGCCGCGTATCGGAGACGCCACGGCACCCGCGAACGCACCGCCCCGCGCCCGCTCGCCCCCATCGCCGACTGGGGCGGCCTCATGACCCTGCGCGGCCTGCGCAAAACCCCCTTCGGCTGAGTCGCCTCGATGCCGACGAGGGACGAGTGCCGAACCGTCCGCGGCACAATTCCAGTCGCTCGGCCGTGCCGGTTTCTCCTCGGTGATCTGGCTCTTGTCGCTCGTCCCTCGGCGTTCGATTGGCTGCGGCTGAGGCCACGAGCCGATGGAAAGGCCCCGGCGTGGGGGCGGGGCCAAGGAAGCAGCGGGATAAGTGCGCGAGGTCAGCCGACCACGTACTGCCACTGGTTTTCGCGGGCGGCGCGGGCGGCCTTGAGCGCGCCGATCGCGCAGTAGCGCTGGTAGTCCGGACCGGCGAGCCGGACTTTCGGCGCCTCGTAGCCGTCGGCGACGAGGCGGGCCTGCAGCTCCGTATCGATCCCGCGGATCTGGCTGCCGCCGCCGGTGATGATGATGTTCTGCAACAGTTGCACCGTCGAGTGATTGGGCACCCGGGCGATGAGCCGCTTGGCGGACTCGAACACGCGGTCGAGGAGCTGGTTGCAGGCTTGGCCGATCACCTCGCCGAGTTCGAGCGTGCGGGCTTTGCCACCGAGCACGATCTTCACGTCGATCGGCTTGCGGATCGCGCCGCAATAGGCGTGCGCCTCCTTGATCTGGCGCACGGAGAGCGGGTCGAGGTTGCTCTCGGGATAGAGCTGGCTGATCGCACTGTGCAGCAGGGCGTCCACTGCATCGCCGGCGAAGTTGAAACTGGTCTGGTCCTCCGCGATCGGGAAGTACCCGCGCACCAGGCAGAGGTCCGTCGTGCCCGCGCCAATATCGACGATCAGGGAGTTGCTGACCGGGTCGAAATACTGCGTCTGCCCGAGACGGGAATCTTCGCGCACGCCGATGGCGGCCAGGAACGGCTCAGGGATGAGCAGCACGCGTTCGAAGGCGCCGACCACCGCACGTCGGATCTGTTCCCGGGCCTCGGGATCGGCGTTGGCGGGCACGCCCACGACTGCGCGGACCTCGGACTGGTTGGTCGGATCGACGAGATTGCGCAGATGGCGCAGCAGATCGCGGGCGGCGCGGCCGTCGCGGATCACGCCGTTTTGCAGCGGCGCGACAAGGTCGACATGGAGGGCGCAGCGGAGGGCCTCGTCGCCGAAGAGGACGTCGGCGTTGCCGGGGATGATGCCGTTGACGATGCCGGGTTTCACGTAGCCGACGGTGCTGGGAAGCACCTTGCCGACGGAGATGTCGGTGGTGTCGGGCGCGCCGGCGATGATGCAGGATTTGTTTGTCCCGAGATCGAGGCCCGCGAGGATGATCTTCGTGGGGATCTTGCGGGTGGCGGGCGCGTTCTGGGGAATCGAGGCGGCGGGCGCCGGAGGAGGAATCGAGGGAGCAGGAGCACTCATGGTGAGCAGTCGTTGTGTTGGTTTTCTGGTGAGCCACGGGCGCTCCCGCATGGGGGCAGCGGCGCACCGGGCGATGAGTCCGGACAGATCAGGACGGGTGGGGACGGGGGCGGCGCTCCTGGGAAAGCATTTCGTCGAGCAGATCGGCGAGGCCCGGGACTCCCGTGGGCGGCGGTGGGAATGCGTGGGCGGACACGGGCGACGGGTGGGCGGCGGCCGTCGCGGGGCCGGGCGCGGGCACGGCGGCGGGCGAGGGCTGGTTCAATCCCTCGAGCACGATCTCACCGATCATGAGCGCGATCGCGAAGGCTGCGTCGTCCTCCATGCGCCAGCGAAGGATCTCACCGGCGGCGTCCGCAACGCCGTGGGAGGCCAGGCGCGCCTGCGCCCCGGCGAGCTCGGCGGCGAGTTGCTCGTCCGCCTCGAGGTCGCGGCCGGCGCGGCGCAACCGCGCCGCGCGAAAAACGGCGGTGCGCACCTCGCGTCGCAACAGCAAGAGATCCTCGGCGTTCATGTCGGGTTGCCGGCTGGGACAGAGCGCGCGGGGGGTTGTTTCCGGAAAGATTCGTCAAGAATTCCCGTTCGGCCGAGACGGGGCGTGGGCCCGGCGCCGCCATCGGGACCGAAAGGAGCGGTGGCGTGCGTCTTCCGGGCGGGAAGTTCCGCGGTGGCGGGGTTAAGCGACGGATCATGGATCTTCTTCTCCCGGTGGGCGGCGTGGGCCGCCTGTGTGTGTTGTTGGTATTGGGGTTCCCGGGAAGCGGGGCCCGGGCCGCGGACGACGACTTCTGGGCGCCGCCGCCGATCGCGCAGGCGGTGGGGGCGTTCGAGCAGGGTGATCTGGCCGGGGCCGAGTCGCTGGTGTCACCACTGGCCGGAGACGAGGAGGCGACGGCCGAGGCGTGTGCGCTGTTGGGGCAAATCCGGTTGAAACAGCGCCGGGTGGGGGAGGCGGTGGAGCAGTTCGAGCGGGCGGTAGGGAAGAACCCCGCGAGTCCGGTGCTGCGCAGCCAACTCGGGGCGGCGTTGCTCGACGCGGCGGGTGAGGCGGTGGGGGAGGCGCGGGCGACTTTGCTCCAGCGAGCCCGGGTGGAGCTCGAGCGCGCCGCTGGGGTTGATGCGGGCTGTGTCGATGCGCAGATGGGCCTGCTGCGTTTCCATCTCCTTGTGCCCGAGGCGGGGCCGGCGGATGCGGCGGAGCGCCATGCCGCGCAGGCGGCCGAACTCGATCCGCTTTCGGCGAACTACGATATCGGTGAGTTGGCCGAACAACACGGGCGCCACGATCTCGCCGAGAAATACTATGGAGCCGCGGCGAAACTGTTTCCCACGATACCGTGGTTGGCGTTCAAACACGGTCTCGCGTTGCTCAAGCTCGGGCGGATGGCGGAGGCGCGGAATGCGCTGGAGGTGCTGTTGCAGGCCTTCCCGGATTTCGCGCCCGCGCAGCAGATCCTCACGCAGTGGCCGGCCCAGTCGTGAGCAGCCCGGATCTTGCCGACGACAGAAGGTAACGGGCCAATCTGATGGGGCATGTCTTAACTTTGGACACGCCGGCGGGAGACAGGCGGGCCGGGCCCGATTGATGTCGGTGTTTTGGCTGATCTCAGGTCGTAGGTTCTTCGGCTAGGTTACCACGCAGTCGCCCCCAAAGGTGGCCGCGGGTGTCGTAGTTATGATGCGCCCCGCGATGAGCCCGGCTGGGAAACCCGCCCGGATCCGCTTCCGCCAAATACTCTCACGACCGTGAGAGTATTTGGCGGAATATGGTATAAATAGTTGATAACCAACATCGAATCGGCGCCAAATAGGTTCACGGTCGTGAAGTTATTTGGCGGAGGGGCTACAAGGGCAGGGCGGGAAGTCTTTGGGTGGGAGGCCGGTGGGTTGTGCGGCGGGCGGGAAGCGCGCCGACCACCGGCAGAGAGCAGCGGGGGCAAGTTCCTGTCCGCTACCTCCCGGCACGCCGGATTCACACGCTCCAGCGGCTCCTGCCGCAGTCTGCAGCGGGCGGGGCGGTCAGCGACGGCCCGGTACGGCCTGCGGTGGCGAACCAACCAACGTGCGCCGCCCAGCCGGCTGAAGGATCAGCTCAGGGAGCGGGCGGAGGGACGGCCGGTGTGGCGGGCGTGGAGGGCGCGGTGGGCGCGGCGGGTGCGGCGGGCGTGGAAGGCGCGGCCGGTGCAGTCGGTGTGGCGGGCGCGGCGGGTGTGGCGGGCGGGCGGATTTCGTTGCGGACGAGGGTGGCGACGACGGTGCCGATCTTCGTCTTGGTATCCAGACGGATGAGCTGAGGAAGGTCCCCTTGGGAGATCCAGAGCCTCAGGGAGCCGCCTTTTTTGAAGAAGCCGACCGGCTCGCCGACGGGCCGTGGTTCGAGGACGATGGTGTCGAAGGTGCCCGCGGGGGTTCTGAGGCGAGCGGTATCGACGGCGACCACCTCGACGGTGAAGAAGTCGTCGTCATTGACGCACTGGACGCGGCGTGACTCGCCGGGCTTGAGCCGCCACTCGCGTGCCTGCAGGAGTGCGACCATGAGATCGTAGGCCGGCTCGGGCGGGAGCGGCACGGTGGCGCTGCGGTGGGGGCGGACGGCGTCCACGTGGACGGCCTCGCCCCGGTCGTAGTCGAAGGTGGTGGTCTTCTCGGTGAGGCGGCGGCCGTTCTTGCCCTTGGTCTTGAGGGTGAGCGGGCGGCCGGTGGCGGCGTCGAGGACGGACTCGGAGTCGTTGGCGACGGGGTAAAGGGTATCCACAAGTCCCCGGCTATTGGCGGTGATGTGGATGCGGTAACGCAGGCCGGCGGGACCCGGTTCGGCGAAGGTCTCGATCGTCGTGGTGCCGGCGGTGCCGAGCAGGCCGTAGGTCATGCGCAGTTCGATGACTTCGCCCGGGCGGATGAAGGAGACGGGGGCGGTGGTGGCCGCGGCCTCGGACGGGGCGGTCGCAGTGGCCGGCGCGTCGGCGAAGCAGACGGCAAGCGGGATGACCGCGGCGAGGAAGAGGGCGAAGGGGCGCATGGCGGGGTGGCTGGGAGCGTTACAGCTCGGACCACGGAAACGGGGTGCTGTGCCGCGGGCCAGCGGTTATTTCGGGGAGCGGTTGGGCGGAAGTGTCGGGTATTGAGCCTGACCCGCCGGACGGGAGATTCTGGGCGTGAAGTCCGACCCATCTGGGCGGAGCTCAGGAGCCCAAACCGAACTCGAGCTGGTTTTCCTTGCCGATGGCCCAGGCGTCGAGGCCGCGGGCGCGGAGGGTGGCGGCGAACTCGGCGGCGAAGCCGTGCACGGTGATCACACGTTTGGGTTGCACGCGTTCGACGAACTCGAGCAGCTCGGGGTAGTCGGCGTGGTCGGAGAGGGGGAAGGCGGCGTCGCAGCCCATCTGGTACTTCGTGGAGGAGTCGAGCGCCCAGCCGGTCATCATCGCGGTGCGGCGCGGGGCGAGGCGGCCGAGCCAGGCCTTCGAGCATTGCGGCGGGGCGATGACAACGTGCCCCGGCGCGACGAGGTGGTCGAATTCGCGGTAGGCGGGGAACGTGAAACCGAGTTTCTCGCAGAGCTGCGTGAGGCGCAGAATCTCGGGGTGGAGCATCACGGGCAGTTCGGCGCCGGTGAGGGCGGCGAGAATTTCCTGGGCCTTGCCGAGGGAGTAGCCGAAGAGCACCGGGATGGCGCCGGCGGCGAGGGTTTCGCGGCAGAAGCGCACCATGTCCGCGATGACTTCCTCGGAGGGTGGGAGCTGGTACTTCGGGAGACCGAAGGTCGTCTCCATGATCAGGACATCGGCCCGCGGGACGGCACAGGGCTCGGCGGCGCGGCCGGGGCGGAGCTTGAAGTCGCCGGAGTAGAGGAGCCGGCCGTGCTCGGATTCGGCGAGGAACTGTGCGGAGCCGACGATATGGCCGGCGGGCAGGAGCGTGACATGGCAGCCGGGCTCGAGTTCGTGGGTGCGGCCAAACGGCAGCGCGACCAATTCACGGCGGGCGGGTTGCCGGGCGTGCATGAGGCGCGCGGTGGCGTCGGTGCAGAGGGTGAGCCGGTGCTTCGCCATGTGGTCGAAGTGGGCGTGCGAGACGAACGAGCACGAGGCCGGCCGGGGGGCGTCGAGCCACCAATTGATCTGGGGCAGGTAGAGCCCCTGGCGCAGTTGCACATCCCACGGCATGGCGGCAGCAAGCGGGCGGGGCGGGGCGCGGTCAAACGGGGAACCGGAAATCGGTCGTCGCCGCCGGCGCCTCCCGCGCGGAAACTCGTCCCGGCCCTTGTCTTCATTCTGGCTTCTGCCTCCTGACTTCTGTCTCCTTGCTCCGATGCTCTTCGACCCCCAGCGCCTGCTCCTGATCGCCGGTCCGTGCTCGCTCGAAAACGAGAGCGTCTGCCGCGCGGTGGCGACCGAGCTCGCGGATCTCCGCGCGTGGCAGCCCGAGCTCAACATCGTCTTCAAGGGCTCGTTCGACAAAGCCAACCGCACCTCGCTCAGCGGCGCGCGCGGCACGGGCCTCGAGGCCGGACTCGCGCTGCTCGCGATGGTGAAACGCGAATTCGGGTTTCCAGTACTGACGGATGTCCATGAACGCGAGCAGGTGCCGGCCGTGGCGGCCGTGTGCGACGTCCTTCAGATTCCCGCCTTTCTCTGCCGCCAGACCGACCTGCTCGTCGCCGCGGCGCAGACGGGGCGCGTGGTGAATGTGAAGAAGGGCCAGTTCCTCTCGCCGCAGGAGATGCCGTTCACGCTCACGAAACTCGCCGGCGCCGCCGAGGTGTGGCAGACCGAGCGCGGTTCGACGTTCGGCTACCAGAACCTCGTCGTGGATATGCGGAGCTTTCCGATCCTGAAGGCCAACGGCTTTCCGACGATCCTCGACGCCACGCACAGCGTGCAGCTGCCGGGCGCGGGCGGCGGGAAGAGCAGCGGGCAGCGCGAGTTCGTCGAGCCGCTCGCGAAGGCGGCGCTCGCCGCGGGTGCCGACGGCCTCTTCCTCGAGACGCATCCGAATCCTGCCGAGGCGATCTCCGACGGCCCGAACATGGTCCCGCTCGCCGAACTCCCCGCGCTGCTCGACCGTTGCCTCGCTGTGTGGCGTGCGGTGCGCGGGTAAGGAATGCCGACGGGCTTTTTTTGGGGGGCGGGCGGCTGGCGGTCATGTCAACCAATAGTTGACATGATGCCGTGGGACCTGCCGCCTCCTTTTTCCCGGTGGGAGATCCCGCGTGGAGGCAAAGGCGGGAACCGGGGCGCGCGCATGCATCACACCGGACGGCGCGGAAGCCGCACCGCTACGAAATGGTCTCGCCCGGCGGTGGCGGCTCAGTAGCCGGCGGGTGCGCCGGCGGTCGGGGCCGCATCGGCGGCGAGGCCGGGCGGGATCGGGCCGGGCAGGCCGCGCGCGATCGCCTCGCCGAGGATCGCCTCGGTCGCCGTGGCTCCGATACGGGAGACGCCGAGCACGCGGACGCGCAGGAGGTCGTCGAGCGTGCGCACGCCGCCGGCGGCCTTGATCTTCACCGCCGGACCGCTGTGGCGGCGCATGAGGCGGAGGTGTTCGTCGGTGGCACCGCGGTAGTTGTAGCTGCCGTCGGGCTGCTTGACGAAGCCGTAGCCGGTGGAGGTCTTCACGAAGGCGACGTTGAGCTCGGTGCAGATTTCGCACAGGCGCACGATGTGCGAGTCCTGGAGGTAGTCGTTTTCGAAGATCACCTTGAGGAGGGCGCCGCGCGCGCCGCAAATGTCGTTCACCGCGCGGAGCTCGGCGGTCACGTAGTCCCAGTCGGCCCCGAGGACCTTGCCGATGTTGACGACGACATCGATCTCCGTGGCGCCCTCGGCCGCGGCGCGGTCGGCCTCGGTGACCTTGAGGGCGGTGTGGCTGTTGCCGTGCGGGAAGCCGGCCACGGCGCAGATGCCCACACCGGAATCGCGCAGGGTGAGGACGGACTGCGGCACGCTGCTGGGTTTCACGCAGGCCGTGGCGCAACTGCAGCGGCGCGCGAGGGCGAGGCCCTCGTCGAGCTGGACGTCGGTGAGCGTGGGGTGCAGGAGCGAGTGGTCGATCATCCGGGCGAGATCGGCCACGCTGGGCAGCGGTTGGGTCAGGGACATGGGGTGACGGGGGTCGCGAGGACGGCGCGGAGTATTGACGGAAGCGCGGCCAGGGCGACTGGAAACACGCCGTCGCCACGAAGGGCTGGCCAGCGCGCGGCGGCGGCTTCACGTTGGCCGGCATGGATGTCGCCGCCCGCGAGACTGCGTTGATCGCCGACCTGGCCACCCTGCCGAGCTGGCAGGAACGGCTGGAGGAGTTGCTGCGGCGCGACCGCCGGCGGGGCGGGCTGGCGCCGGCCGAGCGCGCGGAGGCGGCGCGGGTGCCCGGGTGTCTTTCCCGTGTTTGGATGGTGGCGACGGAGGACGCGGGCCGCTGCCGTTTCCGCACCGATGCCGAGGCGCCGGCGGTGCGGGCGCTGGTCGGCACGTTGGCCGCGCTCTATGACGACGCGCCCGCGGTGGAAGTGGCGGCCCACGAGCCCATGTTTTTGGCGGCGCTTGATCTGGAAAAGCATCTCACCGGCACGCGGCGCGAGGCGCTGGGAAAGGCGCGCGACGCGATGCGGGCGTTTGCCGCGAGCCGGCTGGCGCGGTGAACCGCAGCGGCCGGCGGTGGAGCGGACCTACCGTTTCCCCGGTGGCGAACGGCCGACCACGCGGGCCAGCACGGTGAGAACCTGTTCGTGGGCCAGCGGCTTGGAGAGCACCGCGGCGAAGCCTGCGTGGCGCAGGTGCTCGGGGTCGAGCGTGGCACCGTAGGCGGTCATGAGCACGACGGGGATCTTGCGTCCGGAATCGACGATCTTGCCGACGAGTTGCATGCCGCTCAGGCGGGGCATGGTGAGATCGGTGAGCACGATGTCGAAGGGTCGTTCGGCGAGGACCAGCGTTTCCCAGGCGATGACGCCGTCCTCGGCGCCGACGACCTCGCAGCCGCAGCGTTTGAGCGCGGTGGTGAGCATACGGGCGACGGCGGGATCGTCCTCGGCGAGCAGCAGGCGGACGCCGTGGAGGCCGGGATCGCTCCGGGCGGCGAGGCCGGCCGGGGCTTGGGGCGGCCGATGCGGCAGGAGCACGTGGAAGGTGGCGCCCTGGCCGGGTGTGCTCTCGACCCAGACGGCGCCATCGTGGCGGGCCACGACGCTCTGGACGACGGCGAGGCCGAGCCCGGTGCCCTTGCCGGCGGGCTTGGTGGTGAAGAACGGCTTGAAGATGCGGTCGAGGTGCTCGGGCGGGATGCCGGGGCCGGTGTCGTGGACGGAGAGGCTCACGTAGGCGCCGGGTGGGAGGTGGTTGGCGGGGCCGGTGGTGGGCGAGGGGACGGTCGCCTCGCCGAGGCTGATCGTGAGCGTGCCCTTGCTGCCCATGGCGTCGCGGGCGTTGTTGAGCAGGTTCATCAGCACCTGCAGCAGCTGTGTTCGATCGGCGGTGACGTGGTCGTCGGTCGCCTCCGCGTGCAGATGCAGCTGGATGGTGCGCGGCAGGCCGGAGCGCAGGAGCACGAGCGACTCGGTGAGGAGTTCGCCGAGGCGCAGGTCGGCGAGGGGAGCCTCGCTGTGCCGGCTGTAGGTGAGAAGTTGGCGCACGACGGAGGCGGCGTGCTCGACGGAGTTGAGCGCGAACACGAGGTTCTCCTGGGCGGCGTGCTCGGCGGGGATCTCCTCCTTGGTGAGCTGGAGCCAGCCGGCGATGGAGGTGAGGCAGTTGTTGAAGTCGTGGGCCACGCCGCCGGCGAACTCGCCCACCGCCTCCATTTTCTGGGCATGCAGCAGCTGGTCCTGGAGCACCTCGCGTTCCTTGCGGCTGTGCTCGCGCTCCCGGTCGGCGTGTTCGAGGCCCTCGATCATCGTGTTGATGCCTGCGGCGACGGAGGCGATCTCATCGGTGCCATCGACCACCACCTTGCCCCGGGCGCGGGGGTTTTCCCGCATCGCGGCGAGTTCGCGGCAGAGCGTTTCGAGCCGGCGGACGATCTGGGTCCGCAGCGCCCAGCCGAGCAGGACGGCGACGACGACAGCCCCGCCGACCAGTTGCCAGAACATCATGCTCCGGGCCCGCACGGCCTCAAGATAGGCGACCCGGTCGAACGCGATGCCGAGCTCGAGCAACGGTGTGCCTTCGACCGAACGCAGGGGGACGGCGACGGCGATCCGGTGGTCGGAGAGCACCTGAACGCGGGCGTCGCCGCTCGGCCGTGCCGCGGCGGTCGGGACGACCGGTCGCAGCTCGATGTCGAACCCCATGATCTGCTCCAGCCGGTCTTGCAGGCGCTCATCGATCCAGCGGATCACCACGAGCGCGCCATGCGGTGCGCTCCCGCCGCTGGTCGGCAGGATCGGACCGCAGGCAAACAGCGCCGGGCGGCCGCCGACGGCGCACAGGCCGGCGAGCCGCCGGACTCCACCGGGGTCTCCGGCCACGGCTCGGACCAGGGTGACAAACTCGGCCGCCATGGCCGGCGGCGGCGTAACCACAGATTCAGTATCGGCCTGGAGGCAGGCGCCTCCCCGCAGTGCGCCGTCCGGCGCAAACACCAGCATGGCGTCGACCTGCACGTTGCCCAGCGACGTTGCTGTCCAGTTGCTCTGCTCGAAGGCCGGATTCGGGGCCTGCACGTAGGCCACGGTGTCGTCCCATTCGGCGTAGTCGTGGCCGGTGCGGCGCAGGTTGTCGCACTCGGCGTCGACGACGCGCAGGGCGCGGCGAGCCACCTCCTCGGCATTGCGGTGCTCGACCGCGGCGAGTCCGCGCATGAACGCCCGCGCCGACACCCCCGTGATGAGCACGATGAGCGCGGCGAAGACGACAACCACCCCGAGATAGGCCCTGGTTTGCAGCTTCATCGATTCGTTGCTGCCATCTATCGGCCGGGAGCGCCGGTTTTTAACCCGCCGACGTTCGCGCTCGTACGGCGGGCGGGCCGATGCGGCGCCGAAACGGGGCAACCGCTCAATCGCACTTTGGCGCTGTCGCGAGCGGTCGAACCGGCCATCTTGGCCGGGAACCACCCCCCGATGCGCTGCGACGCCCACAACCACCTGCAGGACGACTGGCTGGCGCCGCACCTCGACCGCATCGCCGGCGACTGCCGCGGACTCGGAATCGGCGCCATGGTCGTCAATGGCACCGCCGAGGCGGACTGGCCGCGCGTCGCCGCGCTGGCGGGGCGGTTCGACTTCGTGCGTCCCAGCTACGGGCTGCATCCCTGGGATGTCGCGGGCCGCTCGCCGGCTTGGCTGGAAACATTACGCGCCCGTCTCGTCGCGGAGCCGCGCGCCGCGGTGGGCGAGATCGGCATCGACCGCTGGATTCTCGAGAGCGCGCCGGCCGAGTATTTCCCCGCCGGCAGCCCGCCCCCGGCGCCGCTGGCTGAGCAGATCGAGTGCTTCCTGCCGCAGCTCGCCCTCGCCGTGGAGCTCGACCGTCCCGCCTCGATCCACTGCCTGCAGGCTTGGGGCCAACTCGACGAGTTGCTCCGCTCGCACGCGCGGCCGCGCCGCGGCTTCCTCCTCCACGCCTACGGCGGCCCGGCGGAGATGGTGCCCGGCTTCGCGCAACTCGGCGCGTACTTCTCTTTCAGCGGCTCCTTCCTCGCCGAGAAGAAGACGCGCCAGCGCGCTGCCTTCCGGGTTGTGCCCACGGACCGGTTACTCGTCGAAACCGACGCCCCCGCGATGCCTCCGCCCGCGCCGTGGCTCACGCACCCGCTGCCGCCTTCGCCGGAGGGGAAGCCGGTGAACCACCCCGCCAACCTCGCCGCCACCTATGCCGGCCTCGCGCAGCTGCGCGGGGTGCCCGAGGCGGCGCTCACCGCCGCAGTCGCGGAGAACTTCGCGCGGCTGTTCGGGTGAAAAGCGGCTCGGTTGATCGGTGGGTCGCGCGGTCGCGCTTCAAGGGAGCTTCGCCAGCGCCTCGGCGGCTTCCGCAAACTGCGGATTGTCCTGCACCGCCGCCTGGTAGGAGGCGCGCGCCCCGGCCACGTCGCCGCTGCGGGCGAGGATGTTGCCGATCCGCCACAACGCCGGCGCGTACCCGCGGTTGTCGCCGGCCGGTGAGATCGCGAGGCAGCGCCGCAACGCCGCCAGGCCGCGGTCGAGCTGTTGGCCGGAGGTGTCGGCGTATTTTCCCAATTGGTAGAGCGGCTGGTAGTCGGCGAGTTGGTCGGGGCCGGTGCCCTCGTAGAGCGCAAACGCCTCGGCGTACTTCTGCTCCTCGAGGCAGAACGCGATCAGGGCCGCCCGGCCGCGCGCCGCATCGAGCGTCCTGATCACTTCGGCCTGGGCCCGCGCCTTGTCCGCGCCGCCGCCGACGAAGCCGGGCGCCTGGCGGTAGAACTCCATCAACGCCCAGTGGGCGTCGACATCCTTGGGATCGAGCGCGATCGCCTTCTCGTACGCGACGCGGCAGCGCTTGGCCCACCCCGGCTTCGCCAACAGGCCGGCCCGCTGCGCCGTCAGGCCATAGGCATCGCCGAGCAGACGCATGGTGCCGCTGGTGGCGGGATCGAGTGCGACGGCTTTCTCGAGCACGGGTACCGCCTGCGCGCCCTCGCCGAGCGCCACGAGGCAACGCCCCAGCCAGTACTGCGCCGCGGCATCTTTCGGCCCGGCGGTGGCGAGCGGTTGGGCGAGTGTTCGGGCTTCCGCCCAGCGTCCCTCGCGGCTGAGGGTTTCGAATTGTTGGCGTTGCTCGGCAGTGATGGCCAACGCGCCCAACGGCAGCAGGAGGAAGCCGAGGCCGAATCGCTTCAGCGGGAGGAGCGAACAGGGGGTGTGCATGGGTGGAGCGCCGGGGATCCGGCGCGCGCTGGCCTGTTCTGCAATCGTCATGCCAAGATCGACACATTGCCGAAGTGGCCGGCGCCGAGCGGCTTGCGCCGCGCCGCACCGCTGCGCACCACCCGCCACGGTCTCGCCCGCGAGACGCCGTCGTTCCGTTTTCGGGACGCGCGGCTCAGCGAGGCCCGGAGCCCGCCGTCAGCAGCCGCACGACCTCGCCGGCGGCGGCGAAGCCGAAGGCGCCGGTGACGAACGTCGCGCTGCCCAGCCCGTTGTCGCAATTCAGCTCCGTGGGGGCGCCCGGCTCCTGCGTGGCGCACACGCTGCCATCGGCCCACGGATACACCGGTCGCTCGGGCGAGTAGACGCAGCGCACAGCGAACGTCGCGCCCTCGCCGCGCGGGAACCCGTGCCGCTCGCGCAGGCGTTTGCGCACGTAGCGCAGGAGGGCGTCGTTTTCGGCGTCGCCGAGGTCGGCGACCTTCACGCGGGTGCCGTCGCGCTTGCCGGCGCTGGCACCGACGGTGAGCGCGGGCAGGCCGCGTTCGCGGCATTGCCAGAGGGCGAGGAGCTTGTGCTGCAGGCTGTCGGTGGCATCGACGACGAAGTCGTACGGCGGCGCCAGGAGGCGCTCGAAATTCTCCTTGGTGAAAAACTCGACCACGGTCTCGACACGGCACGCGGGGTTGATGCCGAGCACGCGCTCGCCCAGCACCACGGCTTTCGGGCGGCCAACCGTGTCCGTGAGCGCGGGCAGCTGACGGTTCACGTTGGTCACGCAGACCTCGTCGAGATCGACGAGCGTGAGCGCGCCCACGCCACTGCGCGCGAGCGCCTCAACCGTCCACGAGCCCACCCCGCCGAGGCCGATCACGCACACGTGGGCCGCCGCGAGCCGCTCGAGGGCGGCCCGCCCGAGCAATCGGCCGACGGCGCCGAAACGGCGTAGATAATCGTCGGAGAATGGCGGGTGTTCTGGGTCGGAGTCATTCATTTCACGGATAGGATTCACAGGGAAACCCCTAGGCAGATCAATCGCTTTGCGGTTGGCGAAGAGGGGACTCCCGCTACCTTCCCGCTGTCGCCCTACCCGGCGTTTTCCTTCTCGCAACCAGCGTTTCACTCACCGCGCGGACCAGTTCCTGCCTCCGGCTTGGAGCGGTTCCCCCCCCCACACCATCGTGTCTGCGGCCGATCACCGTGCGCCTCCACCAGGCGCTAACGAGCTCTTCCGCCCGTCTTCCAGCGGGATGGTCGAACGGAATTTGTCTGTGTTCACCGCGGAGCGACTACGGCTTCTCGAATCGGCGGTGGTGAATTCCTACGACTCGATCGTCATCACGGACGCGGGCTCGCCCACCTCGCCGCGGCCACGCATCGTCTTTGTCAACGAAGCGTTCACCCGGCTCTCGGGCTACACGGCCGACGAGGCCATCGGGCGTTCGCCGGCGATCCTGCAGGGGCCGGAAAGCGACCCGGGCGAAGTCGCGCGGATGCGTGCGGCGTTGGCCCGCGGAGACGTCTTCACCGCCGAACTGATCAACTACCGCAAGGATGGCGCGCCCTTCCACGTCGAGGCGCGGATCATGCCCATCCGCGACGAGCACGGCCGGGTGTCGTACTGGGTCGGCGTGCAGCGCGACATCACCGCCCGCAAGCAGGCCGTGGCCGAGCGCGAAAAACTCGAGGCTCGCCTGCGCGAGAAACAGAAGCTCGAGAGCTTGGGCGTGCTCGCGGGCGGCGTGGCCCACGATTTCAACAACCTGCTCACCATCATCCTGGGCAACGCCTCGCTCGCGCGGCTCGATGCGCGCAACCCCGCGGCCATCGAGCAGAACCTGCGCTATATCGAGGCGGCGGCGGTGCGCGCCGCCGAGCTCTGCCGCCAGATGCTCGCCTACTCCGGCAAGGGGCGGTACCTCGTCCGCCCGGTCGACCTCAACGCGATCCTGTGTGAATCCGCCGATCTGGTACGCAGTGCGGCCGCCCGCGGGCGGGCGGTGCAGCTCGAGCTGGATGCCAGCCTCGCGGCGATCCGGGCCGATGCCAGCCAGCTGCAGCAGGTCGCGATGAATCTGTTGCTCAACGCCGCCGAGGCGACCGAGCCCGGCTCGGGCAGCATCACCCTCACCACCCGGATGCAGACCCTCTCGGCCGAACGCCTGACCCGCGCCCACCTCGGCGCTGAGCTTCCGGCGGGTAACTATGTGGTGCTGGAGATTGCCGACAACGGCTGCGGGATCGCCGCCGAGATCATCGAACGCATCTTCGATCCTTTCTTCACGACGAAGTTCACCGGCCGCGGACTCGGGCTGGCCGCGGTCCTCGGGATTGTGCGTGCGCATCAAGGCGCCATCGAGGTCGAGAGCCAGCCCGGACAGGGGGCGACCTTCCGTCTGTTCTTCCCCGCCTGCGCCGCGCCTGCGAACGCCGTACCCGCCGCGGCGCCGGCAGCTCCGCTATCCGGGCGGGGGCGGACGTTGCTCGTGGCCGACGACGAACAGCTGCTCCGCGAGACCGTGCGGGATCTGCTCCAGCATCTCGGGTTCTGCGTGTACGCAGCCGCGGATGGGGCGGAGGCGGTCGAACTGTTCCGCGAGCACCACGCGACGATTGACGCCGTTGTCCTGGATCTTTCGATGCCGCGGCTGGATGGCGCCGCGGCCTTGGAGGCGATGCGCGCGATCGACCCGGGTTGCCGAGTCATCCTGATGAGCGGGTTCAGTGAGGACGAGGCGGTGCAGCAGTTCGCGGGCTGCGGCGCGGCGCGGTTCATCCAGAAGCCGTTCTCGATGGATTCACTTCTGGCGTTGCTGACCGTCGTGATCGATTCCCGGTGAGCCCGCCCGCGGAGCGGTGACCATTGAGTCGAGCGACGAGGGACGAACTTCGGGTGCCGGACTTCCGGAGGCGAATTGCGAAGGCCCTCATGCAATGGCCCCGTTCACGATCGGTTTGGCGCTCCTCCCGCGACGCTCGACTCTCGTCTGCATCGCTGGGCGCTACCGTCCCTCCTCGCGGGCCTGCTCCTCGCACGCGATCCGCCGGATGTGCGCCACGAAATCCGCATCCTCGCCTTCCAGCAGTCGTGGCAGCAGCTCGCGGAAATCGCGCCGCCGGCACCAGTAGCGCATGTAGTCTTCCCAGCTCATCCAAAGGCGCTGCGTCTGCCGCTTCATGTGCTCCTCGTACACGAGCAGGTAGGCGCGTTCGAAGAGCGAGATGAGCAGTTCGAAGAGCACGCCGCGCCGCTCGTGTTGCTCGGCGGTGAGCGTCACCGTCTCGGTCTGCGTCCGCATCAGGCCGAGGTCGGCGTGCTGCAGCACGATCTTGAGAAACTCCGCGTACTCGTCGGAAAGGCGTTGGTAGAGCTCCTCTTCCTCGTTCTGCCGCTCGCGCCGCTGCTCGTAGAGAAAGACCGCGATGGCAAACGGCAGGCCCACCACCGTCACGACGTACGACAGGGCTTCGAGCGTTTCGAGGGGCGTCCATTGCATGCCGGCAAGATGGGCGCATGCCGTTCCGAGTCGAGCCCGCCGCCGCCGGTCAGCCGCACCGCGCGAGATACTCCGCGACGATCGGCAGATCGGCCGGCGCCCAGTCGAGCGTGCGCAGCTCCGCCGGCGCGCACCAACGCAGCGCGGCGTGTTCCGCCGCGTGCGGCTCGGCTGCCGGATCGCGCAGCGTCGCCCGGAACGGCGTGAGCGTGATCGCGAATTTTCCGTAGTCGTGGAACGCGTCGGCGAGCTGTGCGCCCAGCGTGATGGCAACGTGCAACTCCTCGCGGATCTCGCGCTCCAGCGCCGCTTCCGGCGCCTCGCCGGGTTCGAGCTTCCCGCCGGGAAACTCCCAGAGCAGCCCCTGCGACTTCCCCGCCGGTCGCTGCGCGGCGAGTACGCGTCCGCCGCGCTCGATCAGCGCGCAGACAACGTGGAAATGCGGGGGCGTGGCGGACACGGCGCGAGGGTGGTGGCTCCCGCTCGCAGGGCGCAACCGTCGAGTACGGTTCACGGCCGCCGGCGCGGTCCGATCCGGCCCGTTTGATTCCCACGCACCGCGCCTCACCTGCGGGCTGTACTCGCGTTCCCGGGGCGCCCAACCTCCGGGCGATGAACCGTCGCCTTTCGCATTGGCTGCTGTGGCTGCTGGCCCTCTCGCCGGCGCTGTTGCCGCTCTGGCAGATCCTGCACTTCGGCGTCGATGTGCCCTACTGGGACCAGTTCGACGACGATATCGCCGGCATGCACATCAAGGCCCACGCTGGCGAGCTGACCTTCGGCGACCTCGCCGCACAGCACAACGAGCACCGCATCCTCGTGCCGCGGCTCGTGTTTCTCGCCCTCGGCCACGCGACGCACGGCAACGTCGTGGCCGAGATGCTCGCCGCGTGGGCGATCGCCGTGGCGACCTCGCTCGTGCTGCTGCGCCTGGGACGGAAGACACTGGCGCCCGCCGTGGCGGAGGTGCCGGAGTCGCGCCCGGTCTTCTGGTGGTTTCTCGCGAATCTCCTGATCTTCTCGCCCGCGCAGTACGAGAACTGGTTGTGGGGCATCGGCGTGGAAAACGTCCTACCCCAGCTCTGGACGGCGTTGGCGATCGGGGTGGCGGCCGCCGGCGGTCGGGAGTCCGTGAAGTTCGCGCTCGTGGTCGTGTGTGCTGCGCTGGCGACCTGGTCTTCCGGCAACGGCATGTTGGCGTGGGGTCTCGCCGGCGGTGTCCTGCTCTGGGCGCCCTCGTGGCGCGAGGTGCTCGCGCGGCGCCGTACGGCGTTGCTCCTGCTCGCCGTCGTCGCGGTCGTCCTCGTCCTCTATTTCGTGGGCATGGCGCCGCCGAACCATCGCGGGCTGCAACCGTACGATTCCACGCTGGCGGAAAAACTACACTACGCGCTCGTCTTCGCCGGCTCGCCCTTCGCCTACGCGTTCGCCACGCCGGCGCTCGTCGTCGCCACCGGTTTCGGGGCGGCGTGCTACGCGCTGCTCGCCGCGTGCGCCGTACGTTTTCTGCAGCTCTGGCGCCGCGGGGAGCACACCGAGCTCTGCCGGCGCGCGCTGCCGTGGTTTGCCGTCGCCGGCTTCGCCGTGGGCAGCGGGCTCATCGCCGCCTTCGCCCGCGCTGGCATCGGACCGCTCCAAGGGGCCAGCTCGCGGTACGTGACCTTCGCGGTGTATCTGCCGATCGCGCTGGTCCCGCTGCTCCTGCAGCTCAAACCGTGGCGGGCGGTGGCGCTCGGCTTCCGTGCCCGCGAGGAACGTGCGGATCGGCTGGATGCGCTGGTGCCCGTGGCGGGCGCCACGGCGCTGATCATTCTTTCGCTCGCTGCGATCGCGCCTTCGCTGCGCGGCAGCGCCGAAACTCAGGCTGCGCGGCGCCAGACGCGGGTGGGCGTCCAGCTCGCCGGGATTTTTCCCGACCACCCGATGCTTTCGGCACTCGTTTTCCCCGACGCCGCCGTGGCGCACCGCAACGCCCTTGGACTCGATGCCATCGGCTATTTGCGGCCGCGAGTCGTGCGCTCACGCGAGGTGCGGCAGTTGGCCGCCCCGCAACCGCCGCCGGCGGAGACGACGGGCCAGCTCGAAAGTGTTTGGGAAATTGCTCCCGGCGAACTCGCGTTGGTCGGCTGGGCGGTGCTGCCCGGCTCGAACCGGCCGGCCGATGCGGTGCTCGTGTGCGTCGCCGATGAACGCGGCGAACCGCTCATCACCGAGGTGGCGGCGGTGAATATTCCGCGTTCGGACCTCGCGACGAAAGTGGGCGCGGCGGCGAAGGGTTGCGGCTGGGCGCTGCGCTCACCGGCCGGAGCGATCATGCGGCCCGGTGGAGCGACGAAGGTCAGCGCGTGGGCGCTCGACGCGGAGAAAGGTGAAGTGTATCCGCTCGCCGGCTCGGCCACGCTCGGGCGCTGAGCGGATGCGCTAAACGAAGCGCACTGTCTCGCCCACGGCGAGGGTGCGGAACTGCTCCGGCGGCACGCCGCGGGCGGCGAGCGTGTCGGCGAGGAGCACCGGCGGTTCGCGCAAAGGCTCCTCGGTGAGCACGAACGTGCCCCAGTGCATCGCCAGCGACTGTTGCGCGCCGATGAGCTGATGGATCTCGACGGCGTCGGCCGCGGTGCAGTGCACGGGCGTCATGACCCAACGGGGCTGATACGCGCCGATGGGCAGCAGTGCGACGTCGATGCCACCCGTCGCGCGGAACCAGTCGCCGAGTTCGCCGAAGAACGGCGCCAGGCCGGTGTCGCCGGCGAAGTAGATGCGCTTGCCCGCAACCTCGAGCAGCCAGCCGCACCAGAGCGTCTGGTTGCGGTCCTTGCCCGTGCGCGCCGAGAAGTGCAGCGCCGGTACCGCGGTGAGTTTGGCGCCCGCCCCGGCGAGCGTCTCGCCCCATTCGGCATCGTGCACGCGGCCGCCGGTCTTACGCGTGACAAATTGAGTCAGTCCCGCGGGCACCGCGTAGGCCGGAGCGGCACCGAGTCGCCGCAAAGTGGGCACATCGCAATGGTCGTAGTGCGAGTGGCTGAGCAGCACGAGGTCGATGCGCGGGAGTTGGTCGAAGGGTAGGCCGGGTGGGGCGCGCCGCCGCAGCGACCACAACGGCACCGGCGAACAGAACCGCGACCAGATCGGATCGGTGAGGATGTTGAGCCCGCCGATTTGGATGAGCCACGTCGAGTGCCCCACCCAGGTGAACTGCATCGCGTCCGTCGGCGGCTCCGCGATCCTCGCGAGGTCCGGCGTCACAACAGGCGCCGGGCCCGCCGGCACGCGCGAGCGCTCGACCGCCGGCTGCTCCTTCGGCCCCAGTCCTAGCGACCATTTCAAAATCCGCCCCGGCCCCGGCGGCTTCACCCCGCCGATGTTCTGGTAGCGGCCCGTCTGCGGGTCGCGCTGGGCGCGGAGGGAGTCGGGGTAGGCGGGAGCGCGACCGATGTTGGAAATCTCATCTCGCGGCGGCGTCCCCCAAAGCGTGGTGCGGTTGTATTGAAATGCCGGGTGAGAAACCACACCAAACCAGTCGGTGCGAAAGCCAGTGAACCGCGACTCTACGGCCACAAAGAATTCTTTGTACCCTTGGTCATCCTCACTCACGCACCACGCGTTTCCCGTCTCATCACAGCGAAAACCGAGGAGGATGTCGTCGTAGGCAAAGCAGTCTCGTTTGAAGGCGAACACCTCGATAACGTCCGCCCAGTGCACACGTGCCTGAACCTCGTCCTTCTCGAGAATATCGAAACCAGACGGATCAAAGCGCACAGCGCGACCTGTAGGATCCATTGCGCTCATTCGCATCCCATTTCGCCAGGCCCGTAGGTCGTCCCTTCAGGGCGACCCGGCAGGTGTTGCACCCAAGCGTGACGCGAGCATGGCGCCGGCCGGAGCGGGCTGAAGCGCCGCTCTACGCGCAGGCGTGCTTCCAGCACGAGCAGTTCCATCATTGCGGACATCGCTCACTCCCCCCGCTGCCGCACCGCCTCGAAGAGCGTGATGATCGTGGCCATGGCGACGTTGAGGGAGTCGGCCTGGCCGGCCATCGGGATGCGGATGCGGGCGTCGGCCTCCTTCAGCCAGAAATCACTGAGGCCGTACTGCTCGCTGCCCATGAGCAGCGCGACCGAACCCTTCAGGTCGGTCTTCGTGTAGAGCTCGGTGGCGGCGGGCGTTGTCGCCACGACGCGGATTCCCTTGGCGCGCAGGAATGCGTGCACCTCGTCTGTCGTCGCGATCGCCACCGGCATCGCGAAGAGCACGCCGGTCGAGGAGCGCACGACGTTGGGGTTGAAGAGATCCGTCACCGGATCGCACACGATCACGGCGTCGACTCCGGCGGCATCGGCGCTGCGCAGGATGGTGCCGAGGTTGCCGGGTTTCTCGATGGCCTCGACGACGAGCAGGAACGGCGGATCGGACAGCTCCAGCTCCTCGAGCTTCGTGCGCCACTGCGGGATGATCGCGAGCAGGCCGTCGGGACGTTCGCGGTACGCGACCTTGGCGAAAGCCTCCTTCGTCAGCTCGAAGATCCGCGCACCGGCGGCCTCGGCGCGGGCGATGAGCGCGGGCTCGTTTTCCCCGAGGAACCAGTCGGGCGAGACGTAGAACTCCACGGGCTTCGCGCCTTGGTCGAGCGCGCGCAGCACCTCGCGGTAGCCCTCGACGATGAACACGCCGGCCTCGTCGCGTTCGCGCCGTTCGCGCAGGCGGACGAGCTGCTTGATGCGCGGATTCTGGAGGCTGGTGAGACGTTCGGCGGGCATGTGGCGTCCAAGAGCGAAGCGCGGTTTCGCCCGGAACTCACGACCGAAAACCGCCCGCGCTCGCAGGCTCCCTTCTGCGCCGACCAAATAACTCCACGGTCGTGGAAGTATTTGGCGGCGCCTCGGGCGCAGGGGTCTGGGGGCCCCGAGGTGAAGCTGCCACAGGTGGCTTCCACCAAATAAGTCCACGGTCGTGGATCTATTTGGCGGAAACGGGGACAGGGCCGCCTTGGGCGGGCGGGGGCGGCCGGGTGGCGGTGGGGCGACGGTCGTCAGCCGTTCTGTAACTCGTAGCTGAGGATGCTCAGCGCGTAGACGGCGGCGGTCTCGCAACGCAGGACGAGCGGGCCGAGGGTGATCGGCTCGAAGCCGGCGTTCTTGGAGATGCTCATCTCGGCGGGCGTGAAGTCGCCCTCGGGCCCGACGAGCCAGAGCACCTTCTGCGGCTGCCGGCCCTTCTCCTCGCGGAAACGGGCGAGCACGCTCTTGAGCGACTTCGCGCCGGGCTGGAGGCTGGCGATGAGCTTCAGGTCGTAGCCCTGCGCGGTTTCCATGAACGTGGCGGCGCGCTGCACGGGCTGGAGCGCGGGCAGGAAGGCGTTGCCGCACTGCTTGGCGGCCTCGATCGCGGCCGCGCGCCATTTCTCGAGCTTGTTCTCCTCGCGGTCGGACTCGAGCTGCACCTCGGTGCGCTCGCTCACCAGCGGGACGATGCCGGCGACGCCGAGCTCCGTGGCCTTGCGCACGATGGCGTCCATGTATTTGCCCTTCGGTAACGCCTGGCCGAGGGTGACGGCGTAGGGCAGGGCCCGGATCTGCTGCGGGAAGCGGACCTTCAGCCGCGCCTCGCGTTTGCCGATCGCGGCCAGCGCGCAGATCCACTCGTGGCCGGCGCCGTCGAAGGCGACGACGGTATCGCCTTCGCGGGCACGGTTCACGGAGACGAGGTGGTGGCTCTCGGTCTCATCGAGGACGATCTCCGCCGGCTCGCGGCTCGGCGGCACACAGAAAACACGGAAGTCGGGCATGGCCCATGCGACTCCGGCGGGCGGGCGGCGGCAAACGCGTTTTCGGCGCGGTGCGCATCGCGAGGTGCAAAAACGGCTGAAGCGCCCGGTTGCCCGGACGCTTCAGCCGACTAACAAACTACAAACGTTAAGAAACTAGCCCTGCAAACCCTGTTACGTAGGGAAAGACGCGGGCGGCGGCGAAACGTTCAAAAGCCGCAGAACTATTTTCGGGAAATCGCGCCCGGTGCGAAAACGGCCCTTGGCGCCGGCAACGACCATGCCGCTGAACGGGCCGGTAGCGCCCGTTGCCGCGGGGGACTTGGAGCGCGCCGCGGTCGCTCGCCGGCCGCGGCCGCGATCCGTGGATCGGAGTCGCGGGGTCCAGAAACGGCTGAAGCGCCCGGTTGCCCGGACGCTTCAGCCGACTAACAAACTACAAACGAGAGAAACTAGCCCTGCAAAAATTGTTACGCAGGGAAAGACGCAGGCGGTGGCGGAACGTTCAAAAGCCGCAGAACTTTTTTCGGGGAATCGTGCCGCTGGTGATTCGGCGGTGGTGCTCTCGCCCTCGGTTGGTGGGGCAGTGGTGTGGCGCCGCTCGCTGATCGCGGGGTCCAGAAACGGCTGAAGCGCCCGGTTGCCCGGACGCTTCAGCCGACTTATCAAACTACAAACTAGTAGAAGTACTAGCCTTGCATACTCTCTTGCGACGGGGAGAGACGCAGCGAGGCGCGGAACGTTCAAAAACGGCGGAGAAATCTCGGGGGGCGCTACCGTCCGGGCGCCGATGGAGGCGGCGGCGTTCCGACGCCGAAAAAAAGAAAACCCGCCGGGTGGCGGGTTTTCTTTTTGGTGCCCAGAGTGGGGGTCGAACCCACACTCCCTTGCGGGAACAGGATTTTGAGTCCAGCGCGTCTGCCAATTCCGCCATCCGGGCATTGCGGAGGCGGGAAACAAAACAGAGCGAGGGGCGAAGTCCACCGGATTTTCCGGAGGCGAGCGCGGATGCCGGCGTTGGCGAAAAGATCCGGAGAATGGTCTTGCTTCGGGTGGCGAGGTCCGTTGCCTTTGCGCCCTTTCCAAGGTCCGGGCCGTAGCGCAGACTGGTAGCGCACTTGCATGGGGTGCAAGGGGTCGTGAGTTCAAATCTCACCGGCCCGACCATTTGGAAACTTCCGGTGGCCGGTCAGGCTGTGGAAGACTTCGGTTGCCGACGGGCGCGGATGAACTCCACGACGATCGGGACCAGCGAGAGAATGATGATCGCGACGATCACGAGCTTGAAGTTCTTCTGCACGAACGGACGGGTTCCGAAGAAATAGCCCGCGTACGTGAATCCGTAGATCCAGACGAAACCGCCGATGATGTTGTACGCGATGAAGCGGCTGTAGGTCATGCTGCCCACGCCGGCGACGAACGGCACGAATGTGCGCACGAAGGGCACAAACCGCGCGAGGATGATCGCGCGACCGCCGTATTTCTCGAAGAAGCCGTGGGCTTCGGCGAGGTGCTTCTTGCGCAGGAAAAAGGAGTCCTCCCGTTTGAAGACCTTCGGGCCGATGCGGTAACCGATCCAGTAGTTCACCGTGTCGCCGAGCACTGCCGCCACGAACAGCAGGAGGGCGAGGAGGTGGATGGCGAGCTGGCTCTCGGCCGGGGCGCAGAGGGCCCCGGCGGCGAAGAGCAGGGAGTCGCCCGGCAGGAACGGGGTCACGACGAACCCGGTCTCCGCGAAAACGATCAGGAAGAGCACGCCGTAGGTCCAGAGCCCGTAGTTGCCGACGATGTCCCGCAGGTGGACGTCGATGTGGAGCACGAAGTCGATGAGTCCGCGGAGGAGGTCGATCACGGGAGTTGGCGTGTGGGCATGAAAAAGGCCCGACGTCACCGGCGGGCCTAGAAGGATGGGAGGCGGCTCAGACGTCGGGCTTGGTCTTGCGCAGACCCATCACGCGACCGCCTTCTTTCCACTGGCCGCGTTTCTTGAGGATCTCGACGCGCTCGAAGCGCTTGAGGACATTACGTTTGGCACCGGTGGTGGCGGTGGAGCGGAAGCTGTTGTGCTGAGACATGGTCCGGGCTGCGGTTAGGCGTTGGTGTCGTTGGAAAAGTCGCCGAGTGAAGGGCTCTCGAATGCCCAGTTCAAGTATTTTTCCCCCACATGTTCGGCGCGGACGGCGATCCACTCGGGCGTTTCATAGGGATGCTCGGCCAAAATTCGCGTTTCCAACAGGCCGAGTTGTTCGGGTGTGCACTTGAACATCAGGCGCCATTCCTCGCTTTGTTCGAGCTTTCCCTTCCACCAGTAGACCGAGGTGACGGGGCCCTCGATCTGGGCGCAGGCGGCCAAGCGGTGCTCGACCGCCGAGCGGGCCAGCCGGGCCGCGGCGTCGCGGGAATCGACTGTTGTCCAAGCAATCCACATGGCCGGCATGGTGCAGGGAACGTCCGGTGCGGCAAGCGGGCCGCGGGGTTTGGCACCGGCGCCCGACTCCTTCCGCAGGACTGGATTTGTCCGAAAGAGCGCGAGGCGTCCTCCCTCGATAAACTCGCGCCCCTGAGCGGGTCGAACGGGCCGCCGCGCCGCGGCTCACCGGGATCGGGATGGGCCGCGCCCTGAAATGATCACCTTCTGGGGGAATCGTGAGGATCGGAGACGGGCGCGGCATGGCAGGAGGTCCGTCCCCGCCGCAAGCGCCGTCCGGTGGCCCGCCGAAATTCACTCTTGACCGGGGAGCGACGCGACCGCCTTGTCTCCCTCTTCACTTTTCCAAGGAGGAACTCCGTGAGAGACGAATACCTAAAAGACGCCCAGAAAGTCATCATCGACGCGAACCTGCTCATCAATGTGGTTTCGCGCCGCGTGAAGCAGCTTCGTCGCGGCAGCCGTCCGCTCGTGGAGTCCCTGGAGAAGCTCAACCTCGAGGACATCGCCCTGCGCGAGATCATCGAGGGGAAGATCCATTACGAGTTCGTCGAGTAACTCTGTCGGCGGTCGCGCGGTGTCGGCGGCGGGCTGAGTCCCGGGTCGACGGGCGGGAATTCGCAGGCATACCCTGAACGCCGTGGCCGCAGCCAAAAAACAGGAGCGTTACACCGAGGTCCGCAACCCGAAGGCGTTGCGCGACTATTTCATCGACGAGCGTTTCGAGGCCGGCATCGCCCTGCGTGGCGCCGAGGTGAAATCCATCCGGGCCGGCCGCGCGCAACTCGCCGATGCGTTTGCGCGCATCGACCGCGGCGAGGCCTGGCTCTTCGGTCTGCACATCGAGGAGTACGAGTTCAGCGGTTACGTGAGGTGCGACCCGCGTCGCGCGCGCAAACTGCTCCTCCACCGCTCCCAGTTGCGCAAGATCGAGCAGGAGCTCGAGACGACGGGCAAGGCGCTGGTGGCGTTGCGGCTCTATTTCAAGGAGGCCCTCGTGAAGGTCGAGATCGGCCTGGCGACCGGCAAGAAGCAGTACGACAAACGCGACGACATCAAGAAGCGCGAGAACGACCGCGACATCGCCCGCGTGATGCGTTCGCGGAGCTGAGGGGCGTGGCTGCGGTCGCATGCCGCCGTGAAGCGCGGCGCTCTCGCGAGCCGTGTCCGGCGCGGGCGGATCGCGGAAGCTTTTCGGGTTGGAGGCCGCCTCGGTGAGGTGGCTCGGCTGAAATCGCCAGGTCAGCGACTGGGCCTACAGCCGGCGCGATTCAGCCTCACTCCAGCCGCACGTGTTGGTAACGGTGGAATCCCAGCAGGGCGGGTTGCCAGCCGCGCACCGCCGGATCGGCGAGGTAGGCACGGGTACCGTGATAGAGCGGGGCGACGGGCAACGCCGTGAGCAGACGCCCCTCGGCCTCGTTGAACAGCGCGTTGCGCCGCATGGGATCGGCCTCGGTGGCGGCGGCGCGGACGAGGCGGTCGTACTCGGCCTCGGACCAACCCGTGGCATTGTTGCCGCTGTCGGCGAGGAAGAGCTCGAGGAAGGCGACGGGGTCGGCGTAGTCGCCGATCCAGCGGGCGAGCGAGAGGTCGTAGGCGAGGCGCCGTTCGTCGGAGATCCAGACGTTCTTCTCCTTCGGCGCGAGGGCGACGGTCACGCCGAGTTCGCGGACCCACATCTGCTGGAGCGCCTCGAGGACCTTCTGGTTGAGGTCGGACGAGAACGTGATCGCCTCGGTCGCCGGGAAACCGCGCCCCGCGGGGAACCCCGCGTCGGCCAGAAGCCGGCGGGCGGCGCCGGGATCCAACGTGAGGCCGGCGGGCGGGGTGTAACCGGGAAGTCCCGACGGACAGAGCGTGAAGCCCGGCGCCTGGCCGCCGAGCGCCACGGTGCCGACGAGGGCCGCGCGATCGACCGCGAGCGCGAAGGCGCGGCGCACCCGGGGGTCGTTGAACGGCGGGCGGGTGGTGTTGAAACGCAGGAAGTTCGCCTCGAGCACCGGTTCGGTGCGCAGCACCTGCGGCTGGTTGGCGCGGTAGTGGGCAATGCGCGTCGCGGGCAGGTCGGCGGTGAGGTGGAGCTGGCCGGTGCGGAAGGCGGCCTCCTGGGCCGCGGCCTGATCGTAGGGGTGGAAGACGAGGGCGGCGAGTTGCGCGGGCTCGTGGAACTGGGGGTTGCGGGCGGTGACGAGCCGGCGGTTGAGCGACCACTCGGTGAGCACGAACGGGCCGTTGCCCACGAGGAACTCGGGCCGGGTCCAGCGGCGCTCGTCCCCCGCGGCGGCGGCCCGGGCGAGGGCTTGGCGCGGAATCGGAAAGGCGACCGGCAGGCCGAGGATCGCGGGCAGGAGCGGGGTGGGCCGGGCGAGGGAGATCTCCAGCGTCGATGCATCCACGGCGCGGAGACCGAGCGAGGCGGGGTCGGTGGCGCGGCCGGCGTTGAAGTCCTCGGCGCCGCGGATGGGGTAGAGGACGTAGGCGTATTCTGACGCGAGGGCGGGGGAGAGGGCGCGGCGCAGGGACCAGGCGAAGTCTTCGGCGGTGAGCGGGGCGCCGTCGGACCAGCGTAGGTTGGGGCGAAGGTGGAAGGTCCAGGTGAGGCCGTCGGCGGAGGTCTCCCAGCGCTCGGCGGCGGCGGGGATGGGGAGCGAGGTGGTTTCGTCGAGCGCGGTGAGGCCTTCGAAGAGCGCGAGCGAGACGCTCATCTGGTCCATGTTGATCTGGCGCTGCGGGTCGAGTTCGCCGGGCTCGGAGTTGAGCGCGAGGTGGAGCGTGCCGGTGCGCCGGCCGGCGGCGGCGGCGGTCTCGCGTTTGCCGCAACCGGGTGCGAGCAGGGCAAGACCGAGAAGGGCGGCGACGAGCAGGAACGGACGGCGGAGGCGCGACATCGTGGGCGGAGCATGCGCGGGCCGGCGCGCGGCGCAATCGCGGCGGAGCGGTCTTCGGGTCGGGTCACGTCGGCGCCACGCTTGAAGTCCTGGATACACCCCGGGTCGGAGCAGAAAGAAGCCCGGTTGGGGGACCGCGCGGAAGGGCCCATGTGCTGGCGGCGGACCCGCGGTGCTCAGCCCGGGCGAGGCAAGCGAGTGCGGGGTGGCGGAAGAACGGCAACCCGCCAGCGAACGGGCGGCGTCACGAAAACTTCGTGACAAATCTCGGACCGTCGGGCGCGCGACGCGCGTCTCTCGCCGCTCGACCGATTGCTCGACTCAGCTCGGTTCCTTGAGCTGGGGCGGGTTGGCGTCGGGCCAGTTCTGGATCAGGAGGTCCGCGAGGCGGCGCCAGCCGAACGGCTTGGCGAGCACCGTCTTCAATGACGGCAGGCGGCGCATCTCCTCCTCGCCGAATTTCAGACTGTGGCCGGTGATGAGGATGGCGGGCACGTTGGGCTGCACCTGCTGGAGGTTGCGGATCAATTCGATGCCGTTCATCACCGGCATGTAGTAATCGGTGACGAGGACCGCGATGTCCCCGGCGTGGATGGCCTTGAGGGCGTCGGCGGGCCGGTTGTACGACTCCACCGGGCAGGTCAGGTTGTCGTTGAGAATCTGCGCCAGCAGCTCGGTAAACGACTTCTCATCGTCGACGATGAGGACCTTTTTCATCTTGGCTGGGGTTTCGGGTGGAGTCACGGAGTGGGGAGTGATGCCATGCTACTCTCTCGCAGAAGGTGCCCATACAACCCAATTTCCGAGGGGCGACGAGGATCGGAGGGGTTTTTGACACATGATTCACATTGTCCTTTTTCAGCCCGAAATCCCCCAGAACACCGGCAATGTCGGCCGGATGTGCGCGATCACGCGCTGCCGGCTGCACCTGATCCACCCGCTCGGCTTCACGATCACCGACCGGCATCTGCGGCGCGCCGGCATGGATTACTGGTATGAACTGGATGTGCACCACCATCGCAACTGGGAGGAATTTCAGGCCAGCCCGCTCCGCCCGCAACGACTCTGGCTGCTGACGACGAAGGGCGCTCGGTCGTTCTGGGAGGCGCGGTACGCCGACGGCGACGGGCTGGTCTTCGGCAACGAGAGCTCCGGCGCACCGGATTGGCTGCACGCGCAGATCGGTCTCGATTCGCGCATTACTATCCCTCATGCGAACACCGAGCTGCGCTCGCTCAACCTCTCGACCGCGGCTGGCATCGCGACTTTCGAGGCGCTGCGGCAGGTCGGGTATCCGGGCGGGGGTGGTGTGTCGGCGCAAGTTGACTCCCCAGTGCAGCCTCCGCGTGGTAGCTAACGACCCGTTTTCGGGAGTGAGACCGGGTTGACGTGATGCCCGGCGCCGCAGCAGCCGGCGACAAGATCCGTCCGGGGATGACCCTGGCGATTGAGCAACAGCTTGATTCCCCCGGCCGCTCCAGCGGCCTGACAATGTCCGAGTCCAAACCGTTTACCTTCACGGTCGTGAACCTAAACGGTTTTGGGGTGAAGGCCGGCGGGGGTTCAAAAGGAAGACGGAAGCGGAAGGGGGCGATGGGCGAGCTGCCTTCAATGATGCCGGCCAGCACCGGGTGCTGCACATTCTGGTGATACGGTCATATCACATTTTTGTGCGATTCCTGTTCGATGTTGGCAGGTTTCAGACGAGGGAAGGCGAGAGTATTGCACATTTTGGTGATACGACCGTATCACTAAAATGTGCAGTTGTGGGGGGCGGTTGCGGGATCGGCTCAGCCGCCTCGATGCGGACGGGTGTCGGGGGGGCGAGTGTCGAACTGTCGTCGGCACAATTCCAGTCGCTGGGCGGTTCCGTTTATCCTCGGTGATTCGGCTCCCGTCGATCGTCCCTCGTCGCTCGTCAGTCCCTCGACTTTCGACTGACTGATCACGGCTCAGCAGGCCGGAATCTCCGCCAACCGCACGCACGCGACCTCGTGGCCATTGGGTTGCAGCGCGAGGGGCGGAATGGCGGCGCGACATACCTCGGTCGCGAACGGACAACGCAGGTGAAACGCGCATCCGGCGGGCGGATTCAACGGCGAGGGCGGGTCGCCGGGGAGCATCAGGCGGACGCGGGCGCGCTCGCGCACCGGGTCGGGCACCGGGATCGCGCTGACGAGGGCGCGGGTGTACGGGTGCGCGGGGTGGTCGATCACCGCGGTGGCCGGGCCGTGCTCGACGATCTTACCGAGGTACATCACCGCGACGCGGTCGGAGAGGTGCTTCACGACGGAGAGGTCGTGCGCGATGAAGATCAGGCTCAGCCCGAGGTCGCGGACGAGTTGCGCGAGCAGGTTGAGGATCTGCGCCTGGATCGACACATCGAGGGCCGACACGGGTTCATCGGCCACGATCACGCGCGGCTCGAGGGCGAGCGCGCGGGCGATGGCGATGCGCTGGCGCTGGCCGCCGGAGAATTCGTGCGGGTACTTCTTCGCGAACCGCGGGGCGAGGCCGACGCGTTCCATGAGCGCCGTCACACGGGCGGGCACCTCGGCGCGTGGCACGATCTTGTGGACACGCAGCGGCTCGGCGAGGGTGTCGAACACCGTCATGCGCGGGTTGAGCGAGGCGTACGGGTCCTGGAAGACCATCTGCAACCCGAGGCGTGCGCGGCGCAGCCCGGCGGCGTCGAGCTCGGCGAGGTTCTTGCCTTCGAACACGACCGTGCCGGCGGTGGGCGGCACAAGCTGGAGGATGGTGCGCGCGAGGGTGGACTTGCCGCAGCCCGACTCGCCGACGAGCCCGAGCACCTCGCCGCGGCGCAGCTCGAGGTCGACGCCGTCGACGGCCTTCACCGTGCCGACCTGCCGCCGGAACACGAACCCGCGCTGCACCGGAAAGTGCGTCTGCACGCCGCGCAGCGAGAGGAGGGGGCCTGAGGGAGACATGGAGGCAGGATCTAGAATCTAGAAGCTAGGAGTTAGGCTTCATCTTCTGCGTCTGCGCAATACGGCGAAGCGCAGTTCTCGACAAATAGCCCAAGCGTTTGCGCCTTCTCGATGGCCTTCTCGCAAGGACTCTCGACGCCGATATACATGTAGAAATCCCACCCGAAATGCACATAGCGCCCATCGGCTTGAAGCTCACACCAAAACTCTTCTCGCAGCACTGAGCGGCAAATGCGGCCGAAATCGGTCCATGCAACTAAGGATCCCTCTGGCGGCACAGTCGGCAGATCCACCCGGATCTCCAGGCTCGTAACCCTTAGCTCGGGCGAATGGTCTTCAGTCAGAAACGAGGTAGCAGCCTCGACGTAGGCCGATTCGACGCGCAGATACTCAGATTCGGACAGTGTGACCCCACCGAAGGCATCGCCTATTTGGCGGAACATCGTCCAGTCGTCTTTCGTATACGCGCCAGCGTCGTTGCGGAACGCCGGATCATACTTGGTGACTCTATACTGGTACATGTTCGGTTTTGCTTAACAGGAGCGGACCTGTGGCGACGCTTTCCGGAGGAGAGAAGGGGAGAGTTGGAATTGCGGTCTGTCGCCTGCAAGCAGGCTCCTACATGGAAGAACACGCGGTCTAGAGCTCCCCGGCCTGCACGCGCAGGCAGGCGGTGAGGTGGTTGGGATTTGTCGCTTTGAGATTTGGCGTTTCCGGACTGCGACAGCGGTCGATTGCGAATTCGCAGCGCGGCGCGAAGGGGCAGCCGGGCGGGAGGCGGCTGAGATCGGGCGGGAGGCCGGGGATGGTGAAGAGCTCGGCGCCCTTCGGTTGGAGGGCGGGAATCGAGCGTTGGAGGGCGCGGGTGTAGGGGTGTTGCGGACGCGCGAAGAGGTCCGTGGTTGTTGCGCTCTCGACGATGCGGCCGGCGTACATCACCTGCACGCGGTCGCACAGGCCGGCGACGACGCCGAGGTCGTGCGTGATGAAGATCACGGCCATGCCGAGCTCGCGTTGGAGGCGGCGGATGAGGTCGAGGATCTGCGCCTGCACGGTCACGTCGAGCGCGGTGGTGGGCTCGTCGGCGATGAGCAGCTCGGGGCGGGCGATGAGGGCCATCGCGATCATCACGCGTTGGCGCATACCGCCGGAGAACTCGTGCGGGTAGTGGTGGAGGCGCGCGGCGGCGTCGTTGATGCCGACGGCTTCGAGCATCGCCAGGCCGCGGGCGAGCGCGTCGCGGCGGGAGAGTTTCTCGTGGATGAGCAGCGGCTCGATGAGTTGCTCGGAGACCCGCAGGTACGGATTGAGCGCCGTCATCGGGTCCTGGAAGATCATGCCGATGCGGCGGCCGCGGATGGCGCGCAGCTCGCGCGCCGGGCAGGAGAGCAGGTCGGTGCCGGCTAGGAGCGCGCGGCCGGCGAGCTGCGCGGGCGGTTGCGGCACGAGGCGCAGGAGCGATTGGCAGGTGACGGACTTGCCCGAGCCGGACTCGCCGACGAGGCCGAGCGTCTCGCCCTTCTCGAGGGCGAAACTCACGCCGTCGACCGCGCGCACCACGCCGTTGCGGGTGTGGAAAAACGTGCGCAGGTCGGTGACTTCGAGCAACGGCATCGGTGCGCAGGATGCGACGACGGGCCGCGGCGCGGGGCAAAGGGAAAACGGCGAAGGCAGTTCGGAGCAATTGGCCACAGATGAACACCGATGGACACAGATGTGTGGATTCCGGATCGGTGAAGATCTGTGTTCATCTGTGGCCGTTCGTTCCTCCCAGAAAGTGTTGGCCCTCGGCGCGGGGGGCGTGTTCCGTGGCGGCACCGTTCCACGCATGGAGAACAACATCCGCGACCTGCGCACCACCGAGGTGATCGCCGCCAGCATGAAGGTCCGCTACAGCGGCGTGACCTCGACCGTGGCCGCGTTGGTGCCCGTGCATGCAAGGCGGCTGCCGATCGCGGCGCTCGGGCCGAAGTTGCCGGCGCACTGGCCGAAGATCACCTGGGGCTCTGTGCTCACTAAAGGCTGGAGCCGTCCGCCGGGCCGGCCGGGGCGGATCTGGCACGCGCGGCGCAACAACGAGATGCTCGCCGGCTGGCTGCTCAAGGCGGTGCTGCGGCAGCCGCTCAAGCTGCTCTTCACGTCGGCGGCGCAGCGTCGCCATTCGGCGTGGACGCGTTTTCTCCTGCGCCGGATGGACGCCGTGATCGCGGTTTCGCCGGAGTCGGGCTCGTACCTCGAGGTGCCTCACGTGGTGAACCTGCACGGCATCAACACCGAGACCTACCGCCCTGCCGCCGACCGTGCGGCCGAGTGGGCGGCGACCGGGCTGCCGGGCAAGTACGGCGTGGGCGTCTTCGGGCGCGTGCGCGCTCAGAAGGGCGTGGACCGGTTCGTCGACGCGATGATCGAGCTGCTACCGCGGTATCCGGACTTCACGGCCGTGGTGGTGGGGCAGGTGACGCTCGATCAGCGCGAGTTCGCCGCGCAGCAGCAGGCGAGGGTCGCCGCGGCCGGACTGACCCAACGCATCGTGTTTCTCGGCGAGCGTCCGGCCGAGGAGGTGCCGCTCTGGTTGAGGCGGATGACCATCGTCGTCGGGCCGCAGCGCTGGGAAGGTTTCGGGCTCGTGCCCGCCGAGGCGATGGCCAGCGGTGCGCCGGTGGTGGCCACGCGCGTCGGCGCGGCGATGCACCTCATCCGCGAGGGCGAGACGGGTTTTCTGTGCGATGTGGACGACATGGCGACGCTCACGCGCCGCGTCGGCGAGCTGATGGCCGAGCCGGAGCGCGCCGCCGCGATGGGCCGGGCCGGGCGCGAACATGTGATTGCCAACTTCTCCATCGAGCGTGAAGCCACCGGCATCGAGGCGGTGTACGCGCGGCTGTTTGCGGAGTGGAAGTAGGACCGGTCTCCGTTCGCGTCGGCGAAGGGGCGGACTGCGCTTGGCCCTTTCCCTCCGGAACACCGGTCATCGTACCGGCGGAATCTTTAGGCTTTCGTTCGCCAGGGAGCTGTCGAGAGTCGGCATCGCTGTCATGACACCGACCACCAACGGGTTTGCCCTCAAGCTCACCGCACATCCGCGGATCCCACTTTCCCTGCGGCGCAAGTTGGCGCGTCTCTGTTTCAAACTCGATGGGCGCGAGTTCACGGTCGAGATCCACGGGCGTCCGTTCTCCGGGACCTTGGACAATTACATCGAGTGGGTGGTGTTCACGACGCGGGATTATTTCGAATACACGTACCTCAACCTCGTGCGCTCCCTGGTCTCCGGCGGGACCGCGCTGGATGTGGGCGCGAACATCGGCAACCACACGCATGCGTTCGCCGGGTTCTTCGACGAAGTGTTGTCCTTCGAGCCGTTCGACCGGGTGGCGGTGCGGCTGGAGCAGAAGGCGGCCCTGCTGCCGAATGTCTCCGTGTTCCGCGTGGCGTTGAGCGACCGCGACGACACGTTGCGTTTCGCGCGGCCCGACACGGCCAACTGGGGCAAGGGCAAGATCAGCGCGGAGGGCGACATCGAGGTGCCGGTGGTCGTGGGCGACGCATTCATCGTCGGCAAGCACACGCGGCCGGTGAACTTCATCAAGGTCGACGTCGAGGGGCACGAGATGGCGGTGCTGCGGGGACTGCGCGAGACGATCGCGCGGGACCGCCCGGTCGTCATGTTCGAGGTGCCCAAGGCGCTGCGCCAGGGCCACGACGGGGGCCTGACCAGTGCGTATTCACTGTTTCCGGCCGACTATCATTTTGTGGCGTTCCGGGGCCAGTCGACCTTCCCCCTGCAGCGCGACACGGCCGGGGTGGTGCCGGTGGACAAGAGCCGGTCCCGGCTGCAGCACAAGATCACCTATCTGCTCGGCTACGGCCCGGAGCGCGGTTTCCGCCTCGAGGGTGGTTCGCTGCGCCGGGGTTAGCTGGTTGCCGGAAGAGCCGAGGGCGGGCGCGGAGCCGCCGGCGCGAAAGGCGACGGATCCGCGGACGGCGAAGGAAAGCCGCCCCGCACTTGAGGATACGAGGAAAACCGCCACGATTGCGCCGTGCCCAACCACCCCACGAGTGAATCCAGCGCCGCCGCGTCCGGTTTCGTCTGCCCGGTGCCGCTCGGCCGGCCGCAGGAAATCCAGGTGGCGCACGGCGGCGGCGGGCGGTTCACGCAGGATCTGATCGACCGGATCTTCCTTCCCGCCTTCGGCGGCACCACGCTCGGCGCGCGGCACGACGGCGCGGTCTTCACGCCACCGGCGGGCGCGGCGCTCGCGTTCACGACCGACTCGCACGTGGTGAGTCCGCTTTTCTTCCGCGGTGGCGACATCGGTGCGCTGGCGGTGCACGGCACCACCAACGACCTGGCGATGTGCGGCGCGCGGCCGCGCTGGCTGAGCGTCGGCTTCGTGCTCGAGGAGGGGTTGCCCATCGCGACGCTGGAGCGCGTGGTGGCGTCGATGGCGGCGGCGGCGCGGGCCGCGGGCGTCGAGATCGTCACGGGCGACACCAAGGTCGTCGAGCGCGGCAAGGGCGACGGGCTCTACGTGAACACCGCCGGCATCGGCGTGGTGGAGACGCGGACACAGATCGCGCCTGCCGCGGTGCGGGCGGGCGACGTGATTCTCCTCAGCGGCGACATCGGCCGCCACGGCATGGCGATCCTCGCGGAGCGCGAGGGGCTGGCGTTCGAGTCGCCGATCGAGAGCGACTCGGCCCCGCTCTGGCCGGCGGTGGAGGCGTTGCTCGCGGCGGGCGTCGAGGTGCACTGCCTGCGCGACCTCACGCGCGGCGGATTGGCCACGGCGGTGATCGAGATCACCGAGGCGTCGGGGCTGGCGGCTTTCCTCGAAGAGACCGCGATCCCAGTGAGTGAGCCGGTGCGCGGCGCGTGCGAGATCCTTGGACTCGATCCGGCGTACGTGGCCAACGAGGGGCGCTTGGTCGCGATCGTGCCGGCCGCAGAAAAGGCCCGCGTGCTGGAGATCCTCGCCCGCACCGCCCCGGGCGGTCCGCCGGCGGCGATCGGCGAGTTCCGCGCCGCTCCACGCGGACAGGCGGTGTTGCGCAGCACGATTGGCGTCGATCGGATCCTCGACCGCCTGAGCGGTGAACAGCTGCCGCGCATCTGCTGAACTTTTCCCCTTACCACCATGTGCCTCGCGGTACCCGGCCAGATACTCTCGATCAAAGGTGACGACCCGCTCTTTCGTTGCGGCCGCGTGAGCTTCGGCGGCGTCATCAAAGAGGTGAACCTCTCGTGCGTGACCGAGGCGAAGCCGGGCGACTACGTGCTCGTGCACGTCGGCATGGCGTTGAGCGTGGTCGACGAGGCCGAGGCGAAACAGATCTTTGGTTACCTGAAGGAGATGGGCGACCTCGACGAACTCGGGCCGACCGCCGCGGAGGAGCGCCCTGCGCCCGATGAAGTACGTTGACGAGTATCGCGACGCCGCGGCGGCGCGGCAGCTGGCGGAGGCGATCGCGCGGCGCGCCACCCGGCCGTGGACGATCATGGAGATCTGCGGCGGGCAGACGCACAGCATCGTGAAGTTCGGACTCGACGAGCTGCTCCCGCGCACGATCACGCTGGTGCACGGTCCGGGCTGCCCGGTGTGCGTGACGCCGGTGGCGCTGATCGACGCTGCAGTGGCGCTCGCGGCGCGGCCCGAGGTGATCCTGTGCTCGTTCGGCGACATGCTGCGCGTGCCCGGCACCGGCATCGACCTGCTCACCGCCAAGGCCCGCGGCGGCGACGTACGCATGGTGTATTCGCCGCTCGATGCCGTCGCGCACGCCCGGCAGAACCCGGCGCGGGAGGTGGTGTTCTTCGCCGTCGGCTTCGAGACGACCGCTCCCGCCAACGCCCTTGCCGTCCTGCAGGCGCGGCAGCTCGGGCTGACCAACTTCACGTTGCTCGTCTCGCACGTGCTCGTGCCACCCGCGATCGCGGCGATCCTGTCGGCGCCCGACAACCGCGTGCAGGGCTTCCTCGCCGCCGGCCATGTGTGCGCGGTGATGGGCACCGCTGAGTACGGGCCGCTGGCCGAACATTTCCGCACGCCGCTGGTCATCACCGGTTTCGAGCCGATCGACATCCTGCACGGCGTGCTGCGCTGCGTGGAGCTGCTCGAGGACGGCCGCCCCGAGGTGGCCAACGCCTACGGCCGCGCTGTGCGCCCTGAGGGAAATCTTCGCGCGCAGGAGGCGATGCGCTCCGTATTCGAAGTTTCCGACCGCGAGTGGCGCGGGCTCGGGCTGATCCCGGCCAGCGGCTACGCGCTGCGGTCGGAGTTGCGGGCTTTCGACGCCGTGACGAAGTTCGGCCTGAGCGGCGCGGGTGGGTGCGAGTCGGCGGAGTGCATCAGCGGCGCGATTCTGCGCGGCAACCGCAAGCCGCACGAGTGTCCCGCCTTCGGCGTGCGCTGCACGCCCGAGCATCCCCTCGGCGCCCCGATGGTCTCCACCGAGGGCGCCTGCGCCGCGTATTACCGGTACCGGGCGCGGGCGGTGTGAGGTGTAGCGGATACGAAGGCGTGGGATGCTTCGAGGGTCTTTCGTAGGTCGGTAGGGTGAGGCGTCCCTGCCGAGCCGAGTCAGCCGCGGCTCACCGGGAGGGTTTGCCCTGCATCGCGAACACTGTTCGCGACCTACGCCCGCGGAAACAACTCGGCCGCTTTGGCGCGCGTCTCGGCGAGCCAGGCGGCGCGCTGCTCGGGGGTGCTGACGATCACCGGCGTGAAGTAGAGCCGCTCGGTGCGCGGCAGGCCGCACATGCCGCCGAAGCAGCGCTTCCAGAGGTTATCGAGCGGGTCGCCGTAGAGGGCGTGCTCGGCCTCGAGCGGCGTGTTGCCGGTGTTGAGCACGAGCGCGGCGCGGACCTTGAGCAGGCCGACCGGACCGGGCTTGCCGTTGGGGCTGACGCGGAACTCGTAGGCGACGCCGGGGCGGACGACGCGGTCGATCCAACCTTTCATGACGGCGGGCGGCTGGCCCCACCAGTTGGGATGGACGAGGATGAGGCCGTCGGCCGCGGCGAGCTCGGCGCAGCGGCGCGCGATGTCGGGCGGCAGCACGGCGTCCTTGGCGAACTCGGCGGCGGGCAGGAGCGGGTCGAAGCCGTCGGCGCAGAGATCCTGCAAGGTCACCTCGTGGCCGAGGGTGCGCAGGGCGTCGCCCGCGGCGGCGGCGAGCGCGTGGTTGAAGCTGGCGGGTTTGGGATGGGCGACGACGACGAGTATCTTCATGCGGAGCCGCTGATGAAGGAGCAGGTGGCGCGGAGGGGGCAAGAGTAGGAATGGCGTCGCTGCGTTCGCGGCCCGGACGCGACAGAAACGGTTTGGCGCCCCACCCGGGGGCCGCAGCAAAGCGGAGCAACCGTTTACGCTCACGGTCGTGAAGGTAAACGGTTGCAGTCCCGGACGGGGCATAGGCTGCCCCGGGACGGCGTTGGATTTCGGGTACGGGGGAGGCAAAGGCGCTGCATCCGGGTCGAAACCGTTTACCCTCACGGTCGTGAGGGTAAACGGTTTCGCGGAGGAACTGGTGTGGGTGGTGGTGGGGCGGGTGGGGTGCGGGGGCGAAGAATGGTTTTGTCGCGGCGGGGTGGGGCGGGTGAAGTGGCGGGGTGTTTCCCGGCTTCGACGAACAACTGCGCGGCTATGCGGACGTGATCGTGCGCTTCGGGCTGAACCTCCGGCCCGGCCAGCGCGTGGTGCTGGCGGAGCCGTACGAATTGCAGGGCGTGGATCCGGCGGCGGCCCCGCTGGTCGAGGCGGTGACCACCGCGGCGCAGGCGGCCGGGGCGGTGGACGTGGAAACACTCTGGGGCGACGCGGCGTTGTGGCGCGAGGCGGCGCAACACCGGCCGCACCGCGCCTTCGGCGAGCGGTTGGAGCGCCACACGGAGCGTCTGCGCCAGGCGGTGGCACAGGGCGATGCGCTGGTGTTTTTGATGAGCGCGCAACCGAGGTTGGCCGAAGGGGTCGCACCCGCGGCCGCGGCGCATCTGCGACAAGTGGGCGGCGAGTTCTACGGACAGATCGCGCCGGACCTGCTGGCGGGCTGCACGAACTGGACGGCGGCCCCGGCGCCGACGCCCGAGTGGGCGGACGTCGTCTATCCCGAGTTGGCGCCCGCCGAGCGGGTTGCGCGCCTGTGGGCCGAGGTGCTGGCGGCGTGCCGCGCCGACGGGCCCGATCCGGTCGCCGCGTGGGAGGGGCGCGCGGCCGAACTGAAGCGGCGGTGCGAGGAGTTGAACGCCCGGCGGTTGCGGTGTGTCCGCCTCCACGGCCCGGGTACGGAGCTCACGCTGGCGTTGGCGGCCGGACACCGCTGGTGCACGGCGTTGCTGGCGATGCGCGACGGCCGGCAGTTCGCGCCGAACCTGCCCACCGAGGAGGTCTTCACGGCGCCGCGGCGCGACTCGGCCGAGGGCTGGTTGCGCGTGGCGCGACCCGTGTGTCATGGCGGCATGGTGATGGATGGCGTGGAGCTGGAGTTTCGCGGCGGACAGGTCGTGCGGGCACGGGCGCGACGCGGCGCCGAGATGCTCGGGCAGGTGCTGGCAACCGATCGCGGCGCCGCGCGGCTGGGCGAGGTGGCGCTGGTCGAAGGGGCTTCGCCGGTCGCGCGGTCGGGGCGCTGTTTCCGGCAGGCGTTGCTCGACGAGAACGCGCTCCACCATGTGGCGCTCGGTGCGGCCTACGCGTTCACCGCGCCCGAGGCGGCGGCCGGTGCGCTGAACCACAGTGCGGTGCACCTCGACCTGCCGATCGAGGCGGAGGTTGTGTTGGCGTGAAGTTGAAGAATTGAACCGAGGCCGGAGGTGGTGCACACCAGCAGGCCTTCATCCATGCGCCTCCGAATCTTCCCCCTCGCCCTCGCCATGACCCTCGCCCCGTGGTCCCTGCTCCGCGCCGAAGATCCGGCGCTTCCCGCGCCCCGGGCGATCGACTACGAGTGGATGTCGGTCGCGCGCTGGACGGAGATGCACGCCGAGGATGTCGCGATCGCGGCCCAGGGCGGCGTGGCGGTGCTGTTCGTCGGCGACTCGATCACCGAGGGCTGGGAGTGGAACGACGGCGAGCACTGGAAGAAACACTTCGCGCCGCTGGGCGCGGCCAACTTCGGCATTGGCGGCGACACCACGCAGAACGTCCTTTGGCGCCTCGACCACGGCGCGGTGGGCGTGCTGCAGCCGAAGGTCGTGGTGCTGCTGATCGGCACGAACAATCTCGGGCGGGACAATGCCACCGCGGCGGATACGGCGCGGGGCGTCGAGGCGGTGGTGAAGAGGCTGCGCACGGCGTTTCCCGCGGCGACAGTGATCGTGCACGGCGTGTTCCCCTGCGACGCCTCACCGCAGGCGGAGGTCCGCGGCCGTGTGGCGGCGGTGAACGAACGCCTGCGTGCGCTCGACGGCCGCGACGGCAAGGTACGGTTCCGCGACATCGGTGGGGGTTTTCTGGCGGCGGACGGCTCGATCAGTCCGGCGGTGATGCCGGACGGGCTGCATCTTTCGCCGGAGGGTTACCGTCGCTGGGCGGCCGAACTCGCGCCGCTCGTGGGCGGGCTGCTCGGGCGCGCCGGGGAGTAGCCGAGACGGCGCGACCGGGTCAGTGAATCTGAATAGCGGGTACGAAAAATTGGCGCTTGAAACGCGCCGCGCGGCGGCCCATCCCTCGACGCGTTCTTTGGAAGCGCGCCGGCCGAGTCGAGGTCGGCGCCGTCATGCTCAGCAACGCAGGGAAGGCCGTGCAAATCGGCCGCAGTTGCGCTGCGGTAACAGGTCACAGACCCCTCTCCCGTCCAACGACGGGAAAAGCCAGTCGGACACCAGTCCGGTGAAGGCGAGGGGCGAGGCGTCGGCAGTCGTGCGAAAGCGCGCGCCGCACAAACCTGAAGCCCGAATACCTGCCTGATCTGAGCCTCACCCCGTTCCGCGCGCTGCGATTGCGCGGCCCGGTCTCACTTCATCGCAAAAATGAAGGGTGGGAGTAGGAATGCGCTTCCGCCGGCGGCCCCTCCGGGCCGCGGGCATGGCGATCGATCGTTTCTGCTCTCCCGCGTCACGATCTCCATGCTCAATCGGCATTCGAACAAAACCTCGTCGGCCCTCGCGGCTGGCGCCCTCGCTTTCGCCCTGGCGGCCCCGGCCGCGGGCCAGGACACGCGGCACGACGCCGTGGTCCAACTGCCCGACTACGTCGTGAGCGCCACGCGCACGGCGCAGGACGCCCAGTTCACGACCAGCAGCGTCGATGTGCTGCCGCTGGTCGCGCTCGAGCTCGCCCAGATCGGCGACCTGCGCACCGCGCTCGGGAGCGTGCCCGGTGTCAACATTGTCAACACCGGCGCCCCCGGCGGCCAGAGCGCGATCTTCATCCGCGGCGCGGCCTCGACGCAGACGCTCTTCGTCGTCGACGGCATCCCGATGAATTCGCGTTCGGCGGGCTACAACAACTTCCTCGGCGCCGCCGATCTCGGCGGTCTCGATCGCATCGAGGTGCTCCGCGGCCCGCAGAGCACGCTCTACGGCAGCGCGGCGATGGGCGGCGTGGTCTTCATCGACTCGGCCCGCGGCTGCGGCGCGCCGACCGGCAGCGTGGCGGCGACGTACGGTTCCTTCGAGACGTTCGGCGCCTCCGCAGCGGTCAAGGGCGGGGTCGAGAAGTTTGGTTACAGCGCCGCCTTCGGCCGCTTTGAGACCGAGAACGACCAGCCGCACAACGCCTCCGAATCGTGGAGCTACTCGGCCCGTCTCGAGGGCACGCCGACGGCGGAGCTCCTCGTGGGGGCGACGTTCCGCGGGTTGCAGAGCGATAGCGAGCAGTACGTCTATGGCGACGCCGACGTCGCGGCCGACAACCATCTCTCCACCGTCTACGCGCAGTGGAGCCGGGACAAGGAGTTCGCCTCACGGCTCACGGCCGGCCAGCAGCAGCGCCGCTACGTCTACGACGATGGCGCCTATCCCTCGGTCATCGGCGACCGGCGCGACGTGGTGGACTGGCAGAACACGTGGTTCGACTTCCAGGGCGCCGAGGTGGTCGCGGGCGCCACGCTCGCGCGCGAGCGGCACACCAGCGACGGGGTGTCCACCACCGCCGACAACAGCGCCGGCTATTTCTCGACGACGGTGCATCCGTCCAAGAATTCCACCGTCAACGCCGGCGTGCGCTACGACGACTTCGAGACGTTCGGCTCGGCCTGGACGTGGCGCACGGGCGCCGCGTGGCTGCCCGTCGCCGGCACGAAGCTGCACGCCTCGATCGGCACCGGCTTCTGCGCGCCGTCCAACGACGATGTCGACGGCAACCCCGCCTGGGGCATGCTGGCGAACCCCGATCTGCAGGCGGAGAAGTCCACCGGTTGGGACGTGGGCATCGACCAGAAGCTCTGGGGCGATCGCGCCACGGCGAGTGTCACCTATTTCCAAACCCGCTACCGGGATCGTCTCGTCTACGTCTCCGATCCGGTCACGTGGGTCGGGCGCACGGAGAACGTGAGCCGCGCCAAGTCGGAGGGGTTCGAGACGGCGCTGGCGGTAGGCGTGGCGAAGGCCGTCCGCGCGCGGATCGCCTACACCTATCTCGAGGCGCACGACACGACGGCCGGCAAGCGCCTGCCCCGGCAGCCGCGCCACACCTTCGACTCGGAGGTGACCGTGCAGCCGTGTGCGGCGTGGACCGTCGGCGCCGGGGTGCGGTTCGTGGCCTCGCGCGTCGACACGTATGTGCCGCTCGAGGACTACACGACCGTGCGGGTCTTCGCCAGCTACGAGGTCGCGAAGAACCTGCTGCTGAAGATCCGTGTGGAGAACGCGCTCGACGAGCAGTACCAGGAGGTCGCCCGGTACGACGCGCTGCCGTTCGGGGCGTTCGGCGGCGTCGAATACAAGTTCTGAACCTTTCTCACCGCTCATGAGAATCCCGCTCCGGCTGTCGGTCGCGCTCCTCGGCCTCCTCTGCTCCGTGCTCGGAGCGGCGGGGCAGGGGGCCGTGCCGGCGCCGGTGCGGGTTGTTTCCCAGACGGTCGGCAACGACGAGTTCCTGCTCGCGCTCGCCGCCCCGGAGCAGATCGCCGCCCTCAGCCATCTCGCCCGCCAGCCGGAGTTCTCCGCCGTGGCCGCGGCGGCGGCGCAGTATCCGCAGATCGGGATCGGGGATGCGGAGACCATCCTCCGCTTCGCCCCCACGCTCGTGCTCTGCGCCGACTACAGCCGGGCGGAGCTCGTGACCCAGTTGAAACGCGCCGGCGTGCGCGTGCTGGTTGTCGAACGCTACAAGACGCTCGACGATGTCTACGCGACGCTCCGGCTGATCGCGCGGGAACTCGGCGCCGAGGCCCGGGCGGAGGCGTTGATCGAGTCCTGCCAGGCGCGCGTGGCGAACCTGGAGACCAGACTGCGGGGGCGACGCCCGGTGCGGGTGTTTGCGCCCTCGGTCTTTGGCATGATCCCCGGCGATGACACGACGTTCGCCGATCTCTGCGCCCACGCCGGCGCGGAAAACCTTGCCGCGACACTCGGCGGCCTGCGCGGCCATGCCGTCACCCCGAGCGAGCAGATGCTCACCTGGCCGGTCGAGAGGATCGTCGTGGCCACCGAAAATCCGGCTCGGGCGCTCGAACCGTACCGCACGATGGTACCGTACAAGCTCATGCCGGCGTTTCGCGAGGGGCGCGTGGCGGTGCTCGCGCCGCACCTCATCAGCTGCGTGACCCACCACCGGATCGACGCGTATGAACAGCTCGCGCGCCAGCTGCACCCGGAGGCCTTCGAATGATCCCGGGACGCCTCCAGCGGTGGGTTTTTCCGGCGGCGCTCCTGGTGCTCGCCGGGCTCGCGGTCGCCTCGCTCGGGATCGGCGACATGCCGCTGACGCCCGCGCGGATCTGGAGCGGCCTGCTGCGGCAGGAGGAACTGGCGACGCTGGTGATCTGGCAGATCCGGTTGCCGCGACTCATCGTGGCCCTGCTGGTCGGGGCGGCGCTGTCGGCGAGCGGTCTGGTGATGCAGGCGTATTTCCGCAACAGCCTCGCCAGCCCCGGGCTGCTGGGCGTGAGCAGCGGCGGCGCGGCCGGCGCGGTCGTGGCGATCGCGGGCGGGCTCGCGGCGATCTCGCTCTGGACGGTGCCGGCGGCGGCGATCGTCGGGGCGTTCGCGGCGACGTTGTCGGTGATCGCGCTCGCGCGGCACGGCGCGAGCACCGAGCGCCTGTTGCTCGCGGGCATCGCGCTCAACGCGCTGCTGGGTGCGGTCACCAGCTACGTGCTCTCCTCGCAGACGGCGGTCTACGAGCGCACAACGCAGATCCTTTTCTGGCTGCTCGGCGGGCTCGAGGACCGGACGTGGGAGCATGCGCTCATGGCGTCGCCGATCCTCGTGTTCGCGGCCCTGCTCTGGCCGCTTGGGCGTCCGATGGATCTGCTCAGCCTCGGGGCCAACGAGGCGCAGAGCCTTGGGGTGGACGTGTGCTCGCTGCGCCGGCAGCTGCTGGTGCATTCGACGGTGCTGACGGCGATCGCGACCGCCGCGGCCGGCACGGTGGGCTTCGTGGGGTTGATCGTGCCGCACCTGCTTCGCCTGCTCGTGGGACCGGAGCACCGGCGACTGGTGCCGCTCTCGCTGGTGGGCGGCGCAGTCTTCGTGCTCGGGTGCGATCTGGTGTGCCGTTCGGCGGACAACGTGCGGCTGGGCATCGTCACCGCGCTGGTGGGCGCGCCGTTCTTCCTGTGGTTGCTGAGGAGGCAGGCATGAAACGCATCGTCGCCAACCGCCACGAGGGGGCAGCGCAGCGTCTCCGAATTCCGGAGGGGTGTAATACAATAGATTACAATGCGCAGCGCGGCCCTCGCCCGCGCCCGCGGTGGCGGAGGCCGGAGTGCGCTGCGGGCGCTTGTAATCTATTGTATTACACGCTCGCCCTCGCCGCGGGTGATGCGGCAAGGAGGTGGACGTGAGACGACCGATCGGTGTTCCGGCGCCGGCCGGGGAGCCCGCGCCCGAGGACGGCGGCAAGGTGGCGGCGTTTCCGCAGAGCGCGCTGGCGCTGCGCGGGGCCACCGTGCCCGGGCGGCTCGCGGACGTGACCCTCGACCTCCCGCCCGGCTCGCTCGTCGGCCTGGTCGGGCCCAACGGCGCGGGCAAATCCACGCTGCTGCAGGTCGCCGCCGGGTTGCTGCCCGCACCCGGCGCGGTGCGTTGGGCCGGGCGCGAGCTCGGGGAGATTGCGCCGCTCGAGCGCGGGCGGGGGGCGGCGTGGGTGCCGCAGGAGGCGCGTTTCGAATTTGGTTTCTCGGTACGATCGGTGGTCGCGCAGGGGCGCTTCGCGCATGGCGACGACGAGATCGGTGTCGATGCCGCGCTGGCGCGTTTCGATCTCGCGCTGCTGGCCCAGCGGCCGGTCAACCGGCTCTCGGGCGGCGAGCGGCAACGCGTGCTGCTGGCCCGGGCGCTGGCCACGGCGGCGCCGCTGCAGCTCTGGGACGAGCCGCTCGCGCCGCTCGACCCGCGCCATGTCCTGGAAGTGTTGATGCTCGCCCGCGAGCTCACGCGCGCGGGCTCCACGGTGCTGATGTCGCTCCACGACCTGCGGGTGGCCAGCTGCCTCGACCTCGTCGCCGTGCTGCACGACGGGCGCCTGCGGGCGATGGGCAAGCCGGACGAAGTCCTCACCCCGAACCTGTTCTCCCAAGTCTTCGGCGTGTGCGCCCGCACGGCGCCAGGGCTCCTTCTCGAACTGCCATGAAAACCATCTTCAAACCACTCACTGAAACCGACGAAGTCCTCGAGGCCGCCCACCGCGTCGCGATGCAGGAGAAGCAGGCCGAGATGCACGCGCTCATCGCCGCGGCGAAGGAGAGGCGCGGGCTGACGATCGTCCACACCGGCAACGGCAAGGGCAAGAGCACCGCCGCCTTCGGCCTGGTCACGCGCATGCTCGGCCACGGGAAACACTGCGTGGTCGTGCAGTTCATCAAGTCGGGCGACGCCGCCACCGAGCGCAACCTGCGGTGCCATCTGCTGCGCTGGCACCGGTGCGGCGAAGGCTTCACGTGGGACACGCAAAGCCGCGCCGGCGACACCGAGGCCGTGCGCACCGGTTGGCAGATCGCGCTCAACGCCATGCAGGATCCCGAGGTGAACCTCATCCTGCTCGACGAGCTCAACATCGCGTTGACCTATGGTTATCTGCCGGTGGCGGAGGCGATCGAGGGGCTGCGGACGCGTCTGCCGCACCAACACGTGGTCGTCACCGGCCGCGACGCGCCGTCGGAGCTGATCGAATACGCGGATCTGGTGACCGAAATGCGCGAGGTGAAGCACCCGTTCAAGGCCGGCGTGCAGGCGCAGGCGGGGATCGAATTCTGAGGGGTGGTGGCGCCGGTGGGCCGGCCCTTGCAGACGAGAGTCGAGTGTCGGGGGGGCGAGGGCCGAACCGACAGGATTCAGGGATCGACGCGGAGCGTGGACCGCTCGCCGCATTCGACAGGATGCATGCGGCGCGGTGCGGCCGCGGCGGGGCCGAGGACGGTGCCATCGCTGGGGTGGGTCGTCTTGGTTGCGTAGGACGGAGCACCAAACGGGATAGGGACTATTCCCTAGGAGTGTCTGCGGCTGGTAAAAAACCTGCTAGCCAGGGTGGGGCGGGCCCGTCAACACGACGGTCCCCACATGAAACTCGGATCAACCACCGTTCTCGGCTGCGCGTGCGTCGCGCTTGCTCTCGGCCTCCAGGCCCAGACCGCCATCACCGGTGTGACCACCCAGCTCACCACCGCGGCGTCTTCGACCAGCGAAGGGCTTACGTTCAGCAACGACACCTTGGCGATCACGCGGTTCACGACGGCGACGGCCACCTACCAGGCCACCGGGCTGGCCGACGCGGCCTATGTCCGTCGCACCAACGCCGGCGCCAACAACTCCTCGGTCTGGTACGCCGGCAGCGGTACGACCTTCAGCGGTGTGCACGAGACGAACTACGCCGACCTCCTGCTCGGCAACAATCTCTATGTCGGCTCCGACAACACGTTCGCGAACGGCACGGCCACCAACACCGGCAACATCGAGCGTCTCGACTTCGTCTTTACGAGCGGCATCACCGCCGCCTCCAACCTCGCGTTCAGCGTCTGGGACCGCGGCGATGCGGGGGTGCACGACGGCTTCAAGATCGCCGCGATCACCGGCTTGAGTTCGCGCACCGGCCGTCCGAGCAGCTATGGCACGCTTGTCAGCGTCGCTGGTGGCTGGGGCGCGACCAACGTCGTCGCCAACCAGGACTACGCGCTTTTCCGGTACAACGCGGGCGACACGCTCACGGCGAACACCGCGCACAACGAGACCGGCAGCCAGGGCGTGGCCGGGCTGGTCTTCACGATGGCCAACCTCGGGGTGAGCCCCGGCATGCAGATCTTCGGCTACTCGATCTTCGGCACCGATGTCTCCGGCTCCCTGACACGCTGGGACCGGTTTCCGACGAATACCAACGGCGACACCGGTTCGGGCGGCATCGACCTGGCGGGGGTCAACGGCGTGATGTTCACGGCGGTCCCGGAGCCTTCGACGTACGCAGCGCTGTTCGGTGCGCTGACGCTCGGCTTCGTCGCCTTCCGCCGCTGCCGTCGCCGCTAAATCGGGACGATACGGCGACGCATCCTGCGGACGACAGAAGGTAACGAAGGAAACAAGGGGGCGGGCGGCGGGAGAACCGGGGTCGCGCTGTTTCGCGTGCCTTGTTCTCCGATTCCGGTGAGGCCTATCCCGACGGTCGATCGCACGGGCCGGACGGAGACCGCAGAACGAACAGGTCACAGAGGCAGAGGAGAGACGGAAGGAGAACACAGAGAGGAACTTGATGAAGCACCTCACCGAGTTGGGAGCCCCACACAAGGGGTGAGTGCCTTTGCTGGTTCAGGTTGCCTCCGAACTCTCTGTGTTCTCCTGCCATGTCTCTGTGCCCTCTGTGCCCAATTCCTCGTTTAGGATTTTTGCCGGTTCGGCGCTCGTCCCTCGACGCTCGAACCCTAGTCTGTCTCGACCCGGCTCAAACATACACGCCGCCGCCGAGGACGCGCTCGCCGTCGTGGAGGGCGAGGATCTGGCCGGAGGCGAGGCCGCGTTGGGGCTCGCGGAAACGGATCAGGCCGGTGCCGTCGGGCTGCGGCTCGAAACGGAGCGCGACGCGCGGGTCGCGGTAGCGCACGCGACCTTCGAGGTCGGCGGCGCGCGTCACTGGTTCTCCGATCCAGCTGAGCGCGTGCACGCGCACGGTGGTGGTGTGCAGGCCGAGGGCGGCGGGACCGTCGAAGTCGACGAGCAGGGCGCGGTCCTCGGAGCGTTTGGCGACGACGACGTAGGCCTTGTTGTCGGTGTTGGAGGGGATGCCGATGCCCTTGCGCTGGCCGAGGGTGAAGAGGTGCAGGCCGCGGTGTTCGCCGAGGAGGCGGCCGTCGGTGGCACGGACGATCGGGCCAGGGGCGTCGGGCACGTAGGCGCGGAGGAAGTCCTGGATACGCACCTGGCCGATGAAGCAGATGCCCTGGCTGTCCTTCTTGGCGGCGTTGGGCAGGCCGGCGGCGGCGGCGAGGGTGCGGATCTGCGGCTTCGTGAGGTCGCCGAGCGGGAAACGCGCGGCGGCGAGCTGGTCCTGCGAGAGCAGGGTGAGGAAGTAGGACTGGTCCTTGTTCTTGTCGGCACCCTCGTGGAGCTGGAGGCGGTGGCCGGTGGGCGGAGGGCAGTGGACGGATGACGGAGGACTGACGACGGAGGACGGGGGTGGTGAATCGGGCGGACCGGGCTCGGCGCGGGCGGCTACAGGGGCGGCATCGCCGCTCTTGGGAGCGGCGCCACAGCAGAAACTGGCTTCCACTCGCCGGGCGTAATGACCGGTGGCGACGGCGTCGAAGCCGTGGTCGCGGGCCCACTGGAGGAACACGCCGAACTTGATCTCGCGGTTGCACATCACGTCGGGGTTGGGCGTGAGACCGCGGCGGTAGCCGTCGAGCAGGTAGTCGACGATGCGCGCGCGGTACTCGTGCATGAGGTTGACGACGCGGAACTCGATGCCGAGGCGCTCGGCGCAGGCGCGGGCGTCGTCGATGTCCTGCTGCCACGGGCACTCGCCGACGATGTTGTCCTCGTTGATCCAGTTCTTCATGTACGCGCCGACGAGCTCGTGGCCTTCGCGCTGCAGGAGCAGGGCGGCCACCGAGCTGTCGACTCCGCCGGACATGGCGACGAGGATGCGCATGGTGTTCGTGGCCACGCTGGAAACGCGCCGCGGCGAGTCCAGCGCGGAAGCGGCGGACCGGTGGGGTCGGCCTACGGACTCCCTCGCCGCGTTCTCCGCCGCGCACCGACCGGAACGCGGCCTCTCGCTGTGCTGTGGCACGCGGCTGAGCCGGTGGACTGGTAAGCGGCAACCGGTGACCAGTGGACAGTGGCGCTTCACGGAACAGCGGCGGCGAGGCAGTGGGGCGCCACCGAACGCCCACCGTACATTTCCGTGATACGGTCGTATCACGGAAATGTACGGGGGAGTGGGGCCGCGGGGTTGGGCGATGCATCGATCACCGGTCGGGTTTGGAGGAAAGTGCGGGGGAAGGTTGTCAGGCGCGCGGATTGGGCGGATCTCTTCCGCTCATCCACGTAACCTATGTTGCCCCTTCGTCCCTTGCTTCTCTCCTCCCTCTTCGCCGGCTGCGCCGTCCTCGGTGCAGCGGCCGATACCACAAAACCTGCTCCGGCCCCGGCCAATCCCGCTGGGTTCGCCATCCACCGCGGCACCAACCTCAGCCACTGGCTTTCCCAGGACTTCGGCTGGGCGCCGCGCACCGAGTGGATCACCGAAAACGACATCCGCTACATCGCCTCGCTCGGCTTCGACCACGTGCGGCTGCCCGTCGACGAGATTGTGCTCTGGAAGGACGACGGCTCGCCCGATGAGACGGCGTTCGCCCTTCTCGAGAGCGCCCTGGGCTGGATCCGCTCGGCCAAGCTGCGGGTGATCGTCGACCTGCACTCGGTGCGCGCGCACCATTTCAACGCCTCCAACGAGGGCGGCCACAACACCCTCTGGACCGACCCGAAGGCGCAGGAGACCTTCCTCGACCTGTGGCGGCAGCTCTCGGAGCGGCTGAAGAAGTACCCCGCCGACTTCCTCGCCTACGAGATCATGAACGAGCCCACCGCGCCGGATCCCGAGGACTGGAACAAGCTCGTCGCGCGCAGCATGGAGCAGATCCGCAAGGCCGAGCCGAACCGTGTCGTGGTGCTCGGGGGCAACATGTGGCAGATCCCGCAGATGCTGCCGCTGCTGAAGGTGCCGGCCGGCGACAAGAACATCATCCTGAGCCTGCACACCTACGCGCCGCTGCTGCTCACCCACCACAAGGCCAGCTGGGTGCCCGCGCCGATCCGCGACTATCCCGGCCCGGTGGCCTATCCCGGCCCCATCGTCGACGCCGCCACGTTCGCCAAGCTCCTGGAGTCGTACCCGAAGAACCAGTATAACTTCCTCGACAGCTCGACCGACAACTGGGGCCCGGAGCGCCTGCGCCAGGAGATCGAGCCCGCGATCATCCAGGCGAAGAAGCTCGGTCTGCAGCTCTACTGCGGCGAGTTCGGCTGCCTGCCGACCGTGCCGCGCGCCGCGCGGCTTGCGTACTACCGCGACCTCATCGGGGTGTTCGAGGCCAACGGCATCGCGTGGGCGAACTGGGAGTACAAGGGCGATTTCGGCATCGCCGAGTGGCACGGCCTGAAGTCCCTCGACGGCGCGCCCGACGTGCAGCTGATCGACGCGCTCTTCCAGCGCTGAACCGCTCCTCCGCGTAGCCGATCTTCCACGCCGCCCGCGCGCCTTCCGGCCGCGGGCGGCGGTGTTTGCGGCTTCCCCGGTGTCACTCCGCCTTCGGCGGCGGTTCGAGCGCTTTCCGCGCCTTCGCCTCCAACGGCTTGATGCTGTCGGCCGGGGGGAGCGCTTCCGGCATGGTGCCGCCGAGCTCGCGGATGGTCTGGCGGACCTTGGCTCCGACCTCGCGGTGCGCGCGGTTGGCCTTGTCCTTGCCGACGATCTTCTCCCGCCGGAGCTTCTCCTCGGCCTGGGTGGCGCGGAAGAGGTTGGCGGCGAGCTCGGTGCTGCCCATGTGATCGAGAATCTGCTGGCCCTTTTTGAGACGCTTGCGGGCGTGGATGTCCTGCGCGCCGAGACCGCCGTAGAGCCCCATGTAGCCGTGGTTTTGAAAGATGGCGTAGTCGCGCGGTTCGACGACACCGGCGCCCTTGGCGGCGTCGGCGAGATGGCTGTTGTGGGTGCGCAGCTCCGCGCGGATGGTGAGGCGGCGCTGGGTTTCGACCTCCCCGTCGGTGAGCTCCTGGCGCCGGGTCTGGACGGCGAAATAGGTCTGGCCGACGGCGACGATCTCCTTGGCCGGATCGGCGTTCTGGATGACGAGGTAACACGCGTAGCGCGACAGCATAACCGTCTCGACCGGACGCTGGCCGCCTTTGCCGATCTCGATCATTTCGTCGATTCCGACGAAATGATCCTCCACGCGCTGGTCGCTGTTGAAGCAGGCGGTTCGGGCTTTCTCGATCACCGCCAGGAAATGGCGGTAGTTTACGTAGCCGAGGACGCGGGCGAAGTCGCGGCTGGACCAGAATTCGTTGCCGGCGGCGTTGGTGCGGCGGATCTGCTCGAACGGGGTTATGGCGTGACTCATGGCAGGCAGTGGCGAACCGGTTGCGTGGGGCAATGAGAACGTGGCGACAGTGTCCTCTGAACCGGAGGCGGGCGAGCCGGAATGCGGCTCAGCCGGCGTGGCGGGCGGCGGGCCGGTCTCGACACTTGCTCGCCCCCGCGTTCCGAGGCATACCCGACACCTCCGTGATGGCTGCCGCTCTCCTCAGAAAACGGGCACTGCTTTCCGCCTGCTTGGTGGTGCTCTCGGTTGTTGCCCTGCTTTTCGGCGGCGCGAGCCTGTTGCCGAGCGCGATGAACGTCGTCGATCCGGACGCGATCTACCGGATTCCCGGCCCGCGGCGCACATTGTACCTCACGCTTGACGATGGGCCCTCAGCGGCGACTCCGGAAATTCTGGCCGTCTTGGCGAAGCACGGGGTGCCGGCCACGTTCTTCATCATCGCCGACCACATCGAGCCCGAGCGTATGCGTGCGATCGTCGCTGGCGGACATGCGCTCGGTCACCACATGAAGTCGACGGAGAAGCTCGCGCGCATGTCCAAGGAGCGCTTCGAGG
>JAHFTC010000013.1:51117-54879 GCA_023269585.1 Opitutaceae bacterium
GGAGTTCAAGGAGGCGGACCGTCGGATCGGAGCGTACGGCCGAATTGTGGCGTTCCGACCGCCCGGTGGATCGATCAACCGGGAGCAGGCGAACTCTATCCGCCAGGCGGGCTATCCGATCGTCGCCGGCACGATCTATCCTTTCGATCATCTCCTGAAGAACGAGACCGGGATCGAATGGCTGGCGCGGGGCCTGATCGTCGACGGCGGAATCATCATTATGCACGACACCGCCGACCGGGGGCCACGCACGGCACGGGTCCTCGACCGGCTGATTCCGGTGCTTGTGACGAGGGGCTACCGCTTCGAGCTGTTGCCCGGAAACGGTTCGCCCGCATCCACAACTGATTGATCGACGCCCTTGGCGCGCCCCCGCCGTTCATGCCGGTTGCGCACCGGCGGGGACTGTGCTACCCCTGCCGGCCCCGATCACTCCGGCATGCAAGACCTCGAATTCAACGAGATCATCGACCTCATCCACAAGGACGACCCCCGCTTCGACAAGCGGGCGTATCACTTCGTCCGCGCGGGCCTCGACTTCACCGTCAAGGAACTCAAGAAACGCGACCCCGACCGCGCCAAGAAAAGCCAGCACGTGGCCGGCCAGGAGCTGCTCCACGGCTTCCGTGCGTACGCGATCGACCAGTTCGGGCCGCTCGCGCACACCGTGCTCACCGACTGGGGCCTGACCCGCTGCCGCGACTTCGGCGAGATCGTCTTCAAGCTCATCGAGTACAACGTGCTCTCGAAGACCGACAACGACTGCCTCGAGGACTTCGCCGAGGTGTTCGACTTCGACGAGGCCTTCCTCCAGCCCTTCGAACCGGAAACCCGCCGCCTCCCGCTGCCCAACCTCGCCGAGGGGGAAGAGAAGGAGTGAGGGATTGAGGGAAGGCGTGCGCGGAACCTTTTCGCTCCAGCGCCCGTACCCTCGTTTCTCCCGCACCGCTCCACCGGCACCGTTCCGCCTTCTTCATTCTGCGTTCTTCGTTCCTTTCTTCATGCCCGCCACCCGCGCCCGCCGCTCCCGCGACTTTGAATTGCTGCGCCCCTTGTGGGCCGAGTCCGTGCATCGCCATGTGCTGCCCAACGGCCTCACCGTCCTTCTCAAGCCCGACCACTCCTCCGCGCTGTGCTCGGTCCAGGTCTGGGTGAAGACCGGCAGCATCCACGAGGGCGCCCTGCTCGGCGCGGGCCTCTCGCACTACCTCGAGCACATGCTCTTCAAGGGCACCGAGCGCCGCGCCGGTCGTGAGATCTCGGCGACAGTCCAGGCCCACGGCGGCTACATCAACGCCTACACCACCTTCGACCGCACCGTCTACTACATCGACATCCCCAGCGAGCACGTGGGCGTGGCCGTCGACCTCCTGGCCGACGCCGTCCTGCACTCCACGCTCCCGGCCGACGAGGTGGAGCGCGAGAAGCAGGTCATCCTGCGCGAGATCGACATGACGCTCGACGAGCCCGACCAGCGCCTCGGGCAGACGCTCTTCGAGACCGCCTTCCGCCATCACTCCTACCAGCATCCGATCATCGGACACCGCGCGGTGTTCGAGGGGGTGACGCGCGAGGATCTCGTCGCCTACTACCGCGCCCGCTACGTGCCGAACAACCTCGTGCTGGTCGTCGCCGGGCACTTCGAGCCGGCCGCGCTGCTGGCCGAGGTGGAGAAACATTTCGGGTCCGCGCCGCGCGCGCGCCTCTCCCCGGTCTACATGCCCACCGAGGCCGTGCCGCTCGCCCCGCGCGAGGCGCACCTGTTCGAGGACGTCCAGATCTCCCGCGCCGGCCTCGGCTGGCAGATCCCCGGGCTCGAACATGCGGATACGCCCGTGCTCGACCTGCTCGGCACCGTGCTCGGCTACGGCAACAGCTGTATCCTCTGGGAGGAGCTGCGCGAGAAGCGCCGCCTCGTGCACTCGATCGAGGCCTCCGCGTGGAATCCCGGCACGGTGGGGCTGTTCTACATCTCGATGCTCTGCGATCCCGACAAACGCGAGGCCGCGGCGGCCGCCGTGCAGCGCGTGCTGGCGCGGGTCGCCCGCCAGGGCATCGCCCCGGCGTTGCTCGCCAAGGCCGTGCGCCAGCTCGTCGTGGGCGAGATCAACACCCGCAAGACCATGAGCGGCCAGGCCTCGCGCCTCGGCCTGGCCGAGGTCGTGGTGGGGGATCTCCACTACAGCCGCCATTATTTCGACCGGCTCGCCACCGTCACCCCCGGTGACATCCGGCGGGTGGCCGCGCAGTATTTCGTGCCCGAGCGGTTCACCGCCGTGTCGATGAACCCGAAGGTCGCCGCGCCCGCGCCGGTCGCCGCCACGCCGGCCTCCGTGCTCGGCGACTTCGCCGAGGAGCGCCTGCCCAACGGCGCGCGGCTGCTGCTCCTGCCCGACAAGCGCCTGCCCAATCTCCACCTGCGCCTGATCTGCCTGGGTGGCGTCGCCCACGACCTGCCGGCCGCCCGCGGCGCGCTCTCGCTGATGGTCACCCTGCTGACCAAGGACACGAAGAACCGCACCGCCGACGAGGTGGCCGAGTTGGTTGAGGAGGTCGGCGGAACCTTCCATGAGTTTTCCGGCAACAACACCTTCGGCCTCAGCCTCGAGGTGCTGCCGGGTGACGTGGATCGCGCGCTCGACGTGCTCGGCCAAGCCGTGCTCGCCCCGGCGTTCGTGCCCGCGACGCTCGAGATCGAGCGCGAGGCGCACCTGGCCTCGCTCGCCGAGCAGGCCGACGATGTCGTCACCGTCGCCCGCAAGTTGGTGCGGCGGAAATTCTTCGGCGGGCATCCGCTCGCTGTCGACACCCATGGCACCGAGGAGGGCTTGAAGGCCGTCACGCCCGCGCTCCTACGCACGCTGCACAAGCGGCTGCTCGTGGCGGGCAACTGCGTACTCGTGGCCACGGGCGATTTCGAGGTGCGGCGGCTCGCGCCGCAGCTGAAGGCGTTCCTCGCCAAGCTGCCCAAGGGCGCCGCGCCCGACGCCGGTCCCGCCTTCGCCGGCCCGGTCGCCGGCGTGCACGAGGAGATCCAGCCGCGCCAGCAGGCGGTCGTGTTCCAGGCGTATCCGTGTCCCGGTATCTGCGGGCCCGACCATTTTGTCTCCGAAGTCGCCGACGAGGTGTTCAGCGGGATGGCCTCGAACCTCTTCGAACGCGTGCGCGAGCAGAAGGGGCTGGCGTACTTCGTCCGTTCCTCGCGCGTGCTCGCGATCGACACCGGGCTCTTCGGCTTCTACGCCGGCACCGCGCCGGACAAGGCCCGCGAGGTGCTCGACGAGATCGAGGCGGAGATCCGCCGCGTGCAGGAGGGCGGGATCACGCCCGAGGAGCTGTTGCGCTGCCAGACGCGCCTGAAGGCCGCGCGCCGGATGAGCCTGCAGACCAACGGCGCCCGCGCGATGCAGGCGGCGCTCAACGTCACCTACGGCCTGCCCGTCAACGACTGGAAGAACTACGACGCGCGGATCGATGCCGTGACGATCGAGCAACTCCGCGACTTCGCCCGCCGGCATTTCACGCCGGCGCAGCGCGTGGAGCTCGTGGTCCGGCCGTAACGGAGTGCGGGCGGCGCCCCAGCGGAAGCGGGGCGCCGTTTGGCGGCGAATGCCGGCCTATTGCGCCGGCTGGAGATTTTTCGGCTCTTCCGGTTTCTTAGTGGCTGACCGAGGAGGGTGTGGCAAACGGGGAGATGACCGAAAAGAGAACGAAAGGCTCTGCTGGAGAAGAGACGGTGACGGCGCACTATGCGCTGCTGCT
>JAHFTC010000014.1 GCA_023269585.1 Opitutaceae bacterium
CACACTGACTCACCGTGCGCCGGATCGATTACCTCAAAGCGTTCCTGAAAAGCGGTGACCACGCCGTGCTCGCGCTGCTCACCGTCGGCGCGGGCTTCGCCACCGGCCTGCCGCTCGCGCTCGCGCTCGGCGCCGCCGCCTACGTGGTCGGCTGGGTCTTGCTGCCCGACCGCCAGGGGTTCCGCGCCAAGATCGACGCCCTCGCCGCCGCCGGCACCGAGCAGCGCGACGCCGCGGTGCTCGCCAATCTCCAGACCGAGCGCGCCCGCCTCTTCGCGCAGCTCACCGACTCGGCCCGCCGTCGTTACGAGGACCTCGCCCGCGTCTGCGCCGACATCGAGGAACAGCTCGCCACCGCCCCCGCCGGCACCACCGCGCCCACCGACAAACTCGACGGCCTGATGTGGTCCTACCTCGGTCTGCTCGCCACCGAACGCCGCCTCGACCAGCACCTCGTGATGGAGGACTCCGAGAACTTCACCACGCGTATCGAGGAAATCGAGACAGAATTGAAGAAGCTGGAGGAAGAACTCGCCCGCACTCCCCCCGAGTCCGCTGCCTACGAAACCAAGTTCCGCCTCGTCGGCGCGAAACGTGAAGGACTCGACGCCCTCTGCCGCCGCCACGAGCAGTTCAACCGCTCGATGGACAACCTCGCCGTCGTCCGCGCCGAGCAGAGCCGCATCGAGGAGCAGCTCAAACTCCTCCGCGCCGACTTCTTCGCCAACCAGTCCGCCGACGCCCTCGCCAGCCGCATCAGCGACACCATCGACTCGCTCTCCACCGGCACCCGCGTCACCGGCGAGCTCGCCTCCGGCATGCCCGAACTCCCCTCCCTCCGCACCAAACGCCTCGGCTACCAGGCCCCGCAGAAAGCCTGAGTTTCCCGTTCCGCACCGCTTCCCCTGTAGGAGCCTGCTTGCAGGCGATCCGCTCCGCCAAATCCAAGAACCGTTAACCGCAAAGGACGCAGAGAACACCAAGAGCCTCTATCCGGATTAGCGCCCATCAGCGTCCAGTAGCGGTTCACCCTCCAAGATCCTCACCTCCTCCGCTCCGTCCATCAGTGCCCATTAGTGTGGATTAGTGGTTACACCCTCCGGGGCTTTCTCCCTTTCCTCTCCGACCCCTCCGACCTCTGTGCCCTCCTCCCCCTCCGTGCCCTCTGTGACCTAATCCGTCTTCCGCCTTCGTTACCTTCGTTACCTTCTGTCGCCTCCGTTCCGATCCTCCGCCCCCGGTCCCTTTCCCTCACTCCCTCAATCCCTCCTTTCCGCCCTCCCTCAATCCCTCATCCCCTCCTCGCCATGTCCCTCGTCGCTCGCTTCTACAACCAGATCCGTGGCCGTTTCAGCCTCTTCTTCAGCTCGCTCGAATTCCGCAATCCCGAGGTGCTCCTCGAGAACGCCAAGGAGGACCTCAAGAAGAACCGCGTGGCCATGCAGAACGGCATCGCCCAGATGGCCGCCGTGTCCGAAAAGCTGAAACGCCAGGTCGCCGAGGGCGAACGCCGCAAGACCGACCTCGAAGGCCGCATCATGGTCGTCTACAATGGCGGCAACCAGCAGCTCGCCGAAGAGCTCGCCGCCCAGCTCCAGTCCGTCGAGGCCGACCTCGCCGAGAACAAGGCCGAGCTCGAGCACAACGAGGCCGCCTACAAGGAGTTCGTCGGCGCCTGCCAGACCGCCGAGCAGGAGATCCGCAAGAAGATCGAGAAGCTCACCAACGCCCTCTCGAAGGCCAAGGCCAAGGAGGCCCTCGCCGACGTCTCCGAGATGCTCTCCGGCACGATCAGCAAGCAGAGCTCGTCGCTCGACAACATGCAGCGTCTCGACGAAGTGGTGAACGAGAAGCTCGACAAAGCCTCCGGCCGCCTGCGCGCCTCGCAGGACTCCACGCAGTTCAGCGACCTCAAGCTCAAGCAGCAGGAGCAGGACGTCGCCAAGAAGGCCGCCCTCGCAAACTTCCTCGCCAAGAAGAACGTCGCCATGAAGCCCGCCGAGTCCGTGACCGCCGCCCCGACCCCCGCCCCCGAAAAACCCAAGATGAGCGAAGGGGCGTGAGGGGACGGCGCACCCTCGACGCCCGCGCAGCGCACCCTGGGTTGCGTCACCGGGTCGTGGAGACCGCGAGAGGGCCGTCCTCGTCGTCGGCGCGGCGGCGGGGATTGACGGGCTGGCCGGTGAGGGCGGCGAAGCGTTCCTCGAAGTCGACGCGCTGCAGCTCGGCGATGAGCGGGGCGATGTTGCCCTCCATGATCTGCGGGAGGCTGTGGAGGGTGAAGCCGATGCGGTGGTCGGTGCAGCGGCTCTGCGGGAAATTATAGGTGCGGATACGCTCGGAGCGGTCGCCGGTGCCGATCTGGCTGCGGCGTTGGGCGGCGTATTTCGCGCGCTCCTTCTCCTCCTCGAGCTGGAGCAGGCGTGAGCGCAGCACGGACATCGCGCTGGCCTTGTTCTTGAGCTGGGAGCGGCCGCCGGCGCAGTAGACCATCAGGCCGGTGGGCTTGTGGATGATGCGCACGGCGGAGTCGGTGGTGTTGACCCCCTGCCCGCCCGGGCCGCTGGCGCGTTGCACGGTGATCTCGAGGTCCTGCGGGTCGATCTTCACATCGACCTCCTCGGCCTCGGGCAGCACGGCGACGGTCACGGTGGAGGTGTGGATACGGCCGCTGCCCTCGGTGACGGGGACGCGCTGCACGCGGTGGACGCCGCTCTCGAACTTGAGCTGCTTGTAGACCTCGGTGCCGGTGACGAGGAAGATGGCCTCGCGGCAACCGCCGCGCTCGCTCGGGCTGGTGGAGAGCGGCTCGACCTTCCAGCCGCGGCCCTCGGCGTACTTCTGATACAGGCGGGCGAGTTCGCCGGCGAAGAGCGCGGCCTCCTCGCCGCCGGTGCCGGCGCGAATCTCGAAGACGGTGTTGCGGGAGTCGGTGGGCTCGGGCGGGATCATCGACACGAGCACCTCGCGCTCGAGGGCATCGCGGCGGGCGGCGAGGGACGGGAGTTCGGCGGTGGCGAGTTCGCGCAGATCGGCGTCGGCGGACTGGTCCTTGGCGAGGGCGGTGTTCTCAGCGAAGTCGCGGCCGAGGCGCTGCCACTCGGCGTGTTTCGCGAGGAGGGCGGCGAGGCGCTGGTTCTCGCGGGTGACCTCGGCGGCAAGGCGCGGGTTGGCGTAGAAGCCCGGGTCGGCCATCTGGGCGTCGAGTTCTTCTTTGCGCCGGCGGAAGGGCGCGATGTCGGGCAGTGCGGGCATGGGCGGCGGGCCGGGAAAATGTGCGTTGCGGAGGCGAGGGCATGGGGCTTTTCTGCGGCGGACGCAAGGCCGCGGCCGTATTCCCGGAGCGGCGGCGCGTTTCCTCGCCCATGGCCACCACGCTGTTCACGCAAAACACCATCGCCTGCATCTGGGACTTCGACAAGACGCTGATCCCGGAGTACATGCAGAGCCCGTTGTTCCGCCGGTTCGGGATCGTGGAGGCGGACTTCTGGCACGAGACCAACGCGATGATCGAGGAGTACCGCAAGCGCGGTTACCACGTGTCCGGGGAGAACGGTTACCTCAACCACCTGCTCACGTATGTGAAGCACGGCAAACTGGCGGGGTTGAACAACAAGATCCTGCGCGAGTGCGGGCGCGACATCCGGTTCTACCCGGGGTTGCCCGAGTTCTTCGCGCAGGCGCGCGGGTGGTTGCGCGAGAAGCCGGAGTTCGAGAAACACGACCTGAAGCTCGAACACTACATCGTGAGCACGGGGCTGGCGGAGATGATCCGCGGCAGCGCCATCTCCCCGCACGTGGACGGGATCTGGGCGTGCGAGTTCATCGAGAATCCGCTGCCGCCCGGCTTCATGGGCCAGAACGAGCTCGCGATCGAGGCGGAGGCCGAGATCGCGCAGATCGGCGCGGTCATCGACAACACGACCAAGACCCGCGCGCTGTTCGAGATCAACAAGGGCACGAACAAGAACGCCGAGATCGACGTGAACGCGAACATCGCCCCGGAGGACCGGCGCATTCCGTTCCAGAACATGATCTACATCGCCGACGGCCCGAGCGACGTGCCCAGCTTTTCCGTGGTGCGCAAGAACGGCGGCAAGGGTTACGCCGTGTACAACCCGGATGTGGCGGCGGAGTTCGAGCAGAACGACCGGTTGCGCCAAGTCGGCCGCATCGACCACTACGGCCCGGCGGACTACTCGCCGACGAGCCAGACGACACGTTGGCTGAAGATGCACGTGCAGGCGATCGCCACCCGCATCGTGGCCGACCGCGAAAGCGCGATGTCGGCCAAGGTCTCACGGCCGCCCCGGCATCTGAACGCGAAGCCGGACAAGAAAAACCCTGCAGCGCCCCAGGCGGTGCAGGGAGAGTTTCTGGCGGAGTAGACGGCGGCGACGAGCCGCAGTCGGCTGGGCGGCACCCGCGTTCAACTGCTGCCGGTCTACGGCGTGAGGATGATGGGCATCATCGCGGGCCGACTCGTGATCGAGGCCGCGAGCTTGGACCGTTCGAGATCCCCGGCGATGTTGACGACACGCTGGGCGTACTGGCGGCTGACGGCAGGCACGCGGCCGGAGATGACGGCTCCGATGCCGGCGTTCCACGCGAGAGCGATGTTGTAGCTCGAGGCCGGGAGACCGTTGCGGCGGAGCTGGGTGCTCAACCAATCATAATGGGCGACGGCGACCTGATCGGCGTGACTGCGGACCAGCGCCTTCTGGAACGGCTGGCGGGTGTGCATCCGCCAGGTTGAGTGGCGGAACTGATAGGCACCCAGCTCGCCATGCGCTCCGGGGCGCGCGCTGTTGCGGGGGTTCTCGATCAGGTGGATGGCCTGAAGGGTTTCCCATTGGCCGGCGGCGCGGAGGCCACCGGCGATGCACAGGAGCATCGCAGCCACGAGGAGTCGGAGGAGTTGTCGGATCATGGTTGGTCTTTCTGTTCGGTGTTGCGTGGCCATTGGCTGGTACGGCCACAGGCACTGGACTTGACCCGCTTTTTACGCAGGTGGGCGGACAACTAGCCGCGCCCTCCCCTCCGACAAGCTGTGAGTTTCTCAGCGCCCCCGCGGATGGAACCGCGAGTGCTGCTCGGTGAGTCGCCGTGTCTCGACCGCGGTGTAGATCTGGGTGGTGCCGATATCGGCATGCCCCAGCATCTCCTGGATCGCCCGCAAGTCCGCCCCGCCCGACAAAAGATGGGTGGCGAACGAGTGTCTAAGCAGATGGGGCTTAACAGTCTGCGGTAGCCCTGCTCGCTTGGCGTAGACTTTGATTAGGGCCCAAACTGTCTTGCGCGAGATCGCCCGCCCCCGCTCGGACAGAAAAACAGCGCTCCCGGTGCGCGCTTTGACCAGCGCCGGGCGACCCGCCGTGAGGTAGGTGGCAACCGCCTCCGCGGCCTGACCGCCGACCGGCACGAGGCGCTCCTTGGAGCCTTTGCCGAAAACACGCACAACCCCCTGCTCAAGGTCGATTTGTTGCAGATTCAGACCAGCCAATTCCGACACCCGCAGGCCGCTCGAATAGAAGAGTTCGAGGATGGCCCGATCGCGCAGCCCGTGGGTCGTGCCGGCGGTGGGGGCAGCGAGGAGCTTTTTCATGTCGGCCACGCTCAAAGTGGCCGGTAGTCTGCGAACGACCTTCGGCCCCTCCACCAGTTCCGTAAAGTCCTTCGGGCAAAGGCGTTCCTTGACCAGGAATCGAGTCAAAGTCCGCACCGCCGACAGTTTGCGGGCCAAGCTGGAGACTGCCGCCCCCCCCTCCGAGAGCCGGTAGAGCCAGTCCGACACATCGCTGCCCACGACCGAATTCCAGTTTGTAATTCCCCTCGTTTTCAGGCCGTGGGCGAACTGCAGAAGGTCGGTCTGATAGGCCGCGAGGGTGTTCGCGGAAAGCCCGCGCTCCAGCTGCAGGAAGCCCAAGAATGCTTCGATCGGCTCGTGCAGACCGGCCGGAAGCGGAGCCTGGGGCTCCGGGCCGGCATCTGTTTCTTCGCCGGGCATAGGGCGCCGCCCGGCCGCGACTCAGCGGCGGCGATACTGCGGAGCACCCGCCGGCGCCTGAGTGCGCACGCGGTAGGTGATGCGCGCCTTCTCGAGATCGTACGGACTCATCTCCATGCGCACCATGTCGCCGGCCATGATCTTGATGAAATGTTTCCGCAGTTTGCCGGAAATGTGCGCCAGCACGACGTGGCCATTCGTCAGCTCCACCCGGAACATGGTGCCCGGAAGCACAGCGACAATCTTGCCTTCAACCTCGATCGATTTGTCGTCAGCCATGGGTGGGAACGTGAGAAGAGAATTGCATGCGGGTCGTGTACAGGAGCTTGCGGGAAAGCCATTGAATCCCTTGCGCACCTCGGTAAGTCAAGGCTCCATTCGCCGCGCCACCCGATGAGTTCGCCCTCCGCCGACCGCCTCGACTGCCCGTTTCCGAAACTGCACCTCTCGCAGCTGTATCGGGACGAGCGTTTCTTCATGAGCCTGGCCTACAACCAGGCCATCGACGCGTGGCGCGCCGACGAGGTGCCGATCGGCGCAGTGATCGAATGCGGCGGCGAAGTGATCGGTGCCGCGCACAATCAGGTCGAGCACTCCGACGATCCCACCGCCCACGCCGAGATCCTCGCCATCACGCAGGCGGCGCGGGCCATCGGCGACTGGCGCCTCGAGGGCGCGACGCTCTACGTCACCAAAGAGCCGTGCCCGATGTGCTCTGGCGCCACGATCATGTCGCGCCTCAAGCGCGTGATCTTCGCCGTGCCCGACCCGAAGATGGGCTGCCTCGGCGGCGCGACCGACCTCGCCGCCCTCCCGCGCGTCAACCACCGCCCGATCCGCGAATCCGGCGTGCTCGAGACCGAATGCCGCGAGCTGCTGCAGGCCTATTTCCGCCTCAAACGCGCCGCCGCCGCGGAGGCCGAACCGCTCGATCCGCCCCCGACCGCCGCCGCGGGATAGCCGCCGCGCCGACCGTGCTTATCCTGCCGCGCGCCGCGATTAGCGCCCGTGGTGAATTCCCGCCGCCGGTTGACGTCGCCGGCGTTCGGTGACACCTTCCGCTCCGTCAAGTCCATCCACCCTGAACCAGGAAACAACCATGTCATTTGAACTTCCGAAGCTGCCCTACGCCTTCACCGCGCTCGAGCCGCACATCGACGCTCGCACGATGGAGATCCATTGGGGCAAGCACCACCAGGCGTACATCACCAACGCCAACAACGCGCTGAAGGACCAGCCCGCCCTCGCCGCGCTCGATGTCCTCACCCTCATCGCCGACCTCTCGAAAGTCCCCGAGGCGATCCGCGGCCCGGTCCGCAACAACGCCGGCGGCCACGCCAACCACTCGTTCTTCTGGCAGATCCTCGCGCCCGCCGCCGGCGGCGCCCCGAAAGGCCAGCTCGCCGCCGCGATCAACGCCACCTTCGGCGGTTTCGACAAGCTGAAGGAGGAGTTCGCCAAGGCCGCCACGACGCGCTTCGGCTCCGGCTGGGCCTGGCTCGTCGTCACCGCCGACAAGAAGCTCGCGGTCGGCTCCACCGCCAATCAGGACAGCCCGCTCATGGGCAAGGCCGTCGCGGGCTTCGAGGGCAAACCCGTGCTCGGCCTCGACGTGTGGGAACATGCCTACTACCTCAACTACCAGAACCGCCGGCCGGACTATGTCGCCGCTTTCTGGAACGTCGTGAACTGGGACGCCGCCGAGGCCAACTACCTCGCCGCGCTCAAGTAGCCCACCCGGCTCTTTCGCCCCACACCATACAACAAAGCCGCGCGAGCCCATCGCGCGGCTTTTCGTTTTCCGCGGTGGCGGAAGGATCCCTTTGCCGCAGCGGCACCGAAACGGTGCCGCTACCCCGAGCACCCGCCAACCAACAACGCTCAGCGCTTCAGATAGTTCGCCTGCGACACCTGGCCGATGGAGGCGGGGCTGATCGTCGTCGCCCGGCCGGTCTCGGTATCAAGCACCTTGAGCTGGCGCGTGCTGCCCGAGCGGCTCGTAAAGACCAGATGCCGCCCGTCGGCCAGCCAGCACGGCTCGATCGCGTCGCCGCCACCCTTCGTCACGATCTGGCTCTGCCGCGTATTCATGTCGTAGATTGCAATCTGGAACCCGCCCCCGACGCCGGCGGTGAAGGCGATCATGTTCGGCTTCGCCCGGCTCCAGTCCGGCTCGGCGCAATAGCCGCTGAGGTTCGTCGGCACGGGCGTCATCGCCCCGCCGGCCACGGACATCGTGTAGAGCGCGGGCCGGCCGCCGCGATCGGAGGTGAAGATCAGGCGGCTGCCATCGGGCGACCAGCACGGGCTGGCCTCGGTGCCGGGGGAGTTCGTGACGCGGCGGAACCCCTGGCCGCTCGCGCTCGCGACGAAGATCTCCTGGTTGCCGCCGGCGGAGAGGACCGCGGCCACGCGACCGCCATCGGGACTGAAGCGTGCGCTGGAGTTCGTGCCCTTGAAACTGGCGAACGAGGTCCGCTGGCCCGTGCCCGGACTCATGATGAAGATGTCGGGCGTGCCGGACCGGAAGAAGCTCGTGTAGATGATCCGGGAGCCGTCGGGCGACCAACGCGGCGAGAGCGCGTGGGCCTTGTCGTGGGTGACTTGAGACGCCTCGCCGAAGAACAGGTCGGAGGTGTAGACCTCGCGCTTGCCGGTGCGCTCGCTGATGAAGGTGATCTTGCCCGCGAAGTAACCCGGCAGCCCGGCGACCTGCTGCACGGCGATGTCGGCCGCGCGCAGCAGCGCGTTGCGACTGCTCGTGCCGCTGACGACCTGCGTGAAGACGCTCGTCGCCGGCGTGCCCTTCGTGATCTCGAGCCGTACCTGGTTGGCGCCGGCTGCGGTGAAATTGAGGGTGTAGGCGGCGTCGCTCGCGACGACCCGGAACGCGCCATGCGTCTTGAAGGCCGTCGTCGCCAGCCCGGTGAGCTCGGGCGAGCCGGCGATGCGCACGGCCTTGCTCTTCAAGTCGGCCTTGAGGATGGCATCCGGAAGAGCCGTCTGCGCCGCGGCCGAAACCGCGAGCGCGCCTGCGATCACGAGGGAAAGAAGGGTGCGAAACATGATGGGAAAAGGGTCTGCCACGGCGCCGGCAAATTTGGTTTACAGGACCTCCGGCGCCACCAAGGTCACTCCGCATATTAGCCGGCCCTTGGCAAGGCAGTTGACGCCCGCAAAACGCCCGTGTTCCCACCGTGTCTCCCGACGAACTGAAGGATCTTCTCAAACAGGTGAAATATCCCGGCTTCAGCCGCGATATCGTGTCGTTCGGACTCCTGCGCGGCGCCGCCCTGATCGACGGCACCGCCCGGGTCTCGCTCCAGATCACCACCGCGGACCCGCAGGTGCCGCAGCAACTCCGCCACGACATCGAAACGCTGCTCCGCGGCCGGGCCGGCGTGCGCGAGATCGTGGTCGATATCGCCGTATCCGCCCCCAAGACGCCGCCGCGGCCCATGCAATCCGCCGCCGCCACCCCCGGCGCCGGCGCGCCGATGAGCGGCGTGCGCAAGATCGTCGCCGTGGCCAGCGGCAAGGGCGGCGTGGGCAAAAGCACGCTCGCCGTGAACCTCGCCTGCGCGCTTGCCGCGGAGGGGGGCAGGCGAGTGGGTCTGATGGACTGCGACATCCACGGCCCCTCCGTACCGCTGATGATGGGTCTCGCCGGCCAGCGCCCCGGCCTGCTCGAGGAGCAGAAGATGCTCGTGCCGCTCGAGGCGCACGGCGTGAAGGTCATGTCGATGGGCCTGCTCATCACCGACGACACGCCGGTGGTCTGGCGCGGGCCGATGATCACCTCCGCCATCCGCAATTTCATCCAGAACGTCCTCTGGGGCGAGCTCGACGTGCTCGTGGTCGATCTGCCTCCAGGAACCGGTGACGCCCAGCTCACGCTCGCGCAGACGATCCCGCTCGACGGCGCGGTGATCGTCACGACCCCGCAGGTCGCCGCCACGCAGGTCGCCGCCCGCGGCGGCTCGATGTTCAACCAGGTGAACGTGCCGATCCTCGGTGTAGCGGAAAACATGAGCTGGTTCGAGGACGCCGCGGGCAACCGCGTGCCGCTCTTCGGCGAAGGCGGCGGCGCGCAGACGGCGGCGCAGCTCGGCACGACGCTGCTCGGACAGATCCCGCTCTTCCAGGAGATCCGCGCGGCGGGCGATGCGGGCCGGCCGATCGTCGTTGCCCAGCCGCAGCACCCGGCCGCACTCGCCTACCAGGCGCTGGCCCGGGCCGTGTACGCGAAGCTCGGCTAGTCCAAGGTGCATCAAAACGGGCAACCCAAGCTTTGACACCCTCGCGAGTTGGCCTAGCATCGCGATCGAAATGCAGCCCACCAACGAAGAGATCTTCGCGGCTTTGCGCACCTGTCGCGACCCGGAGATCCCCGTCAACCTGGTCGATCTCGGCCTGGTCTACGGGGTGGAGGTCGGCTCGCCACAACCCGAGGGGGCGGAAGTGCTGGTGAAGATGACGCTCACCTCCCCCTGTTGCCCGATGTCGCACCGCATCGTGGGCGAAATCCAGCGCACGCTGCAGGCGTTGCCCGGCGTGCGCGCTGTTAGAATCGAGATTGTCTGGGAGCCGGCCTGGCATCCGGGTTTGATCACCACCGAAGGCCGCCGCCAGCTCCAACTCGCCTCCTGACTTTCGTCCCCGCATGAACGCCGCTCCGCGCAACACCGAGAACCGCGACTTCGTCAAGCAGTCGAGTCTTTACCAGGAGTTCCTCGCCGAGCGGGAGGAGATCCTGAAGCACAAGTGGCTCGAGTCAGAGCGTCTTGGTTACGACATCGGTTTCGAGCGCGCCCTGCTCGACTGGATCCGCAAGCACCGCGACAACTGGCGCGCCAGCCGGCGCCCGTCCGCAGGCGGCGACATCGAGCGCCGCGCCGGCTGACCGGCGCAGATCGATTTCCCAAAAACACGAAGGCCGTCCCGCAGGACGGCCTTCGACGTTTCGAGGGACGAATCCCCGGATTACTTGATCTCCTTGTGGACGGTGTGGCGCTTGAGGAAGGGATTGTACTTCTTCTTCTCGATGCGCTCAGTGACGGTCTTCTTGTTGCGGAAGGTGAGGTAGCGGGAGGGCTGCTTGCCCTCTTTACGGGCTTCGGTGCACTCCAAGGTGACGAGTTCTTGCGACATGGATGGATTGGTTGAAGGGGCGGAAGGAACCATCACGTCGCTCCCGCCGGCAAGATAAATCTGCGCCGGGCCCGGAAACGGTGTGGCCCGCGCCGCGGGCGCTCAACCCGTCTGCGGCTCGCGCGGACCGACCTTGCGCTCGATCAAGGGCAGCATCACGCCGCGCCGGAAGAGCGTCACCTGCCCCGTGCTCGACGAGACGACGATCGAGACGCAGTCGGTCTCCACCGAGATCGCGGCAGCGGCGGCATGGCGCGAGCCGAGGCCGCTCGGCAGCGGATGATCGCGGTCGGCGGCCTGCAACAAACTGCCGGCGGAGCGGACCACGCCGTCGCCCCGGATGACGAAGGCGCCGTCGAGCGACGAGAACTCCTTGATGGTCTCGTCCATGAACGGATTGAGGATGTTCTTGTCCTCGTCCTTGTACCCGAAAAACGGGTTCATCACGAGCGGCTTGGTCATCTTCTCGACCTTGGCCGTGTCGCCCACGACGAAAAGGCAGCCCACCGGCCGGCCCTCGCGGCCCTCGACCGAGAGCTCGGTGGCGACCGCGAGCACGCGCTCGAGCACCTCGGGCTTCACATCGGGCGGCAGCAGGTCGGCCTGGCCGGACAGGAGCGCCTGGAACTCGCGCTCGACATCAACGACGACGATGGTGTCGAACTGGTTGCTGTCGGCGATGCCGCCCACGCAGCACAGGCGGTCGTTGAACTTGAACCAGCCGCGCGAGAGGCCCACGAGCATGGCGCTGCGCAACTGGGCGAAGCGGCTCGAGGAATAGGCCTTCACCTGAATGATCCGGGCGAAGCGTTCCTGCAGGAGATTGGCCTCGACCGCGTCGCTGGTGACCAGCGTGGTCGGGATCGCGGGAAACGGTTTCGAGAGCGCCGCGGCACTGGTGCAGGTATCGCCGAAGAGCACCACGCCCTGGCAGTCGGTGCCGCGGGCGATGCGCTCGGCGTGCCGCAGGACGGTGCGATTGATCCGGCTGTGCTGCACGGGCACGGGCTTGGCGGCGACGCCGCCGAACCCGACGCTGAGCTGGTGGAAGACGTCGCCGACCGAGGCGGAGAACACCAGCCGCTCGACGAACTCGCGGTCCTTCACCAAGCGTGCGATCGTCGCCAGGACCTGGAGATAGTCGCGGGCGCGCTCATCGGCGAGCAGGAGGATGATGAGCTTGATGTTCTCGTCCTCCTTCAGCCCATCGTAGCGGATGCCGGCCACGCTGCGCCCCACCGCGAGGAGGTAGCGGCGCTTCATGCGGGTGCGCACGTGCGGGAGCGCGACGCCGTACCCGAGGTAGGTCGTCATCGTGTTCTCGCGCTGGAGGAGGCTCTTGAGCAGCACCTCCCGGTTGAGCTCCCGCGACGGCTTGGCGGTGGCCTCGAGCAGTTCGCGCAACGCCCCCGTGAGATCGGAGCTCTGGAGCTCGACCACACGCTTGCGGGAGATGAAACGGTCGAGTCGCATGACCGAAGGAAGGCGCCGCGGGTCAGCCGAGGCTCATCGCTCCCAGTCGAGCGCGCCCTTGCGCCACTCGTAGAGGAACCCGAAGACGAGCAGCCCGATGAAGCAGAGGGCCGGCCACAACACCGGCAGCCCACAGGCCAGAAACTCGCGGTAGATGAAGGTCCACGGCAGAAGGAAAACGACCTCGATGTCGAAGAGGATGAACAGCAGCGCGGTGAGGAAAAACTTCACCGAGAGGCGCGGGTGGATCTTGCCCGTCACCGGCACGCCGCACTCGTAGGCGCTGTCCTTGATCCGGTTGCGCCGCATCCGATGGCCGAACAGATGGCTGGCGGCAATGATCCCGAGCCCCATCGCGGCGGCCAGGACGATTTGCAGGAGAACCGGGAAGTAAGCGGGGAGCGCTGACATCGGGCGCTACTCTCGGCGCGGCGTATGCAAACTCAAGGGCAATGTGGCCGCAAAGCCGCACGGACCCCTCAGGGCCGGCGCCACTGCACCGTCTTGACCTGCGCCGTGCCCACGCCGAGCCGTTCGCAGTACTCCAGCAGGCGCCGGTCGTCGTCGAACAACGGCGGGAAACGCTCGTGCTGCCGGGCGGCGTTGAGGCGCTCGAGCATGAGCGCATCGAGCAGCACCGGATCGGCGCTGAGCCACAACCGCGGTTCCGACACCGTGTAGAGCGAGTGGAACATCGGCCCGCCGATGAACTGGTAGCGCTCGAGGCTCACGATGCTGAACCGCCAGCTTTCGCGCAGCTCCGGGATCGCCGCCATCTCCGCGACCGCCGCCGGCGCATTGGCCGAACTGCGGAGAAACCGCCCGGTGTTGCTGGCATTCCAGAGGGTGGCGTTGACCAGCGCCCCGTTGATCCCGAGCACCGGATGGTCGCTGTAGACGGGCAGGTTGATCCAGAAATCGGCGTCGAGAAAAAGCGGTGTCGCCAAGAAACTCTTACGATCCGACGATAGCTGGTCGTCCGCGCCCGCGGCGGCGCGCGGTCCTTCGGAGACCTCGGCCTGCTGCAGCACCGCCGGAGCGAAGCGCGCCGGCAGCGGACTGTCGTAGAACCACTGGTTGTCGTAGAACCGGCCGGTCTCGAGCACGAACACGGGGTGTTCGGCGAAACTGCTCCCGCCTTTGCTCAGGGCCGGCAGATAGCCGGCCTCGCGCAGCCGCAGTTGGTTGAGGCCGACCAGAAAGATCCGCTTCGCCTCGAAGCCGCGCCGCTCGAGGGCGGCGATCACGGCGCGCACCAAAGCCGGAGGCGTGTTCAGGCCCGGCCCTGAGTCGGTGTAGATCTTCAGGCCCACACTGCCGCGGGGCCCCGGCCGGAGCGCGTTCGCCCCGTTCAGCGCCTCAAAATCGGCGAAGAGCCGCTCGACCGCGTCGCCATACGCGACGGCGGAGAAATCCGGCAGAGTCGACTCCCACACAACGGGTGCCGGAGGCGCGGGCTGCGGCGCCTCGGTGCCGGCCGCGCACACGGCCAAGCCCAGGCCCACGGCGGCACTGCGCACCAGGAGCGACCTCGCAAAACGGGATGGCCGGAAACGGATCATGGCGGGAAAGGGCGGGATTCTTGACAGCGGATTTTCCGGGTTGGAAGGTTAAACCCGCCGCGTCAGACACGGGTGCAAGCCCGCCGTGCCCTCCGGCGCTCCTGCACCATGCCGATGATCAAACCCGCCAGCATCCGCGACCTGAAGTCGCGGGTGAACATCGTCGACGTCGTCGCCGGCGTCGTGACATTGCGGAAGGCGGGCGCGAGCTTCAAAGGCCTGTGTCCCTTCCACAACGAGAAGACGCCCTCCTTCCACGTCTCGCCGGATCGCGGGCTCTTCAAATGCTTCGGCTGCGGCAAGGGCGGCGACTGCATCTCGTTTGTGATGGAGACCGAGCACCTCGCCTTCACCGAGGCCGCGGAGACACTCGCCCGCCGCTTCAACATCCCACTCGAATACGAGGAGGGCGGGCCGACGCGTGAGGAGCGCTCGCTGCGGCAGGAGCTCTACGACCTGCACGAGCGCGCCACCGAACACTTCCACGAGGCGCTGCGGGGTCACGCCCCGGTCGGTGAGTTCATGCGCGGCTACTGGACCGACAAACGCCGCTTCCCGCTCGAGCTCGCCGACGAGTTCAAGATCGGCGCCGCCGACGGGGCCGGCGGCGGGCTGGCCGCGATGTTGGCGAAACACCAATACAGCGAGGAGGCCTTCCGCCAGTGCGGGCTGTTCTTCGTGCGCGAGGGGGCGCCGTTCTCCGTCGGGGCGCTCAAGCACCGTTTCCGCGGCCGCCTGATGATCCCGATCCGCGACATCCAGGGCCGCGTGGTCGCGTTCACCGCCCGCCAGACCGATCTCACCCCCGCCGACGATCCGGCGCGCGAGGCGAAATACGTCAACTCTCCCGAGACACCCATCTTCACCAAGGGCGAACTGCTCTTCAACCTCGACCGCGCCCGCACCCAGAGCGGCCACGCCCCGTTCGTCATGGTCGAGGGCCAGCTCGACGCCATGCGCTGCTGGCATGCCGGCCTGAAGACCGTCGTCGCCCCGCAGGGCACCGCCATCACCGAGCGCCAACTACACCTGCTCCACCGGCTCAATCCGCGTCTGGAGTGTTTCCTCGACGGCGATTCCGCCGGCCGCAAAGCCGCGTTCCGCCTGCTGCCCCTCGCGCTCAAGGTCGGGATGGAGGTGAAATTCCTCCAGCTCTCCGTCGGCAAGGACCCCGATGAGCTCTTCCGCGACCATGGCATGGCCGCCTACGAGGAACTCCGCGGCCATGCGCTCGACGGCATCACTTTCGCCTGCCGCGCCGTCCTCCCCGATCCCGCCAACGCCTCCGCCCTCGATCGTCAGGAGGCCGTGAAACAGCTCTTCGAGATCATCGCCCATAGCGCCTCCGAGACCGCACTCGAGACCTACCTCACCCAGATCCAGCGCGAGCTGCGTCTTGGCCGCGGGGTCGTCGCCGATTTCGACGCCTTCCGCCGCAGCGCCCGCGGCAATCCCCTCGCCGTGGACCAGCAACAGGTGGCCACGCCGGACTCGGGCGTCACCGAGACCTATCGGCCCGCCGGCCCCGAGGAGCACCTGCTGCTGCTGTGCCTGCATCACGAGGAACTCGGGCCGCTCCTTTCCCAGCGCATCGAACACGACTGGACCGACGAGACCTCCATCGCCGGCCGGCTGTTCAACCGCGCGCTTGCCGCCTTCCACGACCTCGACTGGCCCGGGAAAGACGAGGTACTAACCCTCGCCCACGATGACGAGGAGCGGGCGCTCCTCACCAAGTTGCTTTTCGTCCCCTCGCGTGAGGAGGACCCGGTCAAAGTCGCCAACGAAGGTCTGCGGCAACTTATCGAGAGGCATATCCAGCAGCAGTTTCGCCAAATCGATCTTGAAATAGCATCCCTTACGCCGGACAGTGACCCAAATTCGTATTTCACGCTGAAGAAACGGAAGGTCGCCGTCACACGATTGCGCCTTAATCCGCCGCAGCTCTCCGCCCACCAATAGTTTATGCCGCGCAAAGCCAAGCCCGCTGAGGCTACTCCTGAGCCGTCGAAGAAACACGCCGCCGTCGTACCCGCTCCCGCCAAGGAGATCGAGGTGCCGGCCGCCAACGGCGACAAGGACAACCTGCCAGGCAACGTTAACGACAAGATCCGCCAGCTCATCCGCCAGGCCAAAGAGCAGGGCTATCTCACGTTCGACGACATCAACGAGACCCTCCCCGAGGCCGTCGACAATCCGGAGGAGATCGAGAATGTCATCTCCATCCTCCAGAACCTCGAGATCGACATCCTCGATCCCGACGAGGTCGAAGGCTTCAAGCAGAAGCAGGAGGAGGCTGAGGAGGAGGAGACCAAGTATTCGCAGAACGACATCCTCGACGACCCCGTCCGGATGTACCTCAAGCAGATGGGCCAGGTCCCGCTGCTGACCCGCGAGCAGGAGGTCGAGATCTCCAAGCGTATCGAAACCGCCGAGCTGCACGCCCAGGAGGCCCTGTTCGAGGCCACCATCTGCGGCCGCTTCATCGCCGACCTCGGCGACAAGCTCCTCAAACGCGAGGAACGCTTCGACCGCGTCGTCATCGACAAGAAGATCGAGAGCCGCGACGCCTATTTCAAAAACCTTCCCAAGCTTGTCGAGACGACACAGAAGGGCGAGGAAGGCTGCGCCGAGGCCTGGGACGAAGTCCTCAAGGCCAAGGGCGAGCCCAACCGCAAGAAAGCCCTCTCGAAGTTCAAGAAGCGCGAGACGCTCCTGCGCGCCAACTTCTCCAAGTTCTTCTTCAAGCTGAAGGTCTACGAGGAATTCCTCGAGTCGCAGGAGGATCTCTTCGAGGAGGTTCAGAAGTGCTTCGACCAACTCGAGGCCGCCAAGCACCCGAAGACCAAGCGCGACGCGCAGATCGACACCAAGGGCATCCAAGCCCGGCTCAAGGAGCTGGAGAACGAGCACCGGATCGAGCCCGCCGAGCTCATGCGCCTCGTCCAGAAGTGCCGCCACTTCGTCCGCGAGGCCCACAAGGCCAAGACCGAGATGGTCGAGGCCAACCTCCGCCTCGTCATCTCGATCGCGAAGAAGTACACCAACCGCGGCCTCTCCTTCCTCGACCTCATCCAGGAGGGCAACATGGGCCTGATGAAGGCGGTCGAGAAATTCGAATACCGCCGCGGCTACAAGTTCTCCACCTACGCCACCTGGTGGATCCGCCAGGCCATCACCCGTTCGATCGCCGATCAGGCCCGCACCATCCGCATCCCGGTGCACATGATCGAGACCTTGAACAAGGTGATGCAGGTCCAGAAGCAGCTGCTCCAGGAGTTCGGCCACGAGCCGACGCCGGAGGAGGTCGCCGAGGAGATGCAGCTGCCCGTCGAACGCGTGCAGCAGATCATGAAGATGGCGCAGCAGCCCATCTCGCTGCAGTCGCCCGTGGGCGACGGCGACGACACCAGCTTCGGCGACTTCATCGAGGACAAGTCCGCGGAAAACCCGTACGACATGACCGCCTACTCGCTGCTGCGCGAGAAGATCATCGACGTGCTCGACACCCTCACCGAACGCGAACGCCGCGTGCTCTCGCTGCGCTTCGGCCTGGTCGACGGCTACAGCCGCACCCTCGAGGAGGTCGGCCGCCAGTTCAAGGTCACCCGCGAGCGTATCCGCCAGATCGAGGCGAAGGCGTTGCGCAAGATGCGCCACCCCACCCGCCTGCGCCAGCTCCACGGCTTCTTCGACGCCGAACTCGGCGAGAACCCGGAGCTGCTGCTCAAGAAGCTCACCGGCGGCGGCAAGGACGGCGGCAAGCCGTAAGGCCCGGCACCAGGCCCTCGGCCCGGCTTAGCTTTCCGAGAACGGCAGACCTGCCCAGGTCCGCCGTTTTTTTGTGCCCACATTCCCTGACCTGGCGATACCGCCCGGCTCATGCCGCCGAGGCATAAGGGAGAGAGGAAGGAAGCATTTCCGATGGAGAGCGCGGCGGAATATGCTGTGACCATGTCACCGCAGCTCAACCGCACGTCCTCGCCCAACGGGCACTCCCACACGCGCCTGTTGCCGGTGCGCCAAACCATCAAGGACCGGCAAGGCAGGCCGTTCACGCTCACCAGCCGCTTCGAGGAAGAGCAGTGGCTCTTCGAACTACAAACGCCGCCGGGCCGGCCCGTCGGACATCTCCAGCTGGACGTTGCGGACCGAATCGGACGGATCACCTCGCTCGGCATCAGCGCATCCGCTCCATGGATTCCACATTGGCTGCAGCCGCCGCTCGCGCCCCTCGCCCTCCCGAGGCCCCTCGGCGGATTCCGCCGGCGCGGCCTCGCCTCCCAGCTCTTGATCCACGTGCTCAAGACCGCCGGAGACCTCCACTTGCGGGGCGTGCTCGCCACCGTCCCCACCGCCAACCGCAACGCGCTCAGGTTGTTCCAGAACCTCGCTTTCTCGGCGCACCAAGGCGACGCGGGCACCGACGTCTGGTACCACACCCCCGCATAGCCTGGCGCCCTCTATCCTCCCGTCATGATTATCCGAGACACCCTCGTCTTTCGCACCCTGCTGGCGATCGCCCGCCAGCGTACCGGCTACGACGAACTGCGCAGCCGCGCCCTGCTGGAAATGCTCGCCACCGCCGACGCCATACACGCCAAAATCAAACATCGTCTCCACGAACTCCCCCTTTCCGAGCTGCAGTTCGCCGCCCTCGTCGTCCTCCGAGCCCTCGATCCGGAGCCGGTCCTGCCCACCACCCTGGCCACCCACACCAGCGCCAGTCGCGCCACGATGACCGACATCATCGACCTGCTGCTCGGCCGCGGTCTGGTGGAACGCCAGCGCGGCAAGGACGACCGTCGCAACTACCTAATTACACTGACCGACGCCGGCCGCACCCTCGCCGACCGGGCGGAAACAACCGTCCTCCAGATCCTCGCCGAAATCGCCCACCCGCTTACCGAGCCCGCTCCCCGCGCGCTGCTGGCGCTGTGCGACAAGCTTGCCACACACACGCACACAGTCGCCAACCAGTCACCGTGACCGCGCATTCTTCGCCGACCACCCGCCCGCCGCAGCGATTCATACTTCCCTCTCACAGAAACGTCATGTCTCCAAAATGAAAATTCACTCCGCGTCCACCCAGGACTCCGCTTCGACCACGAAGAACCTCCGCACCCTGCGCCTTGCACTGGTAGCGGCCGCCTGCGCATCACTCCTCACCGCCTGCAGCGACCAGGCGGCACCGGCCGCGACGCCTGTGACGGAAGTGGCTACCATCGTGGTCGCCCCGCAATCGATCCAATTAACCACCGAGCTGCCCGGTCGCACCTCGGCCTATCGCGTCGCAGAAGTTCGCCCACAAGTGAACGGCCTCATTCAAAAACGGTTGTACACGGAAGGCACCGAAGTCACCGCCGGTCAGGAGCTCTATCAAATCGACCCCGCCCAGTACCAAGCAGCGTACGACAGCGCCATTGCCGCGCTCGGACGCGCTGAGGCCAACCTCCCGGCGGCCCGCGCCCGCGCCGAGCGCTTCGAAAGCCTGGTCGCCGACAAGGCAGTCAGCCAACAGGGCTTCGACGATGCCTTCGCGGTCCTCCAACAAGCCGAGGCCGACGTGGCCTACTACAAGGCGGCTGCCGCCAACGCCCGTATCAACTTAGGCTACACCAAAATCGTTTCCCCGATTTCCGGCCACATCGGCCGTTCCTCCGTGACCGATGGCGCCATCGTGACCGCCTACCAGCCCGTCGCCCTCGCGACGATTCAGCAACTCGATCCGATCTACGTCGACGTCCCACAGTCCACCAACGAGCTCCTGCGCCTTGAGCGGCGTATGGAGGAAAACCTTCTCAGCGATGCCGGTGCGACCGCCAGCCAAGTGCAGCTCGTCCTCAGCGATGGCGCGAAGTATCCGATCAAAGGCACGCTCCAGTTCCGCGATGCCGAGGTCGACCCGACCACCGCGTCGGTCACCCTGCGCGCCGTCTTCCCGAATCCGCAGGGCGTGCTCCTTCCGAACATGTTTGTCCGCGCGGTGCTGGTCGAAGGCGTCAACGACCGCGCCATCCTCGCGCCGCAACAGGCCATCACCCGCAACACCAAGGGCCAGCCCGTCGCTCTCGTCGTCAACGCCGAGAAAAAGATCGAGCAGCGCATGCTCACCCTCGATCGCGCGATCGGCAACCAGTGGCTTGTCGCCACCGGTCTGTCGGCTGGCGATCACCTGGTCGTCGAAGGCCTGCAGAAGGCGCGCCCCGGTACGCCGGTGCGTGAAGTCCCCTTCCAGGCCACGCCAGCGACTCCCGCCCAGCCGGCTCCTGCCACGAAATAACGGAGACGCACCATGTTATCTCACTTCTTTCTAAAACGGCCCGTCTTCGCCTGGGTCATCGCCATCATCCTGATGGCGGCTGGCATCATGGCCATCGTCAACCTGCCGATCTCGCAGTATCCGCCCATCGCTCCGCCCTCCATCGCCGTTACCGCTACCTACCCAGGCGCCTCCGCCGAGACCGTCGAGAACAGCGTCACCCAGATCATCGAGCAGGCGATGACCGGGTTCGACAAGATGCTGTACCTCTCCTCCACCAGCGACTCCTCCGGCGGCACCCGTGTCGAGCTCACTTTCGCCCCCGGCACCGATCCCGACATCGCCTGGTCCCAGGTGCAGAACAAGCTCCAGTCCGCCATGGCCAGCCTGCCCGAGGTCGTGCAGAGCCAAGGTGTCACCGTCAACAAAAGCACCAAAAACTACCTCATCATCGTCGGCCTGATCTCCGAGGATGGGAAACTGGACGGCAACGACCTGCGCGACTACGCCAAATCGAATCTTGAGAAAGTCGTCTCCCGCGTCCCCGGCGTCGGCGAGGTCGAGGTCTTCGGCAGCCAGTACGCCATGCGCGTCTGGATCGACCCCGAGAAGCTCACCAAGTATAGCATGACGTTCGCCGACATCGGCGCGGCGTTGAAGACCTACAACGCGGAGATCTCGGCCGGCCAGTTCGGCGGCGCTCCCGCCGTCCCCGGACAGCGGCTCAACGCCTCGATCATCGTCCAGAGCATGCTCAAGACGCCCGAGGAATTCGCCGCCATCCCGCTGCGCACCAACCCCGACGGCTCGGTCGTGCGCGTCAGCGACATCGGTCGCACCGAACTGGGCACAGAGTTCTACGGCACCGACGTCGAGTACAACGGCAAGCCCTCCACCGGCATCGCCATCCGCCAGGCCGCCGGTGCCAACGCGCTCAACACCGCCGATGCCGTCCGCGCAAAGATGAAGGAGCTCAGCGAGTCCTTCCCGGCGGGCGTGAAAGTGGTTTACCCCTACGACACCACGCCCTTCGTACGCGTCGCCATCGGGCAAGTCACGAAGACCCTCATCGAGGCCATCGTGCTCGTGTTCCTCGTGATGTATCTGTTTATGGGAAACATGCGGGCGACCCTGATCCCGACGATCGCGGTGCCCGTCGTTCTCCTCGGCACGTTCGCGATCCTCAGCTTCTTCGGCTTCTCCATCAACATGCTCACCATGTTCGCCATGGTGCTGGCGATCGGCCTGCTGGTGGACGACGCCATCGTCGTGGTGGAAAACGTGGAACGCATCATGAGCGAGGAGGGCCTCTCGCCCCTCGAAGCCACGCGCAAGTCCATGGACCAGATCACGCCCGCGCTCATCGGCATCGGCCTGGTGCTCTCGGCCGTCTTCGGCCCGATGGCGTTCTTCGCCGGATCGACCGGCGTCATCTACCGCCAGTTCTCCATCACCATCGTCTCCTCGATGATGCTCTCCGTCCTCGTCGCCTTGGTGCTCACCCCGGTGCTCTGCGCTTCGCTGCTCAAGCCCGTGGAAAAAGGCCATGAGGCGGCGGAGACCGGTTTCAAAGTCCTGCGGCCGTTCTTCATCTGGTTCGACCACGCCTTCTCGCGCCTTCGCGACAAGTACATCGCCCTCGTCGGCCGGACGCTCACGCACAAGCTCCGCTACGTCGTGATCTTCGCCGTCATCGTCGGCGCCCTGGGCCTCCTCTTCAAGCGGATGCCCACCGGCTACCTGCCCGACGAAGACCAGGGCATCCTGTTCACCCAAGTCATCCTGCCGGCCAACTCCACCCTCGAGCAGACCAAGGGCGTCCTGAATCAGGTGCGTCAACACTTCCGTGACAACGAGTCCGCCGCGGTCGAATCAACCTTCACCGTCGCCGGCATGAGCTTCGGCGGCGCCGGCCAGAACAACGGCCTGGCCTTCGTCAAACTCAAGGACTGGGAGCTCCGCACCACCACCGACCTCAAGGTCACCGCCATCGCCCAGCGCGCGATGATGCGCTTCTCGCAGATCCGCAACGCCATGGTCTTCGCCATCGCGCCACCGTCTGTCATGGAGCTCGGCACCGGCAAGGGCTTCGATCTCCAGCTGCTCGACCGCGGCGACCTCGGCCACGCCAAGCTCATGGAAGCCCGCAATCAACTCCTCGGCATGGCCGCCCAGAGCCCCGTTCTCACCAAGGTCCGCCCCAACGGCCAAGAAGACACCCCCGAGTACCGCATCGACGTGGATTGGGACCAGGCCGGCGCCCTCGGCGTGCCGCTCAGTTCCATCAACAGCACGATCGGCGCTGCCTTCGGCAGTTCCTTCGTCAACGACTTCATCCAGGGCGGCCGCGTCAAACGCGTCTACATCCAGGCCGATGCCCCGCACCGCATGCTGCCCTCCGACCTCGAGAAACTCCACGTGCGCAACACCGCGGGCAAGATGGTCCCGTATTCGTCCTTCGCCTCCGGGCACTGGACCTACGGCTCCCCGCGCCTCGAACGCTTCAACGGATTCCCCTCCATCAACATCACCGGCGAGCCCGTCCACGGCCGCAGCTCCGGCGAGGCGATGCAGGAGATGGAAAACCTCGTGCGGAAGCTGCCGCAGGGCGTCGGCATGGACTGGACCGGCCTCTCCTACCAGGAGCGTCAGGCCGCCGGCCAGACCGGCCCCCTCTACGCCTTCTCCGTCTTCGTGATCTTCCTCTGCCTCGCCGCCCTCTACGAGAGCTGGACCATCCCTGTCTCCGTCCTTTTGACACTACCCTTGGGTGCCATCGGCGGCGTCATCGCCTCCAGCCTGATGGGCCAACCCAACGACATCTACTTCCAGATTGGCCTGCTCGCCACCCTCGGCCTCGCCACCAAGAACGCCATCCTCATCGTCCAGTTCGCCAAGGACCGCGTCGAGGAGGGCATGGACCTCACCCAAGCGACGCTCGAAGGCGCCAAGCTCCGCCTGCGCCCGATCGTGATGACCTCGCTCGCTTTCGGCTTCGGCGTGCTACCGCTGGCCACGGCCAGCGGTGCCGGCGCCGGCGCCCAGAAAGCCATCGGTGTCGCTGTCGTCGGCGGCGTGATCACCTCGACCGTCCTGGTGACACTCTTCGCTCCGCTCTTCTACGTCTTGATCGAAAAATACTTCGGCCGGGGCAAGCAGCGCCAAACCAGCGCCCCCGCCACCGCCACCCCTTCCGGGCATAAATAACATGAACCGTCTTTCCCTCCTCTTCCTAGGCGGCATCGCCGTCGGAGTCACCGGCTGCACCCTGGCACCGAACTACGTCCGCCCCGCCGCTCCGGTCCCGACGCAGTGGCCCGCCGGCGACGCCTTCACGCAAAACCAGCCGGCCCCCGGCGTACCGGCTGCCGCCGACCTGGGCTGGCGGGAGTTTGTCACCGATGCGAAGCTACAGCAGATCATCGCACTGTCCTTGGCGAACAGCCGCGACCTGCGGTTGGCCGCGTTGAACGTGGAGCTGGCGCGAGCCCTCTACGGCATCCAGCGCGACTCGCTCTTTCCGTCCCTCTCCGCCTCCGGCAGCGGCGCCAAACAACGCGCCTCGGCCGATCTCACCGAGCCCGGGAAACCGCGGACCACCGAAAGCTACAGCGTCAATCTCGGCGTGCTCTCGTGGGAACTCGATTTCTTCGGTCGCGTGCGCAGCCTCAACAAGTCGGCCTTGGAAAAGTACCTGGCCACGAAGGAGGCCCGCCGCAGTGCGCAGACGCTGCTGGTGTCCGGCGTGGCCAACGCCTACCTCGCCCTCGCCGCCGACAGCGAAGCCCTGACGCTTGCAGCGGATACGCTCCGCGCCCAGGAGAAGGCCTACGATCTGGTCCACCGGCAGTATAGTGCCGGCGTCGCGACAGAATTGGACCTGCGCCAGGCGCAGATCCCCATGGAATCGGCCCGCGGCGAACTGGCCCGCTACACTCGGCAGGTGGCGCAGGATGAAAACGCCCTGCGCCTGCTGGTCGGCGGCCCGGTTCCAGTCGAACTCAAGCCCACGCAGTTGGATCGCGTCGCCCCGTTCAAGGCGGTCGCGTCCGGCCTGCCATCCGATGTGCTCCTGCGCCGCCCGGACGTGCTCCAAGCCGAAGGCACGCTCAAGGCGGCGAACGCCGACATCGGCGCCGCCCGCGCGGCCTTCTTCCCGAGCATCTCGCTGACCAGCACACTGGGCTCCGCCAGCAACGAGCTGTCGGGATTGTTTGAATCCGGAACGGGCACGTGGAGTTTCGCGCCCAGGGCTACGATGCCCATCTTCGACGCCCGTACCTGGACGGCGCACCGGGCCGCCAAGGTCCAGCGCGAGATGGCCGTGGTGCAGTACGAGAAGGCCATCCAGTCCGCGTTTCGCGAAGTCGCCGATGCGTTGGCCGCGCGCGGCACGCTGGATCAACAACTCGCCGCGCAACAATCCCTCGTCGACGCGCTGACCGTGACCCATCGGCTCTCCACCGCCCGTTTCGAGAAGGGGGTCGACAGCTACCTCGGAGTCCTCGATGCGCAGCGCTCGCTCTTCGCCGCCCAGCAGGGGCTCGTCTCGCTTCGCCTAGCGAACCTCGCCAGCCAGGTGCGGCTCTACGCCGTGCTCGGCGGCGGCGGGGATGAAGAAATGACACGCAGCAAGTAGCCACAATCCGGAGGTGCTGCCTGTGGGCACCTCCGGAATACGGTTTTACTGACGGTCTGCCGGATGGATCCCGCCATGAGGCAGTGTATCTGAGGCCTTAGCCCTTTCTCACTCCTACCGGCACTGGCACGCCACGCCAGGGGGGGCGGTAGCTAGGCTTGAACGCGCGACCGGCAGCATGCCGCCCCCGCCAAATTTCCGCCGCAAATGAACTCTCTTCGCCTCCTCCTCCCCCTGCTCGTATCCGCCACCTTCGCCACCGCGCACGAATTCACGTTCAGCCTGATCGCCCCCGAGCTTACCGCGACCGCAGGGGCGCCGATCCAGATCGAACTAGTGGTGCTTAACCGGAGTGCAGCCGAAGCGGTATTCACTCCTTCCCCGGTCCTGCACGCAACCGCGTCGGCCCAGGGCAACGAGCAGTCGGTCACCCTGCAGGCCGTCGCCCCTCATGCGACGACGATCCCAGCAGGTGGCTTCAGCATCGAGCGTTATGCCGTCTCTCTCCCCCAAAACCTGCACGGCACTGTCGTACTCAATCTCGGCAACGAACTGCCCACGGCGATCCGCACCGTAGTCACGGTCGACTCGGAACGCGCGGTTGCGCCCGCGACACCGCTGGCGAGCGCGCTCACGGCGGCTCCCGATCCGGGGCCGATCCAACGCAGTTTCGCCGGGCGCTTTGGCGCGCACGACTCAGTGTATTTCATCTACGGAGCCGACGATCCGGTCGCAAAACTGCAGTTCAGCCTCAAGTATCGAGTGCTCAGTTTCGATGGCGAGGAGACCCACCGTCGCACCCTACAATTCGGTTACACCCAGCGGTCGCTCTGGGATCTCAACGCCCGCTCGAGCCCGTTCTATGACACGAGCTACATGCCGGAACTCTTCTACGAGGCGCTGCGCCCAATGACGGAAACAAAGTCCACCGGATTCTCGTGGCTGGGCTACCAGACCGGGCTCCTGCATGAATCCAATGGTCGCGACGGCGAGGCGTCGCGAAGCCTCAACATCGGCTACCTGCGCCCGGTGTTCATGCTGGGGGCAGGCAACGACTGGCACCTCATCGTCGCCCCCGAGTTATTCGCCTATCTGGGCGGCATCGAGGAGATGCCCCGGATCAAGGACTTCCGCGGCTACGGCCGCCTGCGCATGGCCTTTGGGCGGACCAACGGCCCAGGGTTGATGTTCACCGGCATGATCGGAAAACACTTCAAGAATCCCACCGTCCAGCTCGATTTCACCCTGCCGCTTCGCACGCGAATCCTCGATTTCGAGACGTTCGCCATGCTGCAGTATTTCGATGGCTACGGCGAAAGCATCCTCGCGTACGACAAAAAGACCAACACCGTCCGCGCGGGCTTCTCCCTCGTGAGATAAACGACCCAAGCCGCGGCTACCCGAAACCCGATTCGCCCGACACCGGGTCCGCCCATGGCGCACCGGCAAGTTCCAGCACTGACAGCCGACGACGAGCCGCCCACTGTATGCGGCGCCCCAGCGCCACCGGACCACGCCCGCTCGGCATCCATGAAATTTTCACGCACCTGTTCCCTCGTACTACCGACGCCGGCCCCCTGTCGCCGGCCCTGGCGACGCGCCGGTTGGTGCGCGACGTTGCTGGTCGCCGGCTTGCTCGCCGGCTGCGCCCACGCCCCGCTCAACACTCCACTCACTCGATACAAACCGACCGAGGGCTACCGATCCGGGCCCCTGTTGGACCGTTCTCCGGAGGACGAACTCGCCGTCGTGTTGTTCTTCTCCGGCGGAGGTACCCGGGCCGCCGCGCTCTCGTACGGCGTACTCAAGGAACTGGCTCACACCGATCTGCCGGGAGGCGCCCGCATGCTCGACCGGGTCGAGGCGATCAGCGCCGTCTCCGGTGGGAGCGTCACCGCCGCGTACTATTGCCTGTACGGCGACCGGGTGTTCCAGGATTTCGAGATGTCCTTCCTGAAACGTGACGTGCAGGGCGAATTCTTCCGCAGCGTGGGCTCGCCCGTCAACACCGTGCGTCTCGCCTCGGCACGTTTCGCGCGCAGCGATCTGGCCGCCGAATACTACGACCGGATCCTCTTCCAAGGCGCCACCTTCGGCGACCTCCTGCGGACACCGGGCCCGAGGCCGTTCCTGATGATCAACGCCACGGAGATGGACAACTTCGCCCATTTCCCGTTCACCCAGGAGACCTTCGATCTGCTCGGCTCCGACCTCTCCTCGTATCCTATCTCCCGCGCCATCGCAGCCTCCTCCGCGATCCCGCTGGTGATGACCCCGATCACCCTGAAAAACTACGCCGACCCGTCGGCAATCGCCGACCCGCCCCGCGGCTACCGCGATATCGGCAAGCGCCCCTATATCCATCTCCTCGACGGCGGCTTGGCCGACAATCTCGGTGTCAGCAATCTGGTTGCGGCGGTCGCCGCCGCCGGAGGATGGGATGCCCTGCTCCGGTGCAGCGTCGAGGGCAAGGCCACCCACGTGGCCTTGATCATCGTCAATGCCGCCACGCCCACCCGCGCGGGCTGGAGCCAACACCCGCAGACCCCCAGCCTCGCCGAGGTGGCCTCCGCCCTCAGCAAGAGCACCATCAGCCATACCAACGAAATCCTCCTCGATCGCGTCCGCGAGGGCCTCGATTCATGGCGGCACAACCTCGTCCCGGGCGAGAAGCGACCGCAGGTTCACCTGATCAACGTCGACTTCTCGCAACTCTCCGACCCGGCGGAGCGCAGCTACTTCGAACACGTCCCCACCAAGCTCAATCTCCCGGATGAGATGGTCGACCGCGTCGTCGCCATCGCCGGCCGGCTGCTCCGCGAAGCGCCAGAATTCCGCACGCTCCTGGCCGAGCTGCAGACGGCGCCCCCGAGCGCCCCATCGTCGTACCCTAGGTGAGGGCCACACTTGGCAGCGCGTGCGGAGCTGCTACCGTCGGCATCTATGGAACTTCGACACCTTCGCTATTTTGATGCCGTCGCGGAGGCGCTCAATTTCACCCGTGCAGCAGAAAAGCTGCGGGTCGCCCAGCCGGCCCTCAGCCGCCAGATCAAGGCATTGGAGGACGAGCTCGGAGCCAGGCTTCTCGACCGCAATCGCCAACGCGTGGAGCTCACCGACGCCGGTCGCCTCTTCCTGGGCCATACGCGCAAGATCCTCGCCCAGGTCGATCTCGCCACCCTCGCGGTGCGCGAAGTGCGCGGCGGCGAGGAGGGGGAGCTGCGTCTCGGGCACGACTGGCGCCTACCCACCGCTCTGGTCTCCCAAGCCGTGGCGGAATACCGGAGACAGTTCCCCCGGGTGGAGATTGCGCTCCGCGATCTGCAGATGGGCGAACAACTCGCCACGTTGCACAGTCGCAAGATCCACCTGGGCTTCATCGCCGCCTCGCTGCTCGGCCCCGACCCCCGGCTCGCCTCACGGCGGCTGCACCATACCGAAATCGTCGCCATCGTACCGCCCGACCATGCGCTCGCCGGCCGTCGCAAGGTGCGGCTCGCCGAGCTCAAGGAGGAGGAGTGGATCCAGCTCACCACCACCGACAACGGCTACCGCACTTTCCTCCAGCAACTCTGCCGCACCGCCGGATTCGCTCCGCGCTTTGGCCGCTCCGCCACCCAGCCGGCGGCCATCGCCGGGCTCGTCGCCGCGGGCATGGGCGTCGCACTGATTCCACGCAACGCACTGCCGCCACAACCGCCGGATATCGCGGTGCTGACTACCGACTGCGATCCGATCAATCTCTGTGCGGTCTGGAACGAGCGGGACCATTCGCCACTGCTCAAGAACTTCCTGGCCATCCTGGAGAAGCTGGTGAAGCCCTAGCCTGAACCCCCAAGGTGTCGTTCGCGGCAATCATCGGGGGACAGAGTGCGTGCTGCCGGCAGAGGAGGTGGGGCATGTTCGGGCTGGGGTTTCCCACTTTACTAGCCCTCCCCACAGCGTAGCTTCGCGACATGCTCGGTCACGCTCCCACCCTTCCGCTTGCGATCCTCGGCCTCGGCACTCCGGAGATCATCCTGATCTGCTTCGTCATTCTTCTGCTCTTCGGAGCCAAACGCCTGCCCGATCTCGCCCGCGGCCTTGGCAAGTCCATCCGCGAATTCAAGAAGGCCACCAACGACGCCGAAACCGAGATTCGCCAATCCATCGAGGAGCAGCCGAAGACCCCGCCGCCGACCAAGCCCTCGGCCAGCATCCCGCCCTCCTCCAGCAACAACTGAGCACGGGCGCAGTTCGCTCCCCTCTCCCGACCGGCGACTTCAGTCGCCGGTTTTTTCTTTTCCCTTGGGCTTGAGCGCGGTCTTGCCGCAGCCGCAACCGCCGCCCGAGCACGCGCTGCCGCCGCGGCGCCGCAGCCCGCGCCAGAGCAGAAAGCCCAGCGCCGCACCGACCAGCCCGAGCGCGAGAATCGTCTGCAGGGTTTCGTTCATCGCTGTGCCTCCGTCTGCCGTGGCGCAGGCCTCCGTGCCTGCGAAGCTCGCCATCGCAGGCACGGAGGCCTGCGCCACACCAACGCCCTATGATTGGGTCGCATCATTTCCTCCTCAGCTGAATCCCAGCGCCAAGCCCACCTGGCGCACCGCAAAGCACGCGATCCAGGCCGTGGCCGTCATGTAACCAATCTGCACCAACGGCCATTTCCACGACCCGGTCTCGCGCCGCACCACCACGATCGTGCTCACGCATTGCAGTGCGAATACGTAGAAGACCATCAGTGTGAAACACACCAGCGGCGTGAACAGCGCCCGCCCGTCCGGCCAGCGCGCCTCCAGCAGCGCCTGCCGCAGCGGCACCGTGGCGTCCTCCTCGTTCTCGTCGACGTTGAAGATCACCGCCATCGAGCTCACGAACACCTCGCGCGCCGCGAACGAGGTGATCAGCCCCACGCCGATCTGCCAGTTGAACCCGAGCGGCTCGATCACCGGCTCGATCGCGTGGCCGAGGTGCCCGGCGTAGCTGTTTGCAATCTGTTCGGCGGGCGTGGCCTCTTCCGTGCGCGGGAAGCTCGTGAGCGCCCACAGCACGATGGAGATCGCCAGGATCACCGTGCCGGCCTTGCGCAAAAACAGCGACGCGCGCTCGAGCATGTGCAACCCGACCGAACGCAGCGACGGGATGTGGTAGGTCGGCAGCTCGAGGATCATCATCGGCTGCTCGCCGCGCAGCAACGTGCGCTTGAACAGCCAGGCAAAGAAAAACGCCCCACCCGTGCCTAGGGCGAACATCGTGAACATCAGTCCTACCTTCGTGAACACAGGAACCTGCTCCGCGGGCACGATCGCGGCGATGAGCAACAAATACACGGGCAACCGCGCCGAGCACGTCATCAACGGCGCCACGAGGATCGTCACCAGGCGGTCCCGGTGCGATTCGATCGTGCGCGTGGCCATGATACCAGGGATCGCGCAGGCGTAGGAGCCGAGCAGCGGGATGAACGACTTGCCGTCGAGCCCCACGCGGCCCATCCAGCGGTCCATCAGGAACGCCGCGCGCGCCATGTATCCAGTCTGCTCCAGCAGCCCGATGAAGAAGAACAGGATCAGGATCTGCGGGAGGAAGATCACGATGCCGCCCACCCCGGCGATCACCCCGTCGGTGAGCAGGTCGCGCAGGTCGCCCGGTTGCAGCGCGCCGCGCACCGTGTCGGCCAGCCAGGCCACGCCGCTGTCGATCCAGTTCATCGGGTACTCGGCGAGCGTGAAGATCGACAGGAACACCGTCGCGAGCACCGCGGCGAGCGTCACCCAGCCCCAGACCGGATGCACCACGACCGCGTCGATACGGTCGGTGAGCGAGGGGCCGGAGCGCACCTTGCTCGCATTCACGACCTCATGCACGATCACGCGGGCGGCGCCGTAGCGGGCCGCCACGAGCGCGCCCTTCCAGTCGTATCCAGCAGATCGCCACCGCTGCTCCCACCGCTCGACCACCGGCAGCGCCTCCGGCGCGAAGAGCAGGCCCGCGGCGGCCAGCGTCTCGCGGTCGCCGAGCAGCAGCAACGCCTCGGCGCGCAACGTCGCCTCCGCACTGCGACCGGAACCGCGCAACACCTCGACCAGTTCGTCGACCGCGGGCGCGAGCTCGGCGGGCAGCTTCCAGAACGGCCGCGGGCTCGGCGCGAGGTCGGCCCGGCTCATCGCCACGCGCAGCTCGAGCAGCCCTGTACCCGAGTTCGCCTGACACGGAATCACCGGTACACCGAGCCGCCGCGACAGCGCCGCCACATCGATGCGCAGACCGGCCGACTCCGCCTGGTCCATCATGTTGAGCACCACGATCACGGGCAGACCCAGATCAAGGATCTGCGAGGCGAAGTAGAGGTTCCGCTCAAGGTTGGCCGCATCGACGATGCACACGATCCGGTCGGGCCGCGGGGTGTCGGCGCGGCGGCCCAGCAGCACATCGCGCATCACCGCCTCGTCGGGCGAACGCGCGGCGAGGCTGTACGCGCCCGGCAGGTCGACGATGCGCATCCGCTTGCCGTGCTGGGAGAAGCACTCGCCCTCCTTCTTCTCGACGGTCACACCCGGGTAGTTGCCCACCTTCTGGCGCAGCCCGGTGAGCGCGTTGAAGAGCGTGGTCTTGCCGCAGTTCGGGTTGCCGACGAAGGCGAAGATGGGAGCGGACATCGGAGACGATTGATTCTCGGCCGGGGAACTTGATGCGGCTGCGCCGGTGGACTCGCCATCACCCAACCGGCAGACAGGCACAGCAACGCCGTGCACTGCGGGCCGAGCGCATCACGCCGCCGCCACGGGTTGCACGTGGATGAGCTGAGCAAGCTCGGCGCTGATGGCCAGTTTCGTCCCGCAGACTTCGCACATGACCGTGTGGCGCCCCGAGATTTTTTTCACCTTGGCCGCCTCGCAGAAGCCCAGTTCGCGCAGGCGGTGGTTGATGGCATCCTTGCCGCCCAAACTGAAGATCTCCGCCTGCACGCCGGGCGCGAGCAGGCACAGCGGGAGGGTCTTCGGACAATCAGAGGGCGGGTTGGTGGACATGGCGGGTGGTATATCGGCAGACTGAGACTCGTTCTCAAACTTTTTCTTCAGGATCCGTTTCCCATCCCAAGCCGCTCGCGTGCCACCTTTGGCGGCCGGCTGGGAGTCGCCGGCGGTTGAGCAAAGTCCCGTCTATCTTATCTTGATGGAGGAGACTACCCATGAAGACGTTCCAACGCATGACCCCACTGCCAACGATCCTCGTATCCGCGCTGCTCAGCTTCGGAGCCGCGCATGCCGGCACCCCGCCAACCTCCGAATTGTCCCCCACCAGCCGGACCGGAGATGCAATCAGTCCCAACGCCCACGAGATGCATACCACCGCCTCCGCTGCACGGCTCGGTGGACAGCCCCTGAAAACCGGAGACACCGACCAGCCCCAGGCATTGACCGCCGCGCAGGAGCGGCTCCTGCAGCTGCAAGCCGAGTTCGCCGCGTCCGAACGTACCCTGAACCTGCTCCAGGAGCGCCTGCACCGTTCCGTGCGAACCGTGGAGCAGGAAGCTCTGCGCAAGAAGCTCGCCGCACAGGAAGCACATCACCGGCGGCTGGAACGTGATCTGAGAAAACAGGAGCTCGCGCTGGGCAACGACAGCCAACCGTAGAAGGTCACGTACGGCGCAGAGCGCAGCCCCGCCCACCCCGCACGCGGCCTGCGGACCGACAACGTTTCATCTGCCCCGCCTCAACAGCAGCCCACTCCGCCAGTAGCCAGGCGCGGGTGAGCCGGCCACCGACCTGCCGGCGCCTTCGAACACACTTCGGATCGGCCGCCGCGCCACTGCTCAGCCGCGATAGACCTCGGGGAGGGTCGCGAGAACCGACATCGGTTGGGCCATCGCCTTCATCCGTTCAACCACGGCGGTCTCGGTGAACGATCCGGGTTCGGCGTAAACCAACTGATCGCCCTCGAGCCGGATGGCGGCGCCCATCGCTCGGTTCGACCAGCACTGCAGCAACGTCGCACGGATCTCGGGCAGCAACGCCGCCCGCAGATAGTCCACCGCATTGGTCTTCACGACGAAACGCCCGTCGAACACCGGATCACCGACCTGCACATCCTGCCCTCCGAACAACACACCCAACGAGCTCAGAACGTTTTGCGTGCCCAGCTGGAACGTGAGCCCGTGCGGGTTCGCGCACGACACCGCCATCGCCTGCCAGGACTGGCGCTGCTTGCCCGACCCCGTCGTGAAAGTATGGAGGCGCATCGTCCGCCCCTCCCGCCGTCCGCTCGCCGTCGGTACCAGCGGAAACACGCCGAGCGCCGGCGCCTTCTCCTGGAGCTGCAGGCCGAGGTCGCGCGCCAGCGCCGAAAGGTTGGCCCGCGCTCGGTTCGCCTGCCAGCGGCTCAGCCCCACCGAGCCGACCACGACCACCACCAAAACCGAGACGAAAAACACCAACGGCGTGATGTCCTGCATGCGCCCTAGTGCAGCGAAACCCGCTGGCAGCGTCAATCCGGCGGACCGCCGTCGCTGCCCCTCGCCGCGCCCGCGCGCGCACCGTCGCGTCCATTTTCCCGTTTCCACGCGGGCTCGGCCGGGCAAGCTGCCCACCGTGAACCTCTCCGGTCGCTCGCTCTTCTTCGGTTCCTTCTCGCTCGTGCTCGCGGGCCTGCTCGCCGGCCTCTGGCTCTCGCGCACGCCTGCCATCGCGGCCACCCTCGTCGCCCCGCCGGAAAAACGCGCCACCGAGCCAGAAGCGCGCCCCCTCGCCCCGCGCGCCGACCTCGGCGAGGGCGAACAGCGCAACATCCGGCTCTTCGAGGAGGCCTCGCCGTCAGTCGTCTACATCACCACCGTCGCCCTCCAGACCGATTTCTTCAGCCGCGACATCGAACAGATCCCGGTCGGCACCGGCTCCGGCTTCATGTGGGACGACTCCGGCCACATCATCACCAACTTCCACGTCCTCCGAAACGCCGATGGAGCCCGCGTCACCCTCGCCGACCGCACCACTTGGGAGGCCAGGCTCGTGGGCGTCGCTCCGGAGAAGGACCTCGCCGTCCTCAAGATTGACGCCCCCCGCGAGAAACTCCGTCCCATCCCGCTCGGTGCCTCGCACGACTTGCGCGTCGGCCAGTCCGTCTTCGCCATCGGCAACCCCTTCGGCCTCGACCAGACTCTCACCACCGGAATCATCAGCGCCCTCGGCCGCGAAATCGCGGCCGCCGATGGCACACCGATCCGCGACGTCATCCAGACCGATGCCGCCATCAACCCCGGCAACTCCGGCGGCCCCCTCCTCGACTCCGCCGGCCGCCTCATCGCCGTCAACACCGCCATCCGCAGCCCGTCCGGCGCCTCCGCCGGTATCGGCTTTGCCATTCCAGTCGATGCCGTGAACTGGGTCGTTCCCGAACTGATCGCCTACGGCAAGGTGCGCCGCCCCTCGATCGACCTCGACGTGGCCAACCCCTACCTCGCCCAGCGCCTCGGCATCGAAGGCGGCCTGCTGGTGCTCGATGTCGCCCCCGGTGGGACCGCGGCCCGAGCCGGTATCCAGCCGACCAAGCGCACCCGCCGCGGCGAGATCATCCTGGGCGACATCATCGTCGCACTGGACGGCCAGCCCACCCGCACCCCGGGCGATCTCCGCCTCGCGCTTGAGCGTAAGAAACTCGGTGAGACGATCCAAGTCACGATCGTGCGCAACCGCCGAGAGCTCACCGTCCCCCTCACCCTCGCCGCGCCGAAATAGCCTTTCGCCGGCGCGAGATCCCGAGCCTTCAGAAAAACGCTCCCGTTCACTTCGCCGGCGGAACCTCCGCCTTAAAGACGCGGCCCACCACTGCCGCTGAAGCCTCGGACTCCACCGCAACGGCCGCCGCGAAAAACCGTTCCACCTTGGCGCGCATTTCCACGGTGACTAGGTGCGCGGCGTTCGGCTCAAGCAACAGCTCGGCCCTCAGCCCCGCCGCCGCATAGAGGGCACGCGCCCGCTCCCACCGCTCCGCCGGCGAGGCGCCAAACAACCTTCGCACCAGCGCCGCATGCTCCGGCGAGAAGCAGTCGGCGTAATCCAGCGGCTCGTTCGAGTCCTGCTCGCCCCGGAACAGCAGCCAGCGCACCGCCCGCCGCGCCTCCGGTTTCGCCGCCGCGACACCCAACAGCTCCAAATCGCCCAAGCCGATCGGAAACGGCAGCACCGTCCCCTCCGCCCGCGCCTGGGGTACGATCGGCCAACTGAAACCGCCCGCGGCCACCGCGCGCACCTGCTCCGGATGCAGCATCGCGAAACGGTGGGCGAAATCGCCCGCCGCCGAAAAGCCCCACAGCAACACCTGTGACTGGACCGGCGTCCTCCGTTCCGCCAACCGTGCCCGCGCCGTCTCGATCATGGCGAGCAGCTGGAGGTCCACCCGCCGCAACTCCTTCGGCGCCGCGCTCAAGGCATCGCGACTGAGCGCCTGCACGTAGAGGTTACCACCCGCATAGTGATGGGATCCCTCTGCCGGCGGCCGCGGAAACAACGGAATCACCAACGGGCAGCCGAGCATCTCCGCCATTTCCCCAACCTCTCGGCCCTGGCTCGCGGCCGAGGCGCGCAGCACCGCGAGATCGCGCGTCGCGAAACCCGTGTTGTTCGGCGCCACGAGAAGGAACGGCGTCCTCGTCTGGCTCGGCATCCGGAGCAGAAAGGGCCAGCGGTAGCCGTCCAGCGGCTCCGCGGGGCGCTCCTGCCACCGCGTGGCATCGAGCGGGACATCCGGCCACGCGCTCCCTTTCAACCCAAAGTAGGCCGCGCCCGCGGCCCGACCTCCGGCCGCTATCTCCACCCGATGGAGACCGACCGCGAAGGCCAGCGGCCCTCGGTTCTCGCCCGACGCCGAACGCCAACCCAACAACTCCTGGCCCGATGGGGCTAGCACGCGGAAACGCACCGCTGCGTTCGCCTCGACCCAGAACACCACCTGGTGGGCCCCGGCCTCCGGCGGCACCACAAACCGGCCTTCTCCGATGCCGCCGGCCGCAGCGGTCGCGAAGCCGAAGCTCCAACCCAGGCCGAAGCCCGCCGAATTCAGTTCCTGAATGCGCTGGTCGCGACGCCCCTCGGGCGATGCCGCGCCCGTCGGCTCGGCCGCCAGCCGAACCGCGATCGCGCACGCCCCGACCCATCGCAACACCGCCCGCAACGTCGCCGTCGTTTTCCGCCGTCGCATGATTCTCCTTCAGTACGCACCCACGTTTTCGGAGCGAGACCCGATTCTCACCCCGCGGCGGCGCGCCCGACTCCCGCATTGCCAGCCCAGTGGATTTCCCCACGTTGGGCGGCATGTCCGTCCCTCCGCCCGCCGCCTCCACGGTGTGCGCCCACGTGGTGCTCGATCTGGCCGCTGCCACGGCCGGCGCCGCGATCGAGCGACTGGCGACCGGCTTCAGCCAGGTGGCTGGGATGCCGGCACCACGCGCCCTCGCGGCGCTCGCACTGCAACGCGAGGCGCAAGCCGCCACCTTCCTCGGCCACGCCACAGCCCTGCCGCACGCGCGCGTCGCCGGCATCAGCCGGCTCTCGGTCGCCTTCGGCCGCGCCAGCCGCCCGATTCCGTGGACGCGCGACGGCGATCTGGTCGAGTTCGTCTTTCTCGGCGCCGTGCCAGCCGAGCAACCCCGCCACTACCTCGAGTTCATGCGGCTGCTGGCCCGTGCACTCTCCGAGCCACAGAGCGCCGCCGCCCTGCGCACCGCCCCGGATGAAGCCGCGGTGCGCACTTGGCTGACCACCCACCTGCAACTGCGATGAAGGAACCGCTGCGCGACCTCAGCGGCGATGCGTTGCAGGAGATCCGCCGGCTCCGGCGCCTCCTCTTCGGGCTACGGTTGTGGTCATGGCTGCGCCCGAGCGACCGCCAGGCGCTGCTGTGGTGGGCGGTCGCCGCCGGCCTGCTCGGCTCGTTCGGCACAGTCGCGTTTCGCCTCGCGGGCGACGCGCTCCAATCGCTCTTCCTCGGCGCGAGTCATGACATCGTGGGGACATTCCGCACCCTGGAATGGTGGCAACGGCTGCTCATCCCGACCGTCGGCGGCTTGCTCGCGGGCCTCGTCCTTCTCTTCGGCCGCCGGCTGCACGGCCGCGCGACCACCGACTACATGGAAGCCGTCGTCGTGGGCGACGGCCACGTGCCGGTCCGGCCCAGCCTGCTGCGCTCGTTGTCCGCCCTGTTTTCGATCTCCTCGGGCGAGGCGATCGGGCGCGAAGGTCCGCTCGTGCAGCTGGCCGCCGTCGCCGCCTCGCTGCTCGGCCGATTGCGGCGCATGGCCCCGGCGCGCCTGCGCCTCCTCGTCGCCTGCGGCGCGTCCGCCGGCATCGCCGCCACCTACAACGCCCCGCTCGGCGGCGCGCTCTTCGTGGCCGAGATCGTGCTCGGCTCGATCGCGATGGAGACGCTCGGGCCGCTGCTCATCTCCTCGGTCGTCGCCGTGCTGGTCAACCGCACACTCTTCAACGACGGTCCGCTCTACGCGATCGGCGAAGTCGCCAGCCCGACCTTCGGCGCGATGGGGTTCTACATCCTTCTCGGGTTGCTCTGCGGCATGGGTGCGCACCTCTGGATGCGCTTGCTGCGCCACTCCAGCCGCTTCTTCGACCTCACCCGCCTGCCTCTTACCGTGCGCCTCCCGCTGGGCGGCTTGGTTGTCGGCGCCCTCTCCCTGTGGCGACCGGAGGCGGTCGGCAACGGCATGTCGGTCATCCACGACCTCCTCGCCAACCAGCATTACGCGGTGCCTCTGCTGCTCACGGTCGCCCTGGCCAAGATCATCGCCACCGCCGCCGCCTTCGGCTCGGGCGCGGTCGGCGGCGTATTCACGCCCACACTCTTCGTCGGCGCCGTGACCGGCGTGTTGCTTGTCGCCGTCGCCGCGCTCGTGCCGGGCCTGCCGGCCCTCGATCCCACCGGTTTCATCCTCGCCGGCATGGGCGGGTTTCTCGCCGCCGCCGCCAACGCCCCGATCACCGCGATCCTCATGATCTTCGAGATGTCGCTCGACCACCACATCGTGCTGCCGCTCATGGTCACGACGGTCGTCGCCCTCTTCACCGTCCGGCGCATGGGTGGCGAGAGTATCTACCGCGAAAGCCTCCAGTCCGGCGGCCCCTCCCTCTTCGACGGCGAGCTCAAGGAGCTCCGTGTCGCGCAATTCATGCGACGCGAATTTCTCCAGATCCGTCCGGCCGCCCGCTTCAGCGAACTCGCCGCCATGCTCCTGCGGGCCCGCCGCGCCCACGTGGCCGTGACCGACGCCGAGGGCGGGCTGCTCGGCGTGATTCAGCTCTCCGACGTCGAGCCCTACCTGCACGACCCCTTCGTGGCCGAGACCGTGCTCGCCATCGACGTGGCGCATGAGAACGTGCCGGTGCTCGACGCCGCCCTGTCGCTCCCGCAAGCGCTCGATGTCTTCGCCCACCACGGGCACGATACCCTGCCCGTCACCGAAACCGTGGATGGACGACAACGCCTCGTCGGCGTGCTCGACCGCGAGGATCTCTACCTGGCCGTGTCCGAAGTCACCCGCCGTTCCCGCGCCCGCGCCGTGTGATTCCGGTTACCGGACGGCGCCCGGCGGCTCCAGCCGCTTCTGCCGCACCGCGAGGAAGAAGGCCGTGCCACCGCCGAGCAGATACAGGTAGAAGGTCAGCAGCCGCCACAGCAGCACCACGGTGCCGACGAGCGCCACCGGCACGAACGCCGGCAGGATCAGGGCCGCCAACACCTCCACCGCACCACCGCCGCCGGGCACCACGACCAGCATCGAGAGCATGAACAGCAGCCCCTGGGCGAGGAACAGCGGCACCGGGTTCACCGGCGCATGCACCGCCCACAGGATCAGCGGCAGCAGGCTGTAACGGCAGGTCCACTGCACACTCGCCAGCAGGAAGTTCAGCACCAGCGCGCTCTTCCGCCGCCCCCAGAGCAACGCCAACGCGTCGCGCATGCGGCGCAGCGTGCGCGAGGCCGCCCGCCGCAGGAACCGGTGCCGGGCGGGCAGGCGCTTGCTCCGGCCGAAATGCGTCGCGCCCGCGAACCGCTCGACGAGCCGGTGGAACCACGCGCTGCGCAGCAGCACGACCACCAGCGCCACGCCGACCACCGCGGCCACGAGGCCCGGCAGCACCACCCGGCTGTCGAGCCGCTCCAGCAGCTGGGCAAAGACCGCGTCGTGCAGCAGCACCCACGCAGCGAAGGGCGCCAGCAACGCGAAAAAGATCACGTCGATCGCCGCATCCGACGCCAGCATCGAGCCGCCGTGCGCCACCGGCACGCCGGCGCGTTTCAGCAACGTCAGCCGAATCACCGCCCCGCCGATGCCCGCCGGAGTGGCCGCGACGCCAAACTCCTGCGACATCGAGGCCTGGAGCGCCGTGCGGTAGCGCAGCGGATGGCCGAGCGCGCGGCAAAACAACCAGACCCGCGCGCCGTTGCACGCCCAGGCGATGAAGATCAGGCTCACGAGCAGCGGCACCCACCAGGGGTTGAAATCGCGCAGGTGCGCCCACGTCTCCGGCCGTACGGTGACGCAGAATACCACCACCGTGGCCACGCCCGCCAACGCCACGCCCTGCAGCACCCAGCGCAGCATCTTCTTCGGCTCGATGTGGCTGGAGGGCTTCATGGTGTGGGTCCTCCCTTCAGCGCGGACGGCCGGCCCGGCGAAACCACGACCGCCGAACAATCCCGCGAAACGGCCGCGAAGCGGGCTTCAGCCGGACGCGCCTGCAAAGAAGATCCCGTCCGGGAGCCAGCGCGCATCCGCCGGGGCGGGCTGAAGCACCGCCCTACCTGCGGCGCGCTCACGCTCCACCTCCCAGCGGCGCCGTGCCGTCCGGCAGCAGATCGCGATAACACGCAGCGACCCGCCCGCGAAGACTTCGCACGATCGCCGCCCGCACCGAGGCCTCGATCGACGGATACGAAAAATCCACCGGATGCACCGCCACGCGCAGCACGGGGGCGCGGCGTTTCCCCGCACCCCACAGCCGCACCCAGCCCCGCGAACACACCCGGCGCCACGCCGCCCGCACGCTCCATACGAGCACGGGCGCGGGGATGGTCCGTGTCGGGCCGGTGCAGGAGCCTGCTTGCAGGCGATCCGGGTGCCGCCCGACCGTCGGCCTCGGACTCGCCTGGATGCGGGCTGCGGCCTCCGGATCGTCTTCGGGCTTTGAGCCACCCTGCAACAGTTCCACCTGGCCCCAGAGGGTGGTGTAATGGAAACCCAGTTTCACCAACGCCCGCCTCCCACCGTCGCTCAGCAGCCACGCCGGGGCGGTGAAACCCCATACCGGCACGTCGCAGCCATCGCGCACGATCCGCAGCCCTTCACGCAATCGGCGCTCCGCCTCGGGCTCGTCGATCTGGTAAAACTCGCCCTCGCCCGCGGTGTAATGCTTGCCCATCGCGCGCTGCAGGGCGTTGCCGTTCACCGCCTCGGCGCGGTGCAGGTAGGCGTGGAGGCAGATCTCGTGGCCCTCGACGGCGCGGTCGCGCAGCCAGGCGGCGAATTCGCGGTCCTCGTCGCACGGCGGCGCACCGTGCCAGCGCGGCACGACCAGCAATGTCGTCCGCGCCACGCCAAGCTCGCGCATCATCGCCAAAAACCGCGCACACTGCGCCCGCGACCCGGGATGCAGGTCGTGGAAGGAGACGATGAGTTGGCACGCAGCGGACATCAGGCGGAGCCTTTCACTTCACAGAAGGGAACGAAGGAATCCAAGTGCGGAAGCGCGGGCGGGCTGTCGTGCGCGCCTGCAGGCCGCGCCATGCGCTCCCGCAATCGCGAAACCTGCGAGCGCGCCTCCTCACACCCGGCCCGTGTTCGGGTCGTGTTTGGCGAAGTCCATGAAGACGGTCGCGAGATAGACAGGCTCGGTGGTGAGGTGGTCCCACTTCGAGATGCGCCGGCGCTCGAGCATCTGGAAACCGTAGCGGTCGAACATCCGTGCGGTGCGAGTGTCGTCGCGCACCTGCATCTGGCCGAACACGCCGCGCACGTCGCCACGGGCCGCGAGCGCCTTCACATACGGGAAGATGAGGAGGCGCGTGGCCTGGCCGTTGCGATACGGCGGCAGGAGGTTGATGTGGAAATGCGCCATGCCCTTCGGCGCGGGTGGCGTCTCCTTGCCGGCGCGGGTGAAAATCCACCACAGGAAACTCAGGCTCGCGCGATTGTAGCGGAAGGTCGCGATGCGCCAAAGGCCCTTCGGCACGATCACGAACACCAACAGCAACGCGCTGATCCACACGTTGTACCGGTAACGCCGGCAGCCGAGCAGATAGCCGACGATTTCGCCCGTCTGGTCGTCCTCGGCGATGAGCGAGTGCTCAAACTCCCAGTCGGTGTAGTAGCGCGTGAGGTAGTCGGTGAAGACGTCGCGGTCGCAGAAGACCGGATCGATCGGGTTGCCCATGCAGCCGGTGTCGGCACAGATGCGGCGGACGGCCGCACGGTCGGCGGGTTGATAAGGGCGAACGCGGCAGGACGGCATCGGAGAAAGGCTGGAAGCGGAAACCGGAGACCGGAAGGCGGAAACGATGAGCTCGGCTCATCGGCGGCGGCACCGCCGTTGCGATGCAATGTACGCTCGTCGGTGCCAGCGCCCCAAAAATCGCCCCGTCACTTACTTCGCCAGCGGCGAGCCCGGGACTTGCGGCGCGGGCACAGACGGGTGGCTGGGGTGGCCGCGGCGGTAGCGGTCGATCAACACCTGGTAGAGTTCGAAGATGCGGTTGAAGGTGCGGTCGATCGAGAAACGGGCGGCGAGGGCATGGTGCCGGGCGAAACGCTCGGCCGGATTGGGCGCCGGGCGGCGCAGCGCTCCGTCGATCGCGGCGGCGAGCGCACCGGGCGTGCCGGCGGCGGCGAACAGCGGCGCTTCCTCGCAGGACATGCTTTCCTCCAGACCGCCACCGCGCACGGCCAGCACCGGCGTGCCGCAGGCCTGCGCCTCGAGCGACACGATGCCGAAGGTCTCCCAACGGCCCGCGTGCACGAAAAGATCCGCGGCGCTGTACAGGTCGGCCAGGCGGGTGGGTGATTCGCAGTAGGGCAACCACGTGAGATTTGGCCGCCGGGTCGCTTCGGTGCGCACCCAGTCGTCGAGCTCCCCGTCGCCGACCAGCGCCAGATGCACCGCCCGCTCGGGCGACAGGCGATCAAGCGCGCCGATGAGGTTCTTGATGCCCTTCTCGCGAGCCAGCCGGCCCACAAAGAGCAGCAGGCGGGCATCGTTCGGCACGCCAAACTCGGCCCGCACGCGCTCACGGGAGCTGCGCGGCCGGAACAGCGCGGTGTCGGTCCCGAGCGGAATGTGTTCCAAGCGTCGGATACCCACACGACGCAGGACTTCGACCAGGTGGTGGCTGGCCACGATCGTGGCGTCCATCCGGTTGTAGAGGTCGCGGATGTAGCGACGGATTGGCGCGGAAAAGGCGCGGGCGATGAGCGCGCCCGAGAAGCGGGCGATGGTGCGGTCGATCGCGCGAGGGAAGTCCGAATGGTAGAACGCGACGACCGGCACGCCGAGGCGCAGGCCGGCATCGAGCCCGATCCACGCCGTGCGATACGGATCGCCGACCTCGATGAGATCGGGACGTTCGCGGCGTACGACCTCGAGGATACGCCGTTTGTCGAGGAGCATGCGGTAGCTCTTCGAGCCCGGCAGACGCATCGATTTGATCTCGTAGACCGCGTGGCTGAGGCCGGCGGTGACGTGATTACGATGCGACGGAATGATCAGGACATGCCGGCAACCCGGGCGCGCCTCGAGGCGGAGGCGCTTGTCGTGCAGGTAGCGCTTCACACCGCCGCCGAGCGGGCTGTGAAACTGGGCGATGTCGCAGATGGTCATGTGGGGGGACCGAAAGCACCGCAGGTTGGGCGGCCCGGCGCAGCAGCACAACCCCTTATCTGGGCTCGGCGGCGCAGGGTGGCCGAACGTTCCGCGCCATGGGTGAGGCGGACGCCGGGACGTCCACCTGCGAAAAAGGCGAGCTCACGGGGAGCTCGCCTGGAAGTTGGGGAAGTTACCGACGCCGCCTCAGTTGCCCGCGACCTCCTGCAGGTAGACCATGAGCGGCTTGACCTCGTCGGGCGGCGTCACCCAGTCGGCGAAAAGCAGCTCGGGCATCGTACGCAGCGTCTGGTAGAAGATGCGGTTGTTGGAGTTCTCGGCCGAGAGCCAACCCGTCTTCACCTTGGCGCCGGCGAACAGGCCGCTGTTTTTCTGATAAACATAAACCGGTGCCTTGATGATCTGCGTCGCCTCCTGCACCCCGGCCGCCCGCGGGCCGGCGACGGCACCGGCGTCGGCGCCGAAATTGAAACGAGCATTGTAGAGCAGGCGCGCGCCGACCTCGTCGTTGATCACGTAGACGGTGTGGACGGTTTTCGCCCCGAGCTGGAGACCGAGACTGGCCTCGCCGGCACCGAGGAAGGTCGGGACGCTCCAGCGGCCATCGGCCCGCTTGACGAGCGCCACACCGTATCCGCCCTTCGCACCGAAGATGAAGCCGGCCTGGAACTCATTGACGATCACGATCGCCTTGGCCTTCCCGAGCACATCGGCAGGGATGGCGGTGGCGGGCTGGGCCTGAAACTCGCGCAGGATCGCCTCGCAGCTCTCAATCTGGGTGACGAGGCTCTTGCGTTCGTCGCTCGCGGAGAGCAGCGGGAGGGCGACGAGAGCGACAACAAGGGAGACAAGGGAACGCAGGTGCATGATGCTATGATTCATTGGTCGGTGGCAGGTTCCGCAGAACCGCGGGTTAGGGAGATACGGGAAAACCCCGCCCCGCGCAAGCCTCAGACCGGCCGAACCGCGGCACACCCAAGGCTCGGGGCCGGCGGAAACGCGCGGCTCACTCCAGCGCGGTGCAGAAACGGTCGTACCGCGGGCGCAGCCAATGGTCGAGATCACCCGAGACAAACACGGCCTCGGCGCGGCCGATGATGTCGTGACAGGGCATGAAGCCGAAGTAACGGGAGTCGCGGCTGTTGTCGCGGTTGTCGCCGAGGACGAGACATTGGCCGGCCGGCACGATCACCGGGCCGAAGCTGCGTCGCGCCGGACGCTGCGGCTCGACCATCACGGCGTGGGCGGCAGGGCCGATTCTCTCGGTGGCGAAAAGCGCGGAGGCGCGCTCCGCTGGCTCAAGGTATCGGATACCGGCGGCGTTCGCCGCGAGCGGGGCGTAGTCGGCGCGCGTGCCGTTGAGGAAGAGCACGTCGTCGCGCAACTCGACGGTGTCGCCGGCGATGGCGATGACGCGTTTGACGAGACGCACGCCGCCGTCGGGCGCGAAGCAGACGACGATCTCGCCGCGTGCCGGCGCGTTCCACGTCGCGAGGCGCTTGCGCGTGAACGGCACCTTGAGGTCGTAGGCGAGCTTGTTGATCACCACGACGTCGCCCTCGAGAATGGTCGGCTTCATCGAGCCGCTCGGGACATAGTTGATGTCGGCGAGGGCGGATTTCGCCGCGAGGATGCCGAGCACGGTGGGGGTGAGCGGGCGGATCCAGTTTCTCCACAGCGAGCGCGAGGCGCGGCGAGCGAGAGCGGCGAATGCGGTGGCAAAGGCGTTCATGGTGCGAACAGGGAGGCGCTCCCCGGCGCGGGACAACAGCAGGCTGGATGAGCGGCGGCGGCGCGGGACCGGCGGCGGGAGGGATCATGTCAACCAATAGTTGACATGACTCATGGGACGGCTCGCCTTTGCGATCCAGCGGGCGGCCGGGAAGCGATCGAATTGAAGCGGTCGGCGGCGCTGGTCGTCTGGGCCAGCCGGGATGGACCGCGCCGGTTCTCGGCTGCGCGGAAACACGGCGCCCGTCGTGATGCTGCGCGTGCCCCCGGATTCCCGGGGCTGTTAGCCGCGGCGCACGGGCCAGCCGGCGCTTGCGCCGCGGGAGGAGCGCGGCGAGGGTGGCCGCACTTTGCCGCCTCCCACCACGCAGAAGCTCGATCCGCGCGACCCGGTCTGGAACCCGGCGCGCTGGCTGCCGACCACGCGCGACGAGCTCGACGCGCGCGGCTGGGACGAGGTCGACGTGATCCTCGTGACGGGCGACGCGTACGTGGATCACCCGTCGTTCGGCGCGGCAGTGGTCGGCCGCATCATCGAGCGCGAAGGGTTCCGCGTGGCGATCGTGCCGCAGCCCAACTGGCGCGACGATCTGCGCGATTTCAAGAAGCTCGGGCGTCCGCGGTTGTTCTTCGGTGTGACCGCCGGCTGCATGGATTCGATGGTCAACCGCTACACCGCCGGCCGCCGGCTGCGCAGTGACGACGCCTACACGCCGGACGGCGCGCCGGGTTTCCGTCCGGACTATGCGGTGACAACGTACACCCGCATCCTCAAGCAACTCTGGCCCGACGTGCCGGTGATGATCGGCGGCATCGAGGCCAGCCTGCGCCGGGTTTCCCACTACGACTACTGGTCGGACGTGATCCGACCGACGGTGCTCGCCGAGAACGGTGCCGACATCCTCGTGTACGGAATGGGCGAGCTGCCGTTGATCGAGATGCTGAAGCTGCTCGCGAAGGGCGTGCCGTTCGCCTCGCTCAAGACGATCGCGCAGACGGCGGTGCTGCTGCCCGAGGGGGCGCCGTTGCCCAAGAACGCGAACTGGGACGACCTGCGGCTCGCCTCGCACGAGGAGTGCCTGGCGGACCGGGCGCTCTACGCGGCGAACTTCAAACAGGTGGAGACCGAGTCGAACCGCGTGAAGGCGCGCCGGCTGTTGCAGGACACGGGCGGGCGCACGCTCGTCGTGAATCCGCCGTATCCGACGATGACGGAGAAGCAGATGGACCGCAGTTTCGATCTGCCGTTCACGCGCCTGCCGCACCCGCGTTACCGGAAGCGCGGCCCGATCCCGGCGTATGAGATGATCCGGCACTCGATCAATCTGCACCGCGGGTGTTTCGGCGGGTGCAGTTTCTGCACGATCTCGGCGCACCAGGGAAAGTTCGTGGCGAGCCGCAGCCAGGAGAGCATCCTGCGCGAGGTGGAGGCCGTGAAGGCGATGCCCGATTTCCACGGTACGATCACCGACCTCGGCGGGCCGTCGGCGAACATGTACCGGATGAAGGGAAAGGAGCAGTGGATCTGCGACGAGTGCATCCGCCCCAGCTGCCAGTGGCCCACCATCTGCCCGAATCTCGACACGGACCACACCGCGCTGCTCGAGGTCTACAAGGCCGTGCGCGAGACGCCGGGGGTGAAGCACGCGTTTGTCACAAGCGGGCTGCGCTACGATCTGTTTCTCCACGCGAAGAAGACGCCCGAGGTGGCGAAGAGCCACGAGCGCTACATGGAGGAGTTGGTCACGCACCATGTTTCCGGCCGCCTGAAGGTTGCGCCCGAGCACACCTCGGACGCCGTGCTGAAGGTGATGCGCAAACCGAGTTTCGGGATGTTCCGCGAGTTCCTGAAGCGCTTCGACGAGATCAAGCAGAAGGTCGGCAAGCCGCAGCTGCAGATGATCCCGTACTTCATCAGCTCGCATCCGGCGTCGCGCCCCGAGGACATGGCCGACCTCGCCGCGCAGACGAAGGAGCTCGGGTTCAAGCTCGAGCAGGTGCAGGACTTCACGCCCACCCCGATGACGGTCGCCACGGAGATCTACGCCACCGGGGTGCACCCGTACGACGGGAAACCGGTACCCGTGGCGCGGACACGCGAGGAGAAGGAGGCGCAGCGCAGCTTCTTCTTCTGGTACAAGCCGGAGTTCCGCGAGGGCGTGCGCGCGTCGCTGAAGCGCTTCGGCCTCGACCGCTTCATCAAGCCGCTGCTCGGCGACGGGCCGCGCGCGCCGGGGCCGATCGCCCGGCCCGATGGCCTGGTGAAGACGACCGACGCCGCAGGCTTCGCGCGCAACGGCCCGGAGCTGGGGCGCAGCGGGTCGCGCCAACATCGCGCCGCGCAGCCGGGGCGGGATTCGCGGCCCCGGTAGCGGTCGATGCGCGCGCCGGCCGCGCGCCTACCCCGGGCCACGTAGCGGGGTGCTTCAGCCCCCGCAGTCCGGCCCCGCCCATCGCCAGTGCGCCGCATCGCCGCCCCTTGCTCCGCATGGCTTCGTGCGCAGGCTCACGTCTACCAGCCCTGGCTACCGCAGCTGTGGCAGGAAGGCACCGGGCCCGCCGCGCACATAACCGACCCGGCCGGTCTCCGCACCGCTGTCGTTGAGCACGACCACCGTCGGATAACCCTCGATGCCGTACTGCTGCTGCAGACGGCGATTCTGCGCCTTGAGCTCCTCGGACTGCGGCAGGCGCCGCGGGAAATCGAGTTTCACGAGGACAAGGTGTTCGCGGGCGTAGTCCTTGAACTCGGGGGTGTCGAGGATCTCGCCCTCGAGTCGTTTGCACCAGCTGCACCAGTCGGTCCCGGTGAACAACAACAGCACCTTGCGGCCAGTGCCCTGGGCGGCGGCCACCGCCGCCGCATGGTCGGTCGTCCACTCGCCCCCCGTACCCGCACCGCTGCCCGATCCGCCGGCGGTGCGCTGGATGGGTTTCACGGCCAACGCCCGCCCGGCGTAGTCGGGAGTCGGAGTCGTGACGGCGACAACCACGCCGTTTTCGAGCCGGATCACGGTGTCGCCATAGGTGAGCACGGTGACGTTGCCGTGCTCGAGCTTGCTCGTCGGCTTGCCTTTTTCAGCCAGCACCGCGGCGAGGGAGTCGCCATCGCGCACCGCAAGAGCGGAGGCGGACACCAGAAGGCCAAGGAGGAAAACGATGGTTTTGTGCATGAAGGTAAACGGTGAATGCCGCGGAATATACAAGGCGCCGGCCGAACGCCAATCGGCCTGCCGGAACCAATTTCGCGCCGGCCGGTCCCTGCGGAGCGGGACCGCACCCGATCCGGCCCGGAGGAAACTGCAAAGTTTTGCTGGTTCTCCCGCGGCCCAACGGTGTAGATCCGAAAGCTTGTCCCAACTTCTCATCATGAAACATTCCCGAATTCTGGTTCTGAGCAGCATGGCCGGCGCGCTGGTTTGGCTCGGTGGTTGCAGCTCCCGCGAGGTGCCCGCCCCGGCGGGGCGCCCGGTGGTGGAGATGAATGCCGACGACCGCGGCTTCGTCGAAGGCACCGGAATCGAATCCCAAGATCTGGTGGCAGTGTCCGACCAGATGGCGCGCAGCATTCTGGCCGTGCCGCAGATCGCGCAGGCGCAGACCCCGCCGGTGATCGTGCTCGACCCGGTCATGAACAAGACGCGCTTCCCCATCAGCAAAGACATCTTCCTCACCCGCCTGCGCACCCGCCTGAACGCGCAGGCCGCTGGCAAGGTGCAGTTCCTTGCCCGCGACCGCATGGCCGCGCTGCAACGCGAGCACGAGCTCAACGCCGCCAACGGCGTCGCCGGCCCGGTCGCATTCAAGGGCGCCGACTTCATCCTCACCGGCGCGCTCGAGAGCATTTCGACCCGCACGTCGCAGGGGCAAAGCGACTACATCCTCTACAGTTTCCAGCTCATCGATGCCCGCACCAGCGTGATCGTCTGGGAAGACGCCTCCGAAATCAAGAAACAGGGCCTCGAGGACGCCGCCTACCGCTGAGTTCACCCCGGCTGGCGCACCCCACGGCCCGCGCCGTCGTTCGCCCCTGCCCGCCCCACCGATGCCGGAGCTTCCCACCGCTTCACCGGCAGCCATCGCAGCCACCGCAGTGCGCGGTGTGTTCCGGGCTGCCTTCCTCGTGATCGCACTCGCCTTAGGCGGGTGTACCAGCGTGCCGCCGGAGATCCCCTTCGTGCCCACCGGCGACCCGGTGGCCGACGGCAACGCCCGACTGATGAGGGCGCCGCCGCAGGACCGCCCGCTGTGGGAATGCCGCATCGCGCTCGAGGCGCTGCGTCGCGGCGACTGGGCCAAGGCCCGCGCCAAACTCGATGGCGCCATCCTCGCCCAAGGCGGCATCCTGGGGCCGCGCGCCGATGCGGCGAAGGCCCGCAGCCTGTTCCACCGCGAGGATACAAAGCTGTTCGTCGGCGAACCGTATGAGCGGGTAATGGTCTATTTCTACCGCGCCATCCTCTACTGGATGGACGGCGAGCCCGACAACGCCCGTGCCTGCTACCGCACCGCACAGCTCCTCGATGCCGATGCGGCCGAGGGCTACAAGAGCGACTGGGTCCTTCCCGACTTCCTCGACGCCCTCGCCAGCGCCCGGCTCAAGATCGACTGGGCGGACTCGCTCCTGCGCGCGCAGCAGAACTTCACCGGCTCACTGCCGCCGCTCGACCCCGAGGCCAACGTGCTCGTCTTCGTCGAGTTGGGCCGCGGCCCGAGAAAATATGGCGGTGGCGAATACGGCGAGCGGCTCCATTTCGTGCCGGGCTCCGCCCGCGCCCGCAGCGCCGTGCTCCACGTCGCCGGCCGCACCGTCCGCATCGGCCCGCAGGACGATCTCACGTTCCAGGCCACGACCCGCGGAGGGCGCTTGATGGATACCATCCTCGCCAACAAGGCCGACTTCAAGGAGACGGCTGACACCGTGGGCGACGTCGCGCTGATTGGGGCGGCGGTCAGCGCCTACCAGCCACGCAGCCACCGCCACGACGGGCTCACCGGCGGCCTCGCCGCTGTCGGCATCCTGAGCAAAATCGTCTCGGCCGCGACGACGCCCGAGGCCGACACGCGTTGCTGGGACAACCTGCCGCAGTACCTCGGCTTCGGATTGCTCAAGCTTCCGGTGGGCGACCACCCGGCCACGCTTGAGTTCTTGGAGGGCGAGCATGGCAAGGCGTTGTCCAGTCGCCCCCTCACGATCTCCGTGGGGGCGGGCCCAGCCGCCACGGTGCTGTTTTTGAGCGAGAGAGAGCCCTGACCCGCCCATTGCGGCGAAAGCCGTCGGCGCAGGAATCCCGCGAGCCTGGCATTGGGGTTTTCTCCCTGTGCCGGCGGGTTTGTTGAAACGGATTTTACGGATCGGAGGTTGCGCCCGCAGGCCCCTACTGGCTTATTCCGCGTCCTCCAACCCAGGCCTCAACCATGGCATTTCTGACTTCGGCTACCCCCACCCCGGCTGTCTCGTCGCGCAACCCCGACAAATCGCCCAAGCTCAGTTTCGCGACATCGCAATCGATGGCGAAGCAGAAGGCCTATGAGAAGAAAGCCAAGAACTACCGGATTCCGCTCGAGTCGCTCGCCGTGTTCACCGCGCAGCTCGCCGCCCTTCTGGCCGCCGGCCTCCCGCTGGTCTCTTCGCTCGAGGCGCTGCAGGAGCAAATGGACGATCCCATCTTCCGCGTGATCATCCGAGAGGTGCGCTTGGAGATTTCGGCCGGAAGCTCCTTCTCGGCCGCTGTGAAGAAATTCCCGAAGGGCTTCAACTCGCTCTTCATTTCGATGGTCGAGGCCGGCGAGGCCTCCGGCAATCTCGCGGAAATCCTCCAGAAGGTCGCCGCCTACTTTGAGGCGACGGTGAAGCTGACCAAGAAGGTGAAGTCCGCCATGGCGTATCCGATCGCGGTCATCGGCTTGGCCGTGGTGCTCGTTAACGTCCTGCTGGTCTTCGTCATCCCGGTCTTCTCCGAGATGTTTTCGAGCTTCGGCTCCGCGCTTCCGCTCCCGACGCAAATGCTCATCGATGTGAGCAATTTCCTCAAACCCGACTTCAGCTTCCCCGGCATCCTCACCAAGATCAGCATCCTCCACATCGGTATCATCGTCTATATCGCGTGGAAAATCTGGCAGAAGTTCATCGCCACCCCGCGGGGCCGCGAAGTGAAGGATCAACTGATACATCGCGCGCCCATCTTCGGGCCGCTCTCGCACAAGATCGCCTTGTCCCGATTCTGCCGCACCTATGCGACCCTCATGCGGTCGGGTGTGCAAATTCTTCGCACGCTGGAGATCGTCGCCACCGCCAGCGGCAAGACCCAGATCGAAAAAGCCTGCTCCGACATCGCCAAACACATCAGCCAGGGCGGCCAGATCTCCGATGTCCTCGCCACCAACCCCTATTTCCCGCCCATGATGAAACACATGGTCCGGGCGGGCGAGGCCACCGGCAATGTCGACGGCATGATGAGCAAGGTGGCGGACTTCTTCGACACCGAGGTCGACGCCACCGTCGCCGCCCTCACCTCGTTGATCGAGCCGCTGCTGATCTGCTTCCTGGGCGTCTTTGTCGGCGGCATTGTGATGGCGATGTTCCTGCCGATCTTCAACCTCGCCAATGTCGTCGGAAAGTAGCGCGACCCGCTCCCCGCGGATCAAGTCGCGACTCCTGTGCTTGCCCTAGGGCGCACCCTGTCGTTACCTCGTAACCATGCCTTCGGTCCTCATCGTCGACGACCTCACCTCCATCCACGAGATGCTGGAAGCGGTGATCCAACCCATCGGGTTCACCGCCGCCTTCGCCACCGATGGCACCAAGGCGCTCGAACGCTACAAGGCCGACAAGTTCGATCTCGTCCTCGTCGACCTGAAGATGGCCCCGATGGACGGCATCTCCCTACTGCGTGAGATCAAGAAGATGGATGCGCAGGCCGTCGTCATCGTGATGACCGCCTACGCCAGCACCTCGTACGCCCTTGATGCGCTCAAGGCCGGCGCCTTCGACTTCCTCCAGAAGCCCTTCAAGGTCGATGAACTCATCTCCGCGCTCAAACGCGGCGTCGAGTTCAAGAAACTCGGAATCAACCGGGCCAAGAAGACCCAGTCGCCGGGCCCCGGAACGGCCCCTTCGCATGGCGAAGACAACGTCGCCGCCGACCAACTCGAAGCCTTCGTCGTCGGCGAGAGCAAGAAGATCAAGAAGATCGGCCCGCAGATCAAAAAACTCACCACGTCGAAGACCCCGGTCCTCATCGTCGGCGAGCCCGGCACCGGCAAGCGCGTCATCGCCGAACTCATCCACGCGCAGGGCAGCCCACCCGGCAGCCCCCTCGCCCGCTTCGACTGCTCCCAGATTTCCGAGGCCGAACTCCGCGAGGGACTGCTTGGTCCGCAGGGACAAGGCGGCACGTGGATCGAACAGGCCAAGGGCGGCACTCTTTTCCTCGAGCAGATCAACACCCTCCCGCTTTCGATCCAGAAGGGCCTCGTCGGCGTGCTGCGCGGCGCCGGCACCGCGTTCCGTCTCTGCTGCTCCAGCACCGAGGATCTCGAGAAACTCATCGATCAGGGCAAGTTCCACGACGAACTCTTCTACCGGATCGGCGCGCTGCCCCTGGTGCTTCCCGCCTTGCGCGAGCGCATCGAGGATCTGCCGCAGTTGCTCAAGAATTTCGCCACGTCGCTCACCAATCCGAAGTTTGACGCGAAACAGATCGAGTTCGCCCCCGAGGCGCTCGCCGCCCTTTCCGCCTATCGCTGGCCCGGCAACATCTCCGAGCTCAGCCAAGTGGTGTCGAGCATCGTTTCGGAGGCGGAAACCAAGACCGTCACCCTCGCCCAATTGCCCGAGCGCCTGCGCGATCTCAAGGACCTGCCAACCCTCGCCGATTTCCTCGCCCAAGAACAGAAGACCTACGTCGAGCGAGTCCTCAAGGCCTGCCGGGGCGACAAGGCCAAGGCCGCCAAGATCCTGGGCATCGAGGCGTCCAAGATCGGCTGAGCACCGCGCGGCTCTCGTCCGCCGTTCTCGCGGCACCGCCGCCCATCCTCCTACTTATCAACCCCGGGGCGTTTTTCACCCCGGGGTTCTTTGTCGCAAATCCCTCCCCGTCGACTTCCCGCTTGCGCCGCCCTGCGGCGCTTTCCACGCTCCGCAAAATTTTGCCATGCCGAAGCGCACCGACCTCGAAACCATCCTCATCATCGGCGCAGGGCCCATCATCATCGGGCAGGCCTGTGAATTCGACTATTCCGGCACCCAAGCCTGCAAATCCCTGAAGGAGGAAGGCTACCGCGTCGTGCTCGTGAACTCCAACCCGGCCACGATCATGACCGACCCGGAGTTCGCCGATGTCACCTACATCGAGCCCCTCACTGTCGAGATGCTCGAGCGCATCATCGAGGTCGAGAAACCCGACGCCCTCCTGCCCACCCTCGGCGGCCAGACCGCGCTCAACCTCTCCATGGAGCTCGACAAGCTCGGCGTCCTGGAGAAACACGGCGTGGAGATGATCGGCGCCAAGCCCCCCGCCATCGCCAAGGGCGAGGACCGCCAGCTCTTCAAGGACGCGATGATCAAGATCGGCCTCGACGTCGCCAAGTCCCGCACCGTCCACACCCTCGACGCCGCGCGCGCCGCGGCCGACTTCATCGGCATTTTCCCGCTCATCATCCGCCCGAGCTTCACCCTCGGCGGCACCGGCGGCGGCATCGCGTACAACCGCGAGGAGTTCGACACCATCGTCCAAGGCGGCCTCGAGGCCTCGCCCACCCACGAAGTTCTCATCGAGGAATGTCTGCTCGGCTGGAAGGAGTATGAGATGGAGGTCATGCGCGACCACAAGGACCAGTGCGTCGTCATCTGCTCCATCGAGAACTTCGACCCGATGGGCGTGCACACCGGCGACTCCATCACCGTCGCCCCGGCGATGACGCTCACCGACAAGGAGTATCAGGCGATGCGTGACGCGTCGTTCGCCGTCATCCGCGAGATCGGCGTCGAGACCGGCGGCTCCAACATCCAGTTCTCCATCGACCCGAAGACCGGCCGCATGGTCGTCATCGAGATGAACCCGCGCGTCTCCCGCAGCTCCGCGCTCGCCTCGAAGGCCACCGGCTTCCCCATCGCCAAGATCGCCGCCAAGCTCGCCGTGGGCTACTCGCTCGACGAGATCCGCAACGACATCACCAAGGAGACGCCCGCCAGCTTCGAACCGACGATCGACTATGTGGTGACGAAGATCCCTCGTTTCGCCTTCGAGAAGTTCCCCGGCGCCAACACCACCCTCACCTCGGCCATGAAGTCCGTCGGCGAGGCCATGGCCATCGGTCGCACCTTCAAGGAGTCGTTCCAGAAGGCCTTGCGCTCGCTTGAGATCGGCGCCCGCGGCTTCGGCGGCGGCGGCAAGTTCGGCGACTACGACCTGCCCGACGAGCAGACCATCATCGCCCGCCTCGGCACGCCCAACGCCGAACGTCCCTTCTTCATCCGCTACGCCTTCAAGGCGGGCTTCTCCGTCCAGCGCATCTTCGAGATCACCGCCATCGACCCGTGGTTCCTCGAGCAGCTCAAGGAGATCTCCGAGATGGAGGACCTGCTCAAGGCCAAGCTCCTCGCCGACCTCGACCCACTCACCCTGCGCCGCGTGAAGTCCGCCGGCTTCTCCGACGCCCAGCTCGCCCACCTCTGCGGCGCGCCGATGAAGACGGTGCGCGAACACCGCCGCAAACTGGGCGTGAACACCACCTATCGCCTCGTCGACACCTGCGCCGCCGAGTTCGAGGCCTTCACTCCGTATTATTACTCTTCCTACGGCGACGAGAACGAGGTCATCCGCAGCACGCGCCCGAAGATCATGATCCTCGGCGGCGGCCCCAACCGCATCGGCCAGGGCATCGAGTTCGACTACTGCTGCGTCCACGCCTCCTTCGCGCTGCGCGAGCTCGGCTACGAGACCGTCATGGTCAACTCGAACCCCGAGACCGTCTCGACCGACTACGACACCTCCGACCGCCTCTACTTCGAGCCGCTCACCCTCGAGGATGTCCTCGAGATCTACGAACAGGAGCAGTGCCAGGGCGTGATCGTGCAGTTCGGCGGCCAGACCCCGCTCAACCTCGCCACCGCGCTGAAGGCCAACGGCGTCAACGTCATCGGCACCAGCCCCGAGTCCATCGAACTCGCCGA
>JAHFTC010000101.1 GCA_023269585.1 Opitutaceae bacterium
ATGTCGGGCCGGAAGCGGCGGGTGAAGACGAGTTCGGTGTGGCCGTTGTCGAGCGTCGCGAAGATTCGGAGCGCGGCGGGCAACGGCAGGCCGGCAGGCAGGTCGACGTTGCCGAGAAATTGCGAACGCTCCGTGCCGCGCAGAGCGGCGAAGACACCGGCGACGTCGCGGCGCGGCTGGCCATGCAGGAGCGGGATCGGCGACTGCGGGTCGAGCACGGCGGTGAGCGCGGTGATGGTGCGCTCCTGGTGGGCGAGCCAGCCGGTGACGGTGAGCCGGCCGTACTTCAGGCGGCCGGTGGCGGTGGGTTCCTCGAGTTTGCCCCAGAACGGCGGGTTCGGCTCGGTGTCGAGCGGCTGTGCCCGCTGTTCGGCGACAACGTCGGCAGCGAGGACGGAGAGGGGAGCGGCCGGGTGGCGGCGGTGGGCTTGGAGCAGTTGCCGCAGCAGGGCGGCGTAGTCGGGCGCCGGCTCGACGGGCGCGGCCGGGGCGTCGTCGGCGCTGGTGATGGCGAGTTGCGCAAATTCCTCCCAGCGGCCGGAGAGATCGCACACTTCGAGTCGCAGGTGACGCGCGCCGCGGTGGGGCGCGAGGAGGAAGGAGAAGCCCGCGTTGGGGGCGTCGGCGCGGCCGGCGACGGCTTGTTGCACATCGGGTCGCGGCAGGGCGCAGAGCCCGAGGAACGGCCGGTGGTCGATCCAGACGCGGACATCGGCCGGGGCGCGACCGGAGCGAGAGACCAGCCAGCCAGCGATCCACGACTGGCCGGCGGGGAAACGCCAGTCGGCGGGGTGAAGCTCAAGGGCGTGTTGCCAGTCGGAGGACATCGGGAGACGGAAGAAGAAACCGCTAATGGACGCTGATCGACGCTAATGAATGAAGGCAGGAGCCTACTTGCAGGTGATTCTGGGCGTAGGTCGTCCCTTCAGGGCGACTTGGCGGGGGTTGTTCTCGAACGTGGTGCGAGCATGGTATCGGCCGGGGCGGGCTGAAGCACCGCCCCACGCGCAGGCGAGTTGGCTCGGGTGGGGGTCATACCTGTACGGCGGCGGTTTCGCGGGCGAGGGCGAGGTGGAGCGGTTGCACGCGTTCGGTGGTGAAGGTTTGTTCGAGGCGGCGGCGGGCACGCTGGCCGAGCTGGGCGGCCCAGGTGGGTTGCGCGAGGATCTGCTCCAGCGCCTCGGCGAGGGCCCAGGTGTCGCCCGGCGGCACGAGGACGGCCTCCTCGTCGTGTCGCACAATCTCGGGCACGCCGTGCACGGCGGAGCTGATAATCGGCAGCGAGAACGCCATCGCCTCGAGGATCACGCGCGGGAACGACTCCTCGAAGCTGGAGCAGACGAAGACATCGGCCGCGCCGTAGAATGCAGCGGCGTCCTCGCTCTCCGGCAGGACGGCAATGTTGGACCGGCCGAGGATGCCGAGCTGGGCGGCGAGGTCGTGGTCGTAGGTCGTGTCGCGGGCGCCGACCATGAGGAAACGGACTTTCTCGGCGGCCGGGTAGCGGCGGCAGAGCAGGTCGACGGCGCGGGCGAAGAGGATCTGCCCCTTGCGGTCGCAGACGGTGCCAAGGTTGATCACGAGACGCTCGTCGGGTGCGAGACCAAGTCGTTGGCGGAGGTCGTCGCGCCGGCGCGAGGCGCGGAGGGCATCGAGCGAGCGCAGGTCGATCCAGCCGGGGGTGATGCGGTAGTTGGCGCCGTCGGAGAACGCGGTGTAGTAGCGTCGAGTGGCGGCGGTGAGGAACGACACGCGGGTGGCCGCGGCGAAGGCCTGTTCGATGCCCGGCAGGGCGGCCGGATTGCGACCGTGGAAAAACGCCGCCGGCGTGGTGCTTTCGTGGATGTAGAAGAGCGACGGCCGGCGGGCGGCGCGGGCGGCGTGGATCGCCCAGTAGCTGGCGAGCGTGTTGGCGACGACGAGGTCGCAGGCGGCGAAATCGACCGCGCGCAGGACGGCGCGCAGTGCGTTGTTCTGCGCGGCGGGGGTGGTGGCGCGGGCGAGCGGCTCGAGGTCGACCACGCGGATGGTTGCGCCGAGCTGCTCGTAGCGGGGGCGCAGCGGGCCGTCGCGACCCGTGACGACGGTGATCTCTGGCCGGCCCGTGCGGCGGCAGAATGCGGCGAACTCGGCGAGGAAGAGCGGCGCGCCCTCGAGGTTGAGGTTGTGCGTGACCAACAACAGGCGACGCGGATCCGCCTGCGCCGGGTCGGAAGCGTAGAGCTCACCGGACAATCCGCCCAGCGACGGACCCCGGCGCGGTGCGAGCGCGTGGAACGACTGCCAGACCGGCCGCAGCTCGGGGAGGAGCGCGCGGAGACTCTCGACGGGGACCCGCCGGCGGCGCAGCGCCGCGTGCAGCGCCCAGGCGGCGTGGAGGAAGGTGGCGTGGGCGAAGCGGGGGTAGCCGCGCTTCTCGGTTTCGACGTCCCAGAGCAGCGTGTGCTGGACGTTGCAGAGGTGCCAGGTGCCGTCGGCCAGCTCGGCATAGAGACGGAGCGTGCGCGGCTGCGGCAGCTGCGCGGGGCAGTCGACGAAGCCCTTCCAGCGGCAGTTCTTGGCGCTCGCAAACTGGGGAAAGCGCTCCGGCACGCCGGCGTAGTCGCCGGCTGGTTTCAGTTCCTGCACGGTCTGCAGGTCGAAGGTCGCAAAGACGCGGCGGACCGCCTCGGTCTCGTGGAAGAGCCAGCCGATGAGATTGACGCGGCCGAAGGCGCCGCGGGCGAGGGCGGCGGGCTCGTCGAAGTGCGCGTGGAACGGCGCGTGGGCGAAGCGCGCGGTCGACGGGTGGGGCAGGGCGGCGGCGAGTTCGGTGGCGAGCGTGGGCCAGTCGGGGTGCGACTCGCCGGCGGCGCGGCGGAGCAGCAGCTGGACGGCGCGCGCGAACTCGACGGCGCGCAGCGGCGCGTGCTCGGTCGTTGGATTCGGCGGGATCGGGGCCGGGCCGGCGGTGAGTGCGACGGTGTGGACGGCGAGCCATTCGCCCGCGAGCGTGCAGGCCTCGAGAACGATCGAGTTCGGGCCGGGCGCGAGCACGACGGGTTGCTCGAAGGCGGCGAGCAGGCGCGGCTCGCGGGCCTTGAAGAAGGCGGCGAGGTCCGGGCGCGGGAGCCCGTAGAGGCCGGGGAAGACACGCTGGCCGACGCGGGCGCGCAGATCGACGAAGTGTGCCCCGGGTTTGGCGACGAGCCAGCCGCGCAGGATGGTGCGACCGGCCGGCGGCGTGTCGCCGGGAGCGGGAGCGTCGAGGTGGAAGGTGGCGTGGGGCGTCTCGATCATGTGACGCAGACGGAGAAAGGGAGTGAGGGAATGACGGAGGGAACCGTGAAGGTACGCGAAGGGACGCGAAGGCGGCAGCGGGTAGGAGCCTGCTTGCAGGCGATCCGGAGCGTAGGTCGTCCCTTCAGGGCGACCCGGCAGACGGTGTTCACGGAGGGGGGCGAGCACGGAGCCGGGCGGGACGGGCTGAAGCCGCGTCCCACGCGCAGGCGTGCGGTTCGTTGGTCGGAGGTGCTCATCGTCAGCCCAAGGCGGCTTCGCGGCAGAGCGCGAGGTGGAGCAGCAGGAGGCGCGTGGTGTCGAAGTGGCGGTGCACGCGCGCCCGGGCCATCGAGACCATCCAGTCGTCGCCGGCGAAGTGCTCGCCCAGCGCCGTCGCAAGTGCGGCGGCGAGTTTTGCCGGGTCGCCGGCGGGGATGAGGTGCGCTTCGTCGTTGGCGACGAGCATCTCGGGGATGCCGAAGACGTCTGTGCTCACGATTCGGACACCAAACGCCATCGCCTCGAGCAGCACGCGCGGGAACGATTCCTCGAAGCTCGTGCAGACGAGCAGATCGGCCATGCGGAAGAAGTCGTCGATGTCGCCGCGCTCGGCGAGCACGCGCACCTCGTCGAGGCCGAGCAGGGCGATGTCCTGCTGGATGCTTTCGAGGTAGAGGCCGTCGCGCGCGCCGATGATGAGGAAGAGCGGGAACGGTTTGCCGGGAAAGGCGGTGGGCCACTCCTTGCGCAGGCGATCGATGCCGCGCAGGTAGATGTGCTGGCCTTTGCGCTCGCAGACGGAGCCGACGTTGATGACCAGCGGCACGTCCGCGGGAATGCCGTGTCTGCGGCGGAGCTCGGCGCGGTCGGTCGAGGCGACGAACTGCTCGATGCGCGCGAGGTCGACCGAGCTGGGCACGAGCCGGAAGTTGTCGTGGTGGTTTTGCTCCTGGAAAACAGCTTCGGTGGCGCGCGCGGCGAAGCAGACGCGGGTGGCGTCGCGCAGCGCGGCCTCGGCGGGTTCGCGCAGACGCGCGGGCAGGCCGGCGCGGGCGAAGAGCTTGTCGAGCGTGCAGCTCTCGTAGACGTAGAGCAGCGAGGGTTTGTTGAGCCGCGCGGCGAACGGGACGGCCCAGAAGGTGAGGACGGTGTTGCCGACGACGAGATCGACATCCGGCAACGGGTGTGCGGCGGCGAGCGCGGCAATGGCGGCATCGCACTGCGCGGCGTCGGTCGCGGTGAGGATGGTGGAGGTTTCCCAGACTTCGACTGGGATGCCGAGTGCCTCGTAGCGCGCGCGCAACGGACCGTCCTCGGGCGAGACGACGCGAACGCTCACGCCGGCAACCGTGACGTGGTGACGGGCTTGCTCGAAGAGGAGGATCGGCGCGCCCTCGAACTTGAGGTTGTGGGTGACGAGGAGGAGGCGGAGGGGGCGAGAGGCGGGAGGCGAGAGGCGAGAGGCGAGAGGCGAGAGGCTGGAGGAAGGTGGGCGGTGGGCGGGTGCCTGGTTACTGGCGACTGGAAACCGGTCACCGGCATACTGGTAATGGTAGGGATTGAGGCGCGGGGCGGCGGGCGGGAAGTCGTAGGTGTCGCTGAGGAACGGATCGCGGTGCGCGCCGTGGCGGGCGACGAAGGCGAGGTGCTCCTTCTCGGTGTACTCGCGGCCGCGGGAGGCGCTGCCGACATGCTGGAGCACGGCTTGCGGGGTGACGACCACGCGCTGGCCGCGCTCCCAGGCGCGCAGGCAGAAGTCGACGTCGTTGTAGGCGACGCGGAAAGCGGTCTCGTCGAAACCGCCGAGCTCGCGGTAGAGCGCGGTGCGCGTGAGCACGCAGGCGCCGGTGACGGCGGCGACGTTGCGCGCGGCGTGCGGGAGGAAGAGCAGCCCGAGATCCTCGGAGGGCTCGCGTTCGAAGAGCGTGTGCGGCAGGCGGTCGTGGCGGCTCAGGCCGATGCCGGCGTGGTTGATCGTGCTGTCGGGATAAAGCAACTTCGCGCCAGCCACACCGACGCCCGGCACGGTGAGCCAGCCGGCGAGTTCCTCGAGCCAGCCGGGGCGCAGCGCCTCGACGTCGTTGTTGAGGTGGAGCAGCAGCGGGGTGTCGGCGCGGGCGGAGCCGGCGTTGACGAGGCGCGAGTAGTTGAAGCCCGTGGGATCGGCCGGAAGGTCGAGCACGGTGCAGCGCAGGTCGGCGCGCGCAGGGAGAGAGCGGAGCAGCTCGAGCGTGGCGGGCTCGTCGGAGCCGTCGTTCACGACGATCACCTGCACGCTTTCGTGCGGTGTGGTGCGGGCGAGAGAGTCGAGGCAGCGCGCGAGCAGTTCGCCGCGATTCTTCGTCGGGATGACGATGGTGACGGGATTCTCGCGCAGGATGGCGGCGTCCCAACGCAGTTGGTGCAGGCAGCAGGCGTAGCGCGTGGCCCACTCGGGCAGCATCGGTTCGGCGCGCAGGCCGCGGCGCTGGCAGGCCTCGGCGATGGCGCGGCGCGCGGCGTCGAAGAGATAGCCCTTCTGGTCGCCGCGGGAGGCGGTGCTCTCGGCGTGCGCGCGCCAGTGGTAGCAGACGAAGGGCACGTGGACGACGTCCTCGTGCTGGATGCGCTCGAAGCAGCGCAGGAAGAGGTCGATGTCCTGCGCGCCGTTGAACTCGGGGCGGAGGCCGCCGACGGCGTCGACGACGCTGCGGCGGATGACGGTGAGATGGTGCGTGTAGTTGTGCGTGATCGCCATCTCCGGCGACCAGTCGCCCTTGAACTGCGGGTCGAAGCGGCGGCCGGTGTCGTCGATCTTGTCTTCGTCGGTGTAGAGATATCCGGAGGTCGGATGCGTGAGCACGGCCTGGGCGACGTGCAGGAGCGCGTCGGGCGGCAGGAGGTCGTCGTGGTCGAGGAGGGCGACGAATTCGCCGGTGGCGACCTCGAGGGCGGAGTTGGTGGCGCGGGAGATGTGGCCGTTCTCCTTGCGGAAGACGGGGCGGATGCGCGGGTCGCTCCGGGCGGCCTCCTCGAGGATCGCGCGGACGTGGGCTGCGGGGAGGCGTCGTCGGCGATGCAGAGTTCCCAGCGCGGGTAGAGCTGCGCGCGGAGGCAATCGAGGAGCTCCCGCAGGTAACGCTCGGGGGTGTTGTAGGCGGGGACGAGGACGCTGATCAGCGGTCCGCCGGCGGCGACGGCCTGCGCGGCGTCACCGGAAAGTGATGCCAGCAGGCGCGGCGTGGGGCGGTTGTGCCAGACCCAGCGCGAATAGGGATCCTGCTGGCTGCGGCGGACGACGACGGCCGGCGGCGGCGGAGCGCCGACGGTGCGGCCGAGGCTGCGGTCGAGGTTGGCGCGGAGGCGGTTGATCTCGGAGAACGGATACTTCCAGTCCTGGAGCTTGAAGCGGCCGAGGTACGCGCCGCGCAGCAGCGCGAGTTTGCAGAGCCAGAATTTCCAGGGGCGGAAGACCGGCACGGGCCCGCTGTGCTCGTCGCGCCGGTCGAGAAACATGCGGCGGGAGAAGACGAGCAGGCGCTGGCCGTCGGGCTGGTCGGCGTAGATCCGCAGGTGCGCGGGGCCGGGAAGATCGGCGCGCACATCGACGAGGCCGTAGAAGCCGGCGCGCAGGGCGTTGGCGTGCTCGGGGTGGCCGTCGGCGACATCCTGCCGCTCCTTCGGGTAGATGAGGCGGTTGCCGGCGCCGACGCCGGTGGTGGCGTGGAGGCGGGCGATGTCGAAGCCGATGCCGAAGGTCCAACCGGTGACGCGGAACTTGTCGTACTGCGCCTGGAGCCAGTAGCCGGGCGTCTCGATGAAACCGTGGAACCCGTCGCCGCGCGGCACCTCGGTGGTGAAGACGAGGACTTCGCGCAGCATGCGATCGGCCTCGCGACACATCGCGAAAAACGACGCGCCGTGGCACGCGCGGTAGAGGTGGTGGAGCGTCTCGTAGACGTAGGCGGTCTGCAGGACCTTTGGCGCGCGCGCGGTGGTCGGCAACGCGGCGAGATCGAGCTCGGCGCGGAAGAACTCCCGCCACTCGCCCGTGGCGTCCTGCCAGTCGAGCGCGACGGCGCGGGCCCCGGTCCAGACCTGGGCGGCGATGCGGAAGCCGCTGCGCCGTGCGGCGAGGTTGCCCGGGAACCGCGCGACGAGGTCGTCGCGATCGAGTCCGTAGAGACCGAGGAAGACGCGTTTGTCGACGCGCGCGCGGACGTCGACGCAGACCGCCTCACCCGCGGGATACAGCCAGCCGGAAATCTCCAACGCGGGCGCGGTGAGGCGCCAGTTGGCGGGTTGATCGATGCTGAAGGAGACGGTCGGAACCGGAGCGGACATCGCGGATGAGCGACAAGGTCTTACCGACGTAGCGGGAAAGCAGTAAAGATTCTTAGCGGGCGAAGTTCGGCGTCGGTGGCCGGGGCAGTGCGGTTTGTCCACGTGGACCGGTGGGCCGCTTGTTCGAGCCGGGGCCGGCACGTAATCGAGAGCGGTCTGCGGCGCGGGCCACCCCGAATCCGTGCCGCCCGGCTTTCTTCACCCTGCAACTTTTTGCGTCGAACATGCTGCGCGCCCGCCTGCTTGAACTGGCTTCCCTCGGCCATCGTGTGCCCATCGGAACCGATTTGATCCTGCACCAATGCGACAACGCCGCGGCGATCGTGCGCGATGGTGCCCAGCTCGGCGCGGTGATCGCGGCGGCGGCGGAGCGGTTCGGCACGCCGCTGGCGTTCCCGCTGATGGATCTGCGGCTGGAGAAGACCGAGCTGCTCCGGTTCTTCGGCGTGGCACCGGAGGCGGCGGACAAGTTTCACTTCGAGAAGGCGCCGTCGCGGGAACAACGCGACGCGTTTGCCCGGCAGTTGCGCGGCACGGCGCCGGGCGAGCGGGTGACCGCGAACCTGCGCGCGATCGACTTCGTGCGGCAACAGCCCGGACTGCTGCCGATCGGCATGTGCATCGGGCCGTTCTCGCTCACGACGAAACTCATGGCGGATCCGATCACGCCGGTGTGTCTGGCCGGCTCGGGTGTCGCCGCCGAGGAGGACGAGAGCGTGGCGCTCCTCGAGGCGTGTCTGGAGCTGAGTCTCGCGTGTGTGCTGGTGCAGGTGGAGCGGGCCCTCGAGGCCGGCGCGCGGGCGGTGTTCATCGCGGAGCCGGCGGCCAACCAGGTCTATTTCTCGCCGCTGCAACTCGCGGGCGGCAGCGACATCTTCGAACGGTGCGTGCTCCGCCCCAACCACCTCGTGGCCGAGCTGCTGGCGAGCCGGGGCGCAGATCTGTTGTTCCACTGCTGCGGGGAGATCACCGACACGATGCTTGATGCTTTCGGCTCCCTGCGGCCCAGCCTGCTCAGCCTCGGCAGTTCGCGCCGGCTGTGGGAGGACGCCGCGCGCGTGCCGCACGACACCGTGCTCTACGGCAACCTGCCGTCGAAGCTGTTCTACTCCGACGACACCATGCCGGTCGCGCGGGTCGGGGAACAGGCCGAGGAGCTCGCCGCGCGCATGGCCGGGAGCGGGCATCCGTTTATTTTGGGTACGGAATGCGACACGCTCCACGTGCCCGAGCACGCCGCCACCATCCGCGCCAAGGTCGACCGCCTGCTCGGGCGCAACGCCGCGGGCGCGTGACGGCCGCCAGTTTGCCGTCTTGCGCTGTCCTCCGCCTCCGCTCCACCCTGATTTCAGCCCTTCCCCAATGAACGAACTCGTCGCCAAAATCACCGTCTGCATCGAACGCGGCAAAGTGAACCTCGCTTCGCCCTATCCCAAAGATCTCAAAGGGCAGGAGGGCGCCGACGAACTGGCCAAGCAGGCGATCGCCGGCGGCGTCGGCCCCGAGGTGATTCTCGCCTCCTGCAACGAGGGCATGCAGCGCATCGGCGCGAAGTTCGGCCGCGGCGAGGCGTTCGTGCCCGAGCTGCTCATGGCCGCGAAGGCGATGAACGCCGTGATGGCCCACCTGAAGCCGTTCTTCGCCGCCGGCACGGTGAAGCCGAAGGGCAAGTTCGTCCTCGGCACGGTCGCGGGCGACCTGCACGACATCGGCAAGAACCTCGTCTCGATGGTCGTGGCCGGTAACGGCTGGGAGGTGCTCGACCTCGGCATCGACGTGAAGCCGGCGAAATTCCTCGACGCCATCCGCAACAACCCCGGCTGCGTCGTCGGCCTGAGCGCGCTGCTCACCACGACCATGGGCAACATGGCCGCCACGGTGAAGGAGATCAAAACCCAGTTTCCCAGTACGGTGGTCATCGTCGGCGGTGCGCCGCTCTCCGCCGAGGCCGCCGCGCAGATGGGCGCCGACGGCTACGCGCCGGACCCGCAGGGCGCCGCCGCCTTCCTCACCAAATACGTGGCCGCGGTGTGAGCCGGCCGTGCTCGGCACGGCCGGGCGAGCGGAGTTTTCGGAGGTAAGGAACTACTAATGCACACGAATGGACACTAATGCGGAAGACGGGCGCTGGTCTGCGACTCATGCCTCAGGTCCGCTCGTGTGTTTCCAGAATCTTGAACCGCTAATCGACGCTGATTCACGCTAATGAAATTCGGACCAAAGGGCGGGCTCGGGAAAGTGGCGGCGGCCTCGCCGGGTCCGCCCAGCGGACGGACGGCGCGGAGCGCCATCCCTACCTCGGAGGATCCAGTCTCCGGATTAGCGCCCATCAGCGTCCATCAGCGGTTTCCACATTCTGATCATTAGTGTGCGCCAGTGGTTCACCCTCCGAACTCATTCTCCCGTTTCTGTCACCATGAAATCCCTCCTTGAAGCACTCCGCCGCGGACGTCCGCTGGTCTCCGACGGCGCCTGGGGCACCTTCCTCTATCAACGCGGACTCCAACCCGGCGAATGCCCGGAGTTGTGGAACGTGACCCGCCGGGCCGATGTCGCCGCGATCGCGGAGAGCTACATCGCCGCCGGGGCGGATCTGATTCTCACCAACAGCTTCGGTGGCACGCCGCACAAGCTTGCCGCCTTCGGATTGGCCGAACGCGCGGCCGAGCTCAACGAGGCCGCCGCCGCGATCTCGCGTGCCGCCGCCGGCGACGACCACTTCGTGCTCGGTTCGATGGGCCCGACCGGCGTGATGCTCATGATGGGCGAGGTCGATGAGGAGACGCTCGCGGAGGGTTTCGCCATCCAGGCGGCCGCGCTGAAGAAGGGCGGGGCCGACGGCCTTTGCCTCGAGACCTTCTCCGCCCTCGACGAGGCCTGCCTCGCGATCCGTGCTGCGAAAGCGGTGACGGGACTGGAGGTCGCGTGCACATTCACGTTCGAGAAGACACCGGCCGGCGAGTTCCGCACGATGATGGGTGTGTCGCCGGAGGAGATGACCGAGGCGGTGAAGGAAGCGGGCGCGGACATCATCGGCACCAATTGCGGCAACGGTTTCGAGCAGATGATCGAGATCGTGCGTGCGATCCGCCGGGTGGATGCGACGACGCCGGTCCTCGTCCACGCCAACGCCGGCAAACCGCTCTACGTCGACGGCAGGACGGTGTTCCCGGAATCGCCGGCGGACATGGCCGCGCGGGTCGACGAACTCATCGCCGCGGGGGCGAACCTTGTGGGCGGCTGCTGCGGCACCGGCCCGGCGCACATCCGCGCGATCGCGGAGAGGATTCGCGGGCGCTGAAGGCGACCGGAGGACTGAAGGCGGACAACCGAACTCCACAGAAGGAAACGAAGCGTAACGATGACCAACCGCCGCGAGTCTCGTTGTCCGGGTAGCGGAAGCGTTTCGCTTCCGGATGGAACGGGAACCGTTCCGCTACGGGCGGAGGCGGCGGAGCTTGCGTTTGGCTTCGGCGACCTCGCGGTCGAGCGGGAGGGGATTGTGGGCGTGCTCGGCTACCGCGACGGCGCGATGCCGGAGCATTTCGGCGAGTTGCTCGATGTGGCGCTCGCGGAGGCGGCGCGCCGCTGCCTGCCTCGGGCGGGCTACCGGCTCGTCGAGGCCGGGCGCGCGGAGGGGCGTTTCGATGCGCTGACGGTCGGCGGCACGGTGTTTGCGACGCAGAAGATTGTCGCCGGAGCGTTGGGACGGGCGGAGCGTGCGGCGGTGTTCGCCTGCACGATCGGGCCGGCGCTGGAGGAGTGGGCGCGCGAGCAGATGGCGCACGATCCTGCGCTGGGCTTTATCGCCGATGCCGTGGGCTCCGCGGTGGCGGAGGCGCTGGCCGACCGGCTGCACGATCGCATCGAGCTGGAGATGGCGCGGCGCGGCTGGCGGATCACCAACCGCTACAGTCCGGGTTACTGCGGTTGGTCGGTCGCGGAGCAGCACGCGCTCTTCGCGCTGCTGCCGGCGGAGTTCTGCGGGATCACGCTCGGTGAGTCCGCGCTCATGCACCCGGTGAAGTCGGTGAGCGGGATCATCGGCGTGGGCGCCGCGGTGAAACATTCCGATTACCTGTGCGATGTCTGCACCGTGCGCGACTGCACCTATCGGCGCTACCACGAGCGGCGGGGCACGAACGGTGGCGGAGGGGCGCACCGATGAAGGCGGTAGCTCCTCCGATGGTGGGGCGGGCTTTACGCCCGCCATGTCTGCGCCGGCCGCTTGGCGGGGATAAACCCCGCCCCTCCGGGGAGCGACCGGTGGTTGCGCGTCATCGCTCGCGTGGATCGAGTCCTGCACCGGAACCGCGGCTCACCCGGGACGGTTCGGCCTGCTTTTTCGAAGTTCAATAACTCCAAATATCGAGGACACCATCATGACAGACTCCCAATGGGACGCATTGCTCAAGACGATCAAGGGCGAGACGCAGCACCCGCTGCCCGTCGGTTTCATCATCGACTGCCCGTGGCTGCCGAACTGGCACGGCGTGCGGATCCTCGACTACTTCACCAACGACGCGCTCTGGCTGGAGGCCAACCTCAAGGCCCTGCGCACGTTCCCGGACGCGCTGTTCCTGCCCGGGTTCTGGTCGGAGGTGGGCATGTGCACGGAGCCGTCGGCGTTCGGCGCGCGCTGCAGTTTCCCGGCGAACGAGTTCCCCCACGCGCACAAGATCATCCGCACGTCGCAGGATATCGACGACCTGATCGTGCCGGACCCGCACACCGACGGCTTCGCGCCCTTCGTGCTCAACCGCCTCAAGCTCGCCCAGCCGCACATCGAGGCCGCCGGCCACAAGATCCGTTTCGCCGTCGCACGCGGCCCGCTGAACATCGCCAGCTACCTGATGGGCACGACGGAGTTCCTCACCCTGATGATGATGGAGCCCGACAAGGCCGAGCTGCTCCTGCGCAAGATCACCGACTACCTGAAGGCGTGGCTCACGCTCCAGCGCGAGACGTTCCCCTCGATCGACGGCATCTTCATGCTCGACGACATCATCGGGTTCATGGGCGAGGACGAGTTTCGCACCTTCGGCCTGCCGCTCTTCAAGGAGCTCTACGACCCCAGCGTATCCGTTCGCTTCCTCCACAACGACGCGCCGTGCAAGACCTGCGCGCCGATCCTGCCGGAGATGAACGTGAACTTCTTCAACATGGGCTTCGAGGTGACGCTCAACGAGCTCAAGGAGCTCACGCAGAACCAAGTCACCCTCGTCGGCAATCTCCCGCCGCGCGACGTGCTCGCGAAGGCGGATCCCGCCGGCGTCTTCGCGGCCACGACCGCCATGCTCGACGCCATGCCGGACAAATCGCGCCTGGTCTTCTCGTGCGGCGGCGGCATGCCCCCCGGTGTGAGCACGGCGAACGTGAACGCGTTCATCGACGCCGTGCGGCAGCACCCGGGCAGCAAGGCGTAGGGCGCTGCTTACATAAGCACGCCCCGTTCGTGGTCGCGCCCGCATCGATGCGGGCGCGGCGCCGGCCGGGGCGCCCGGGAGGGACGACCTGCGTTTCGTTCAGCGCATCGGCCGCAAACCCGCGATTGCACTGGGCGGCGGGCTCGTGGCAGCGTGGCGTTTCTCCTTTCGCCATCGCCTTCGTCCCATGTCCGCTCCGCTTCCCGAAGTTTCCGGCTCCGAACCGACCAGCCTGCCACCTTGGCTCCAAGTCATCCGCCGCGGCGAGAACCTCGTCGTGGTGCTCGCGCTGGGCGTGATGATGCTGCTGCCCGTGCTGGAGATCGTGCTCCGCTCGTGCGGTATGGTGGGGGTGACGGCGTCGACGACGCTGGTGCAGCACCTCGTGCTCGCGGTGGGCATGCTCGGCGGCGCGATCGCGGCGCGCGACAACCGGCTGCTCGCGCTCTCGGCGGCGGCGCAGTGGTTCAAGGGCGGCGTGCTCACGTTCTCGCGGGTCGTCGGCTACGGTTTCGCGGCCGCGGTGAGCACGGCGCTGGCGGTGGCGAGCTGGGATTTCGTGCTGTCGCAGCGGCAGCTCGGCAAGATCTTCGCCTACGGCGTGCCGGTGTGGGTCGTGCAGCTGCTGATGGTCGTCGGTTTCGCGCTGATCGCCGTGCGCCTGGTCTGGCATGCGGCGGAGCGTTGGCAGTGGAAAGTGGCGACGCTGGCGCTCGCGGCGGCGTTTCTCGCGGTGGTGCTGGTGGTGAACGGCCGGGAGATCGACCCGGAGCCGCTGCGCTGGCCGGCGATGATCGTGCTGCTCGTCTCGGTGGCGCTGGGCGCGCCGATCTTCACGGCGTTGGGCGGCGCGGCGCTGATTCTACTCTGGACTGCAGGCGAGCCGGTGACGGGCGCGCTGCTGAAACAATACCAGCTCACCGTGAACCCGTCGCTGCCGAGCATCCCGTTGTTCACGCTCGCCGGTTATTTCCTCGCCGAGAGCGGCGCGGCGAAGCGGCTGGTGCGCCTTTTCCTCGCGCTCTTCGGGTGGATGCGCGGCGGGCCGGCGATCGCGGTGGCGCTGGTCTGCGCCTTCTTCACGTCGTTCACCGGCGGCTCCGGGGCGACGATCCTTGCGTTGGGCGGCGTGCTTATGCCGGTGTTGTTGGCGGCGAAATTCTCCGAACGCTCCTCGCTGGGATTGCTCACGGGCGCCGGTTCGCTCGGCATGCTGTTTCCTCCCTGCCTGCCGCCAATCCTCTACGCGATCATCGCCAGCGCGCCGGGCAGCGGCGTGAGCATCAGCTTGGAGGAGATTTTTCTGGGCGGCCTGCTGCCGGGCGTGTTGCTCGTGCTGTTGACGATCGCGTGGGGGCTTTACGAAGGGCGCAAGGCGGGCGATGCCGGCCGGCAGGCCTTCGATCGGCGCGAGGCGCTCGGGTCGATCTGGTCGGCGAAGTGGGAACTGCTCGTGCCGGTGGTGGCGCTGGTGGCGCTTTTCGGCGGCTTCGCCACGCCGGTCGAGGCGGCTGCGCTCACCGCGGTGTACACGTTTTTCGTGGCCGTGGTAATCCACCGCGATCTCCATGTTTTCCGCGATGTGCCGCGGGTGATGACCGAGTGCGGCCTGCTAGTCGGCGGTGTGATGCTCATCCTCGGGGTGGCGCTCGGCTTCACGCACTATTTGGTGGATGCGCAGATCCCGGATCAGGCGGTGGCGTGGGCGACCAGCACGATCCACTCGAAGTGGTTGTTCCTGCTCGGCCTCAATGTGGTGCTCCTGATCGTCGGCGGGTTGGTGGAGATCTACGCCGCCATCGTGGTGATGGTGCCGCTGCTCGCGCCGTTGGCGGAGCCGTTCGGCATCGATCCTATTCACCTCGGCATCATCTTTCTCGCGAACATGGAGTTGGGCTTCCTCGCACCGCCGGTGGGCTTGAATCTCCTGCTGGCCTCGTATCGTTTCAACAAACCCATGTCCGAGGTCACGCGCGCCTCGCTGCCGATGCTCGCGGTGATGTTCGTCGGTGTGTTGCTGATTACCTACGTGCCCTGGCTCACGACGTGGTTGCCGAGCGTGTTCCGGTGAACGGTGGCCGGTGGGCCGTGGCCGGTCGGCGGTGGACCGTGAACGGTGGGCGATGGGCGGTGAACGGTAGTCGGTGGCGGTCGACCGTCGACAGAGGACGGTGGACAGAGGATAGAGGACGAACCCGACCTCTTGCCCCGCCCCAGCTCAACGGTCCGCTCGGCCCTGCCTCGATCACTCCCGCCAAATAAGTCCACGGTCGTGAACTTATTTGGCGGAAAAACGTAATTGGCCATGAGCGACTTGCGGATTTGCACGCCAAATAACTCCACGGTCGTAGAAGTATTTGGCG
>JAHFTC010000204.1 GCA_023269585.1 Opitutaceae bacterium
CCACGAGGCCATGCTCGCCGGGCTCAACCGCGGCGTGGCCAACTGGCACCGGAGCCACGAACCCGCCGCCACCGGTAGCTACTGGTACGGCCGTGCCGCGCTCCTGAAATGGCGGGACGACTTGGTGCATGCCGAGGCGTTCGCCAGCGACCAGCGCAAGCTTCTGTTCTTCGTCAACTGGTGGGCGTTCGATGCCCTCGCCGATGCGCGCGCCGCCGCCGAGCGTTTCCTCCGTCGCAACTCCGAGTATTTCCTCGGGCGTCAGCACCGGCACCTGCTCCAGGCCGCCGACCTCTTCGGCGAGGAAGCCCGGCTGCTCCGGCGCACCCTCGCGGAACGCAAAGCCTTCCTCGGGCCGTGGACCGGCAAGAGCACCGAACACTGGAGCAATGCCGTCCGCGAACGGGAGGTCGGGGTCCTCAACCACGTCCTCGCCTTGGAAACCGAGGCGTTCGGCGAACTGGAGAACATGCTCGCCGCCACGGCCGCCCCGTTGCCCGCCATGGAAACATCGCCCGTGTGATCCCGGCTCGAAGGCCGATTCCGCGCCCTCCCCGTCGCGGGAGTGCGCGCTGTGGCCCACCGAAAGGTCCCGCCGGAAAGCGCGCGCACCGATCCTCGTTGTCATTGAGAACCTACCACACCTCCGCCGGTTGCCCGACCGGACGGAGGCCCTGCTCGACCCCGCAGCGGTTGCCCGCGCAACCCTGATTCGCCTACCGTCCGGCATCCTGCCGCCGCCGGCCGTGTTGCGCACGGCAGCCGACGGCAGGGGGCATGAAACGGACCGAGTACGCGGGATGGATCGCCCGCGGGCGGGCACGGCGTTCACCGACAAGGTCCCCTGGCCCGACTCCGAAACGGAGGTGCGTCTTCAGCGCCTGCTGCGCGACACCGCCCTCGCGGGCGACTCGTTGCGTCGGTTCCCCGAACACCTGGCTGGCCGTGCCCGCCGCTGCCTCGAGGAACTCCTGGATCGTGCCGCGCGTCATATGCACCTCCTGTGGGACCGCGGGAAAGATACGCCCGCTGTCCCCGCCGCGCCAGTGGACCGGCAGGAAATTTCTTCGGTCGGCGGCCTTGCCAAACGCAAGGAAGGCGCGCCCGTGGGCGCGCCTTCTCGCGGGTCAAAAACCTGCCCCGATCACTTCGCGCGTTGGTCGAGGATCGCCTCGATCTGGTCCATGATCGAGTTCATGCGCTTCACCAGCGCGCGGTACGGCTCGGGTGTCGCAAGATCCACGCCGGCCTTCTTCACCAGCTCGTACGGGTAGTCGCTGCCGCCGGCCTTGAGCAGGCCGAGGTAGGTATCCACCGCTCCGGGCTCGTTCGCCAGGATCCGCTCGGCGAACGCCTGCGCCGCCGCGATCGAGGTCGCGTACTGGAAGACGTAGAAATTGCGGTAGAAATGCGGGATGTACGCCCACTCGATTGTCACCAGATCGTCGATCTTGAGCACGCCCTCGGCATCGCCGTGGTAGCGGCGGAGGATGTCGCCGTAGAGCTTCGTCAGCGCCGCGCCCGAGAGCGCGTTGCCCTTTTCGACCTCCTCGTGGATGCGCAGTTCGAACTCGGCGAACATCGCCTGGCGGAAGAACGTGCCGCGCAGCCCCTCGAGCGCGCTGCCCAGGTAGAAGAGCCGCTCGTCGTCGTCCTGGGCGACCTTGAGCATGTGGTCGAGCAGGAGCGCCTCGTTGCAGGTGGAGGCGATCTCGGCGGTGAAGATGCTGTACTGCGCGAGCGGCGCCGGCTGGGTGCGGTTCGCCAGCACCGAGTGCAGGCCATGGCCCCACTCGTGCGCGAAGGTCGAGACCGACTCGTAGTCGTCGTTGTGGTTGAGCAACACGTACGGGTGCGCGTCGTGCACGCTGCCGCTCATGTAGGCGCCCGAGCGTTTTCCGGGGCGCGGATAGACGTGCGCGTAGCGGCCGTTCAAACTCTGTGTAATCATCCCGACATAATCGGCCCCGAGCGGCTGCACGGCGGCAATCGTGAGCTCCTTCGCCTGAGCGTAGGTGAATTTCTTGTCCAGCTTCACGATCGGCGGGTAGATGTCCCAATAACGCAGGTCCGCGACGCCCAGCATCCGGGCGCGCAGCTTGAAGTAGCGGTGCAGTGCGGGGAGGTTCGCGTTGGTCTCGGCCAGCAGCGTGCGATAGACGGCCTCCGGCACGTTGTTGCCGGACAGCGCGGCCGCGAGCGAGCTCGGGTGCCGGCGCACGCGGGCGTTGAACCAGTCGGTCTTCACCTGCGAGAAGAGGGCCACGCCGAACGTGCGCTCATACTCCTTCATCTTGCCCCAGAACGCCTCGAACACGGCCTGCCGGTCGGCGCGGTTGTTGACCGCACGCCAGCGGGTGTAGCCGGCCTGGTTAAGCAGCGCCTCCTCCCCATCCGAGAGCTTGATCTTCGGCCACGGCAGATCGGCGTTGGCGAGCACGCCGTAGAGCGAACTCGGGGCGTCCGCGATCATTCCGACCGAAGAGAGCACCGACTCCGCCTCGGCCCCCAGCGTGTGCGGGGCGTTGCGGAGGGTGTCGAGGATCGGGAAACGATAGACGGCCAGACCGGGCTCGGTGTCGAGGAAGCCGCGCAACTTCGCCTCGCCCACCGCCAGCAGTTCGGGACTGACGAAACTCGCGGCGTTCGACAGTTCGGAGGCCAGCATGTCCATCTCTTGGTTGCGCTCCATCGCCGAGGCGTCGCGCAAATTTTCGTCGGACTTGAGCGCGGCGTAGGAGCCGAGTCGGATATACTGCGCCTGTAGATCGGTCAGCAGCACCATCGCTTCACGCAGCGTCGCAGCGCTCTCACCCAGACGCCCCTGATACTGTTTCAGTTTCGGCAGGTCGCCGACGAGCTTCGTCTTGGCGGTGTCATAGGTCGCGGCGTCCTTGTAGAGCAGGGAAAGATCCCAGACGAAGGCCGGATCGTCATTGGTTTCGGGAGAAGGACCAGCGGGGCCGGCCGTATCGGCATTCAGGCACGGTGTCAGGGCAAGGGCGCAGAGGAACATTCGAGGGGAGAGCATGGGCCTAGAGTATCGGAAATGTCCGAAAAACCAGCTCGAAACCCTAGCGGCGCCGATTGCTCTGAATCGTGCGCGGTGACATCCCTGCCGCCGTCCGCTTTTCCGCCCGGCGCCGCAGTCCGCCGTTGACCGCTGGGTTTCCGGCGGCCGCCATCGGGGCATGCCGCGCGCCGTCATCACCCGTCCGAGTCCACGCTGTCCGGCGTGCCGGTTGCCACCGCGCTGGTGCATCTGCTCGGCCCAGCAACCGCTCACGTGCCCGCTCGGCATCGACGTGCTCATGCACTACTGCGAGGTGCATCGGCCCAGCAGCACCGGCCATCTGATCAAACGCCTCCTTCCCGCCACCGGTCTCTACATCGGCGGCGGCGGCCGGGTCCTCGATCGCGCCACCATCGCCCGCCCCAACCGCGAACTCTGGATCCTCCACCCGCAGGGCAAACCACCACCCGCCGACGTAGCGCCGGAGAACATCCAGGTGGTGCTTATCGATGGGAGCTGGAAACAGGCCTCCGATCTCCTGCGCTCGATCGACGGCTGGGGCCGCACCGTCCGTCTCCCGATGTCCGGCACCAGTCGCTTCCACCTGCGCACCCAACAAAGCGACCACCAGTTCTCCACGATCGAGGCACTGGTGTTTCTCCTCGCCGGCTTCGGTCTGGCCGACACCGGCGAGCAACTCCGTCTCCAGCTCGAACTCCATGTCTTCGCCGGCCTGCTCGCCCGAGGAAAGAAGACCGAGGCCCGCACCTACCTCTCACAGTCCCCCGCTCGCGACGCATTCCCGAAGCTGCTCGCCCGGCTCGACGACGGATTCCATCGGACGAGTCCGCCCCAGTGCGCCGCAACGGAGGAACCTTTGATCGGGTAGAGCGCATGGTTGCGGAGCGTGCGCACGGAAGTTGCGGATCGTGGTCCGGAGCGAAGAGCCGTGTAACGACTGCCGGTGTGGGCGGGGTGCCCGGGTTGCGCACCGGACCTCCATGCTGGTCCTTCGCATCCATCCACTCTATCCGATCCGCCGCCACGCCGGTAGAAGGCACCCGAGCGGATGCATCCCCCTGGGCGTCGCTGCTGCTGTGATTCAGGGCAGGATCTCTTGGGCCGCGATGGTCGCGCGGAGCGCGGAGCAATCCTGCTGAACGCCCGCCGGAAAACAAGAAGGCCCGGACTCCTTGAGGGAGACCGGGCCTATAAATCCTGGCAATAACCTACTCTCGCGGAACCTGACGTCCAACTACCATTGGCGGCTGAGGGCTTAACGGCCGTG
>JAHFTC010000205.1 GCA_023269585.1 Opitutaceae bacterium
TCTATGCGCTTTGTGTTTTCCGCGGATCTCTCGCTTTTGACTTCGTCAATAGCTGGCGAGGCGCGCCGCGGTCCAGTGGGTCCGCGGCGGGGCGGGTTCGGCGAGGGAATCGCCGCCGCTTGGGACGGGTTTCCAGTGGCCAGTAGCCGGTGAACGGTGGCCGGTGGGGATCCGGTGGTGGCGGAAAGGGTGTGTCGCCGACGATCGGGCACGCGGGCGCAAAGCAGCGGCTACCGCGTAAAGTGCGTTCGCGCCACGCGGTTGGAGGACGGACCAGAGAAGCGGAGTCGGTGGGCGGCTTCATGGCGGCCCGCGGATGGGCCGTTCGACCCGGCTCACGGCAGGCAGCAGTCGGCCGACGACGACCAGCGTGAACTGCGCGCAGTGCGGACAGCGCAGGTGCCAGCGCGGTGGCGGAGCGGTCTTCTCCCGGACGACGAGCACCTTCTCCAGCAGGCACTCCACGAGCATCCGGCGACGCTTGGCGCTGGGATGCAACCAGCCGAAGTAGCGCACGCGGTGTTGGCCGCTGGGCAGCACGTGCTGCAGATACCGCCGCAGGAACTCCCCGGCCTCTAGCACGCACTCGCGGCGCTCCTGCGTGCGGCTGTCGGTGTAGCTGAACCGCACGCCTTGGTCGTCGGCGTGGAGGATGCGTTCGTCGGAGATGGCGGTGTGTTGCACGTAGCGGGCGAGATACTTGACGACGGCCTCGCCGGAGCCGGCGGGCTCGATATGCACCCACCAGCCCGTGAACCACGCCGACTCGGGAATTTGCGCGTGCAGATCCGGAACGGCGGCACGCAGCGCGGTCTCGAAGCCCCGGCGCAGCGCGGCGGCGACCGCCTCATTGGGCAGCAGGTAGTCGGGCCGGCGGGTCCGGCGCCACTTGCGGTGGTCGGCGCGCAGGCCGCCGCCCGGCACGATGAAGTGGATATGCGGGTGGCGCTGCAGCTGCCGGCCACAGGTGTGCAGCACGGCGAGCATCCCCAGCTCGGCGCCGAGGTGGCGCGGTTGCGCGGCGATCGTCTGCAACGCCGCCGCGGCCGCGGCGAAAAAGAGATCATGCACCACCTCCGGTCGCGCCGCGAAGGCGCCGTGGAGCGCCTTGGGCACCGTGCAGGTGACGAAGAAATACGGTACGGGCAGGAGCCGCTCGACCTGCTTCTTCGTCCAGGCCGCGGTCTTCTCGCCGCCGCAGCGCGGGCACGCGCGATGGTGGCAGCTATGAAAGCCGTGGTGCTCGCCCCCGCAGTGGGCGCAGCGGTACCGCTGCCCGCCCGAGGCGGGCGTGCGGCAACGCTGGATCGCGTGCAGGGCGCGGCGTTGCTCCGGGCGCAGATCGCGCCGGCGCAACGCCGCTTCGCCCTGCCGCGCCAGCCAGGAGGCGAGCACGGACATGCGCAGTCCGTGGTGTGGTTACACGGGCGGCGGGTTGTCCGGCGGCAGCAGCCGCGCGATGGCCGCGCGGGCGGCGGCCTCGTTGACGGCCGTCAGGTGGGTGTAGATCAGCGTGGTCTCCAGCGAGGTATGGCCGAGGTAGGCCGAGATCAGACGGATGGAGACGCCCTCCTCCAGCAGGTGCGTGGCGTAGCTGTGGCGCAGGGTGTGGGTGCAGGTGCCCCGCGGCAGTTTCGCCGCGGCGCGGGCGATCTTCATGCAATGTTGCACCGAACACTGGCCCATCGGCTCGTCGATGGTGGCCAGCCGCGCACGGCACTGCGGCTTCTCCCGCCAGCCCCGCCCCACCGACGGGAAGACCCAGCGAGGGTTGCGGTGCGTCTTCCAGAACCGTCGCAGCTCGTGGAGCATGGCCGCGGGCAGCGGCACGAGGCGGTCCTTGTTGCCCTTGCCCCCGCGCACCCGCACGCGGTCGGGTTCCCGCAGGTCCTCGATCTGCAGTTGCAGCGCCTCGAACAACCGCAGCCCCGTGGCGTAGACGAACCGGAAGAACACCCGGAAGCGTTCCTCGCGCACCACCGCGAACAACCGCGCGACCTCCTCGCGCGTGAGCACGGTCGGCAGCTTCTGCTGGGAGGGCGCGCGCACCAGGTCGAACAGCTTCCAGTCCCGACCCAGATGCGTGCCGAAGAGCGCCCGCATCGCCGCCACCGCCGTGCGCATCGAGCTGGGCGAATAGCCGTGCTCCTGCTTGAGGGCGAGCAAGTGCCCGCGCAACTGTTCCTCGGTGACGGCCTCGGGCGGACACTTCACGCGCTCGAGCAGCTTGCGCGCGAACCGTACATACTCGGACTGCGTCGCCGCCGCCAGACCTCGGAGCTTGAGCGTCTCGGCGAAGCGGACCAGCGTTGCGGAATCGGGGACGAGGGGCGCGCCGGAGCGGCCCCGCCGGGTGGATTTATTGTTTGGCATAGCACCACCAGTCTTGCCGCCCCTCGCCCCGTCACCAAACTCCCACCCCATGCGCCAAGGCCCACCCCCAGCACGAGAACCCCGCCGCCGCGCAGCGGCTTGGTTCAACCGAATGCCAGAGCCAACAGGTGCGAACGCACCTGTGGCTCATCGCTGACGTCTGGCCGAAACACGATGACCCGCGTCGACATCACTTGGTACGCGACTGACGCGGCGAGCATGCTGTTCACCTTCGGGCTGGCACCGACTCTCCTTTTTCTCCGCGTCAGAAAGAAGAAGCCGGAAGAAAGGAAGTGGATGCTGTGGGTTCCCGTATCAGTGGTACTCACGTGGGCGTACTTGATCGCGTTCAGTGTGGTTGCAGAGGCGCCGGCCCTGCAGGCGTTCGCGCGGCAGCGCGGCGATTTCGATGCCGACGGTGTCGGTGGGAACGTCGCGGTTCTTGTAGCTGGCTGGATCATTCCGTTGCTCGGCTGTCTCTTGTTCGCTCCGGTCTTCACCGTGATCGACAGAAGAAAAATCCGGAATCGTTTCAGGTCTGACGTGCGACACTGAAGCGGTAGCGCCGCCTGAAGAAGTCGCGCCGCGCTGATGTATAGGCTTGGGGCCGGAAAAGAGGTCCAGGCTTTGGGCCTTGTGCCTGAAGGCCCCGCACGGATCGGGGTCGGCTGGAGAGCGGCGACACTGATGGCCCGGGCTGAAATCGAGGGCTGACTTCGCGGGCCGGGACACGAGCCTGTCCCCTCTTCGCCACGGCCACACCTTGAGCACCCGACCTGCACCCTCCGATCCTCGCGTCCCTCCGTCCTGGGTGATCCGCCGCGCCCGCTCGGACATCCATGGGCACGGCGTCTATGCCCGCGTGGCGATCCCGGCCGGTTACGTGCTCATCGAATACCGCGGCGAACGCATCACGAAAGCCGAGAGTGCCCGCCGGGAGGCCCGGCGGCTCGACCTCGTCCGCCGCGGGCGGGACATCAGCACGATGAGCTTCCGGCTGAACCAGCGGTACGACATCGACGGGCGCCGCCACGGGAACCTGAGCCGGTACATCAACCACTCCTGCGCCCCCAACTGCCGCGCGGACAAGCGCCGTGGTCGTATCTGGATCGTCACCGCGCGCGATATCGCCGAAGGCGAGGAGATCAGCTTCGATTACGGCTTTCGTTTCCGGCACTGGGCCTCGAATCCCTGCCGCTGCGGCGCGCCCGGGTGCCCCGGCTTCATCGTCGAGGCGAGCCAACGCTGGCGTCTGCGCCAGGCGATCCGGACGCGGGCGACCTGACTGGACGTGGCGGGGATGACCGTGCTTCGCCGCTCCGCTGAGGCGTGATGAGGGCGACGAGAGTCGAGCGTCGAGGGACGAGCGCCAGATCGATTGCCCGGGGGCGATTGCAGGAGGGCCTTCGCGATCTGCCTCCGGAAGTCCGGTACTCAGCGTTCGACTCCGTGGACGGCGGGCCAGATCTCGCTTTGCCAAGTTCCCCTCTGTGATCTCCTTCCGTTTCTCCTCTGCCTCTGTGACCCCGCCGAACTGCCGTTTCAACCGAGCGTCGAAAGACCACCGAACGAGCGACTGACAGTCGGAGGTCGATCCCACGGCTCGCCGCTCGCGCGGTCGGCGGGCGAACCGCGAGGCCGCTACGCACGGCGCCGCCCACCGCGGGCCGCGGCGCCAGAGCCCGGCGTCAGGGACCGGCGCCGGGAGCGCGCGGCGGCGAAGGAGGCTCCGGCGGCGCTGGTGGTGGCGGCAGCGTTCCATCCATTTTCTGAACACGGCTCGCGCTCTCGGCCGCCTCCGCTTCGTCGCGGCGCTGGGCCTTGAGGCGCTCAAGTTCAAGCGGGTGCTCGTCGTGCATCTCCTTCTCCGACATCCGGCCCGTGAGCCAC
>JAHFTC010000102.1 GCA_023269585.1 Opitutaceae bacterium
CTCGCCGAGGACCGGAAGCTCTTCGCCGGCATCCTCAACAAGCTCAATCTCAAGCAGCCCGACAACCGCACCGCGCTCACCGAGGAGGAGGCCCTCAAGCACGCCACCGCGCTCGGCTTCCCGATCCTCCTGCGCCCCTCGTTCGTCCTCGGCGGCCGCGGCATGTTCATCCTCTACAGCCTCGAGGAGATGCGCGCCGTCATCCGCCAGGTCTTTGAGGTCATGCCCGACAAGCCCGTGCTCATCGACAAGTTCCTCGAGGACGCCATCGAGCTCGATGTCGACTGCATCTCCGACGGCGACACCGCCATCATCGGCGGCATGCTCGAGCACATCGAGTTCGCCGGCGTGCACTCCGGCGACGCCGCCATGGTCATGCCCCCGCACACCCTCTCGAAGGCCATGCTCGAGCAGGTGCGCACCGCCACCATCGCGCTCGCCAAGGCCCTCAACGTCGTCGGCCTGATGAACGTCCAGTTCGCCATCAAGGACAGCGATCTCTACGTCCTCGAGGTCAACCCGCGCGCCTCGCGCACCGTCCCGTTTGTCTCCAAGGCCATCGGACAGCCGCTGGCCAAGCTCGCCGCCAAGTGCATGGCCGGCAAGAAGCTCTCCGAGATCGGGTTCACCCGCGAGCTCACCCCGCGCCACTGGTGCGTGAAGGAGGCCGTGTTCCCCTTCAACCGCTTCCCCGGCGCCACGATCAACCTCGGGCCCGAGATGCGCTCCACCGGCGAGGTCATGGGCCTCGACGACGATCTTGGTATCGCCTTCGCGAAGACGCAGATGGCCGCCAAGCCCGCGCTGCCCACCCAGGGCAACGTCTTCCTCTCCGTGAAGGACGCCGACAAGAACCGCGCGGTCGACCTCGGCCGCCAGCTCGTCGCGCTCGGTTTCGTGCTCTTCTCGACCTCCGGCACCGCCAAGGTGCTCACGGAGAACGGCGTGCCCGTCACCCGTATCCCGCGCCTGGATGAAGGTCGCCCGAACGTCGTCGACATGATCAAGAACGGCCGGATGCAGCTGATCATCAACACGCCCTCCGGCATGATGCCGCGCCAGGACGAGAACAAGATCCGCACCGCCGCCGTCCTGAACAACATCTCGATCATGACCACAATGGCCGGCGCCTTCGCCGCCCTGCGCGGCATCAAGGCGATGAAGCAGAAACGCGTCGGTGTCCGCTCCCTGCAGAGCTACGTCGGCAACGTTCTCTGAGCTGTCGCGCGCCGCCGCGGTCCTCCTTCCTCGTCTGCACTGCTCCGAGGAGCAGTGCTCGTCCCCGCGCCGTCCGCCCACCGCGGCCGGCGCTTTCTGTTTCACCGATCGCCCACGGGAGCCGGCGCCCCGCACCGTTTTCCCGGTGCAACCTTTCCCGCTTCGTGCTGACATAACGGGCCTCCGCTCCCCCGGCGGATTCTTGCATGAAATCCGTCTGCCTTGCCTTGCTTGCCGCGCTGCCCTGGGTTGCCTCCGCCGGGATCGAACGCGTGCAGGTCGATTATGCCTTCGTCTGCCGCCTCGCGACGGAACGCGCGGCAGCACCCTTCACGGAACCTCCCGACCTCCTGCCTCGCCGGCTCGCCGAACTCACCCCGGATGAGGCCGGCGCAATCCGGTTCATCCCGGAATATGCGCTATGGCGGTCGGATCGCCTGCCGTTCCAGCTCCAACTCTTCCACCCCGCCCCGGGCGTGCCGCCGGTGCGCCTCCACGAGTTCAGCGCCACGCATGTTCAGCCCATCCCGTTCGTGGGCAGCTTTTTCACCTACGGCATGTTGCGCAACCCGCCCCGGCTCAACGCCGACTCCGGTTACGCCGGCTTCCGCGTCCACAGCCCCCTCAACCGCCCCGAGCACTTCGACGAGCTGATTGTCTTTCCCGGTGGCTGCACTTTCCGCGCCCTCGGCGCAGGGCAAAATTTCGGACTTTCTGCCCGCGCCCTCGCCCTCGACGCCGGCCCGCTCGGCCCCGAGGAAACCCCGCGCTTCACCGAATTCTGGATCGGCCGGCCCCAGTCCGACGCCACCGCGCTCACCGTTTACGCGTTGCTCGATTCCCCGCGGGCCTCCGGCGCCTTCGAGTTCATCATCGCCCCCGGGCCCGGCACCACTGTGGATGTCCGCGCCACGATCACCTTCCGTACCGCCGTCGCCCAACCGGGCTTCGCCCCTCTGTCCGGAATGTTCTGGTACGGCGAAGGCACCGATCGCCCCCCCGGCGAGCCGCGGCCGGAAGTGCACGAGGCCGACGGCCTCGCCGTGCTCCCGGCCGACGGCGCCGCGCTTTGGCGCCCGCTGCAAAGCCCCTCCAGTGCGTTCGGCTCCGGCCTCGCCGTCGAGGCGTTGCGCGGCTTCGGTCTGCTCCAGCGGGACCGGGTATTCGAGCACTATGGCGATCTCGACGCCGACTACCATCGCCGCCCGTCCGTCTGGGTCGAGCCCCTCGGCGACTGGGGCCCGGGGCGGGTGCAGCTCGTTGAAGGCCCCGCGCGCAACCGCTTCGACGCCAATGTCACAACTTTCTGGGTTCCCGAACGGCTGCCCACCCCCGGCCAGCCGTTCGAGCTGCGTTACCGTCTCCATTGGACCGAGGCCGAACCCGTCCCCGGCGCGCTCGCTCCCGCCATCGCAACCCATGTCGGCGCGCTGGCCGAACGCCCCCGCGGCCGTCTCTTCTGGATCGACTTCACCAACGCCGCCCTCGCCAAGCTCGACAACGGCGCGCTCGACGCCGAAATCCACATCGCGCCGGGAGCGAGGCTGCTACGGCAATCCGTCCGCAAAAATCCCGTCGATGCCTCCTGGCGGGTCGCGCTCGAGGTCGAATCCGAGGTTCCCGGGCGCGCGGTCGAACTGCGTTGCCGCCTCCGCAGCGGCTACACTCCGGTGTCCGAGACCTGGGTGTACTCCTGGATGCCATGAGCGCACTCCCCCGGTCGCCCGATTCCCCCCCCAGGACCGATCCGGCCTGGAACGAGGCCCACGAGCGGGTTGAGAGCTATTTGCGCGCCCACCATATCGAGCGCCCGATCGTTCTGAGCGAACTCACCAACGCCATCATATCCACCGCTTGGCGACAGGCCGGCGCGGCGCCGGCGGAGGCGCCGGTCACCCTCGCCCTGCGCGAGGCCGACCGCACGATCACCGATTGGTTCGGCCGCGTGCTCGCCCGGGGGGCGGTCCACTCGCGCCGCCTCAGCGTGCGTGGCCGCCTCGCCCTCGCGTTGGCCGACGCACCCGGCCGCTGGCCCGACGCGTTCCTGGCCCCAGTGGACCCACCTCGCGAACTCTCCGACACGATGCGCGCCGCATTCCTGCGGGCCGGCCCGCCACCGCAGCTCTACAAAATGGCCGCGCCCACCATCCCCCTCGGCCGTGTCGCACGCCTGATCGACCTCGGCTGGGACGCCATCGTGCGCTGGCCCGCCTTGCGCCGCGGCGGTCAATTGCTCTTCGCCGCCGCGCTGGTCGCGCTGGTCTTCTTCGCCTTCCGGTGAACACCCCGCTCGACCAGATCCCCACCGGGCTCAAGTTGCGCCGACGCTTCGTCGTCGCCGCGCTCACCCTGTTGCTCACCCTCCCCGGACTCGCGTTGATGGCCGACTTGCACTGGCGCATCGGCCCCGATCCGTGGAAGGCCGCGCACTTCGCGCTCTACGCCGTGCTCCTTGCGCTCGTGGCCTACGGCTGCACCCAGGCCCTCGTCGGCTTCGTCGCCCGCCGCGGACGCGGTGACCCCTGGCGACTCCGGCCGGTCGCGACCCCGGAGGCGCTCCCGCCCGGGGCCACGGCGATTGTCATGCCGGTCTACAACGAGGACGCGCGCCGAGTCTTCGCCGGCCTGCGGGCGATGTACGAATCACTCCACGCCGGCGGCCATCTCGACGCCTTCCATTTCTACGTCCTCAGCGACTCCAACGACCCGAACCGCTGGATCGACGAGGAAGCGGCCTGGGCCGCGCTCACCCGCGAACTCGATGCCGCGAGCCGCCTCTTCTATCGTCGCCGGAGAATAAATACAAACAAGAAGGCCGGCAACCTCGCCGACTTCTGCCGCCGCTGGGGCGGCGCCTACCGCTACATGGTCGTGCTCGACGCCGACAGCCTCATGGCCGGCGACACGATCGTGCAGCTCGTCCGCCTCATGGAGCGCAGCCCGCGCACCGGCCTCATCCAGACCGCCCCGCGCCTGATCCACGGCACGACGCCGTTCGCCCGCTGGCAACAGTTTGCCAGCCGGCTCTACGGTCCGGTCTTCCAGGCCGGCATCGACCACTGGCAGCTCGATGAATCCAACTACTGGGGACACAACGCCATCGTGCGCCTCGCCCCGTTCCTGGAGCATTGCTCGCTGCCCGAGTTGCCCGGGCGCGAACCGTTCGGCGGGCGGATCCTCAGCCACGACTACGTCGAGGCGGCGCTCCTGGTTCGCGCCGGGTGGGGCGTGCGGCTTGCCGCCGGGCTCGACGGCAGCTACGAGGAATGCCCCGCCACACTGATCGACTTCGCCAAGCGCGACCGCCGCTGGCTGCAGGGGAACCTCCAGCACAGCTGGCTCCTGGCCGCGCAGGGACTGCGACCAGTCAGCCGCCTGCACCTGCTGCTCGGCATCCTCGCCTATGCGGCTTCGCCGCTCTGGCTCGCCTTTCTCCTCCTCTCGACGCTCCTGCTCCACCGCCAGCAAGCAACCGGCCTCACCCTCGTGCCCCGCGACAGTCTCGTTGATGGGCTCAACCTCGACTTCCATACGCAGGGGGCAGCGCTCTTCGCCGGCACCTTGGCCTTGCTCTTCGTGCCCAAGCTGCTCGCCCTGTTCGATCTGGCGCTCGTGCGCGGCGCACCGGAGTTCGGGGGTTGGCGACGCGTGTTCGGCGGAGTGGCCCTCGAGACGATCGGCTCCGCGTTGCTGGCTCCCGTCCTGATGCTCTTCCACAGCAAGTTCATCCTCTGGACGCTCGTCGGGCGCGGGGTGGCCTGGGTCGCCCAGCAACGTGGCAGCGGCAACTCGCCGGACTGGCGCGAAGCCATTCTCACCCACGCCGGGCATACCGGAGTGGGCCTGACTTGGGGAGCGGCGGCGCTCGCGCTCGACCCGACCTTCTTCCTCTGGCTGCTCCCGGTGGTCACCGGCCCCCTGCTGAGCGTCCCGCTTTCGCTTGCATCCGCCAATCCACCACAACCCGACGCACCGCCCGCCTGGCCCCTCACTACGCCGGAGGAACTCGCCCCTCCCCCGGTGGTGGCGGCCTTGGGACGGATTCTGGCCGGCGCCGGCCCACGGCCGCCGGTTCCGCCGGAATTCGCGGCCGACTACGGCCTGCTGCAGGCGGTGCTCGACCCGTATGTCAACGCCGTCCATGTCTCGCTCCTGCGCGACAAGGCCGTCGCCACCGAAGGAGGACGCGACCGCTTCGCCGTCTTGCGCGACAAACTCATCGCGGCCGGACCGGCGGCGCTTGAGCGCCGCGATAAGCTCGCGCTGCTCACGGACGCCCAATCAATGATCCGCCTCCACCGCGATATCTGGTCGCGCCCCGGCGGCGCGATGGCCGAGTGGTGGCGCCAGGCCATCCGGCAGTACAACCGCCTCGCTCCAGCCCCCTCGACCGCGCTCGATCGGTGAGTGGGCCGCCCCGCGGCCCCCGATAAGCAAAACTTCCGCAAAGTATTTTGCCTCCTAAAGGCCTGAGGATCAGCGACCGGCCAGGCCGTGACCCCTTTTCGTCAAAATCGCCGTTGACCGAGCCCCTCTCGTCCGTACCGTCGAGCACATCAATTTCACACCTTTCTCCCGCCTAGCGGGAGTTTTGGGGTAACTAAGAAAGCAATGGCCGGTCGCTTAGGGGTAGGCGACCGGCCTTTTCTTTGCCCAAGTCTCAACGGTGTGAACGCGGCGTTACTCGGCATGAGCCGTTTTCGTGGGCTCTCGCGGCTCCTGCTGTAGATCCGGTTTGCCAGCGCCATTTTCGCTCCGCAACGTCACCGGCTGTTTATCGCTGTGCAACGGACATCCGACATCAACGTCATTGAAACCCGGCCGCTTCCCTCGCCCGCCGAGTTGATGGCTGCGCTCCCCAAGACCGAGGAGCAGGCCGCCTGCATCGTCCGCTCCCGCGACACGATCCATCGCATTCTCTTCGGCGACGACCCGCGCCTCCTCGTCGTCGTCGGTCCCTGCTCGATCCACGACTTGGACGCGGGCCGAGAGTACGGCCGCCGCCTAGCCGTGCTCGCCCGGGAACTCGACGACCGGATGGTCATCGCGATGCGCGTCTACTTCGAGAAGCCGCGCACGACGGTCGGATGGAAGGGCCTAATCCTTGACCCGCATCTCGACGGCAGCAGCGACATCCAACACGGGCTCTATCTCGCCCGGCAGTTTCTTCGGGAGATTCTCGATCTTGGCCTGCCCACGGCCACCGAGTTCCTCGACCCGATCACACCACAATACATCGCCGACCTCGTGAGCTGGGGCGCGATCGGAGCGCGCACGACTGAATCACAAACCCACCGACAGCTCGCCTCCGGCCTCTCGATGCCCCTCGGTTTCAAGAACGGCACCGACGGTTCAATCCAGAGCGCGATCAACGCCATCAAGGCCGCGAGCCAACCCCAGACCTTCCTCGGGATCACGATGGACGGCCGCGCCGCCTCCGTGCGTACTAGCGGCAACCCCAACTGCCACATCGTTCTGCGCGGCGGTGCCGCCGGGCCCAACTACGGCACCGCTTCGGTGACTGCCGCCGCCCAGCTGCTCGCCAAGGCCGGGCTGCACCCCGCCATCCTCGTCGACTGCAGCCACGACAACTCCAACAAGCAGCCCGACCGCCAACCAGAGATCCTCCGGGCGGTGCTCGCCCAGATCGCCTCCGCGGATCAGTCGCCGATCATGGGCGTGATGATCGAGAGCAACTTGGCGGCCGGGACCCAGCCCTTCCCTCGTCCGAAAAACGAGCTTCAGTACGGCGTGTCGATCACCGATGGGTGCATCGACTGGCCCACCACCGAGGCAACGCTGCGCGCCGCCTACCAAACCCTCGGCCCCAACCCCGCCAACGCAGTGCCCTGACTTTCCGCGTTCGTCGTCACCCGCTCGATCCTCCAACAGAAATCAAAAACTGATTCCATGAAGACTCCCATCCGTGTTGCCGTCACCGGCGCCGCCGGCCAGATCGGCTACGCTCTCCTCTTCCGCATCGCTTCCGGCGCCTGCTTCGGCCCCGACCAGCCCGTCATCCTCCACATGATCGAGCTCGAAGCCGCCCTCCCGGCCCTCAAGGGCGTAGTGATGGAACTCGAAGACTGCGCCTTCCCGCTCCTGAAGGGCTGCGTCCCCACCGCCTCGCTCGACGAAGGCTTCAAGGGCGTCAACTGGGCCCTTCTCGTCGGCGCCGTGCCGCGCAAGGCCGGCATGGAGCGCAAGGACCTGCTCGGCATCAACGGCAAGATCTTCACCAGCCAGGGCCAGGCCATCGCCCGCAACGCCGCTCCGGACGTCCGCGTCCTCGTCGTCGGCAACCCCTGCAACACCAACTCGCTCATCGCCTGCCGCAACGCCTCCGGCGTCCCGGCCAACCGCTTCTTCGCGATGACCATGCTCGACCAGAACCGCGCCAAGGCCCAGCTCGCCCAGAAGGCCGGCGTCGACACCACCGCCATCACCAACCTCGCCATCTGGGGCAACCACAGCTCCACGATGTACCCGGACTTCGCCAACACGAAGATCAACGGCAAGCCCGCCACCGAGGTCATCGCCGACCAGGCCTGGTTCAAGGACACCTACATCCCGACCATCCAGCAGCGTGGCGCCGCCATCATCAAGGCCCGCGGCCTCAGCTCCGCCGCCTCCGCCGCCAACGCCGCCTGCGACACCGTCCGCGCCCTCAGCACCCCCACCGCCCCCGGCGACTGGTTCTCGGTCGGCGTGTACTCGGATGGTTCCTACGGCATCGAGAAGGGTCTCATCTACTCCTTCCCGATCCGCACCAGCGACGGCAAGAACTTCGAGATCGTCCAGGGCGTGCAGCTCAGCGAGTTCTCCAAGCAGAAGATCGTCGAGACCGAGAAGGAACTGCAGGAGGAGAAGTCCCTCATCGCCGAGCTCCTCGGCTGATCTGGTTCCCTGACCCGATTCATTCCCCAACGGCGGCCCCGCAACGGGCCGCCGTTTTTCTTCGGCGGCCCCCCGGCAGAGCGCGCCCACACGGCCCTCCTCACCGGTCAACCGGCGGCAGCACGAGCGTGGCGAAACTCTGCGGCGGCAGCGAAACGGTCTGGCGCGTGGCGCCGAGCGCAACGATGAGCTCCCGGGGCTGCTTCTCCTGGTTGGAAAGCGCGACCACGACCGAGCCGTCGGGGTTGCGGAAGGCAAGGGTCTCGGTCCATGGGCCGCGCTGCGCGAGGCGGTGCGCACCCGGGCTCACGAAATGGCTGAAATGCGCGAAGGCCCAGAAGGCGGGCGTGTAGGTCGCTTGGCGAGTGGCGAAATCCACGGTGACGAGCGCATTCTGCGGCCAGTGCGTGCGCGAGCCGATCGACCGGCCCTTCGAATCGAGCACCATGTTCCACGCCTCGTAGATCGAGGCACCGGCAGCGAGGAAGGCGCGGATCTTGCCCCAGGTGTACGCGCCGTAGGCCCAGTCATTGGGCGCGGCATCGCGCCGGTATCCAGGCTCCCAATGCCGATTGCCGCACTCCGTCTCCGTCTGCGCGATCATCAGGTCGGGCCAGCGCCGCGCGCACTCGGGCGCGATCTCGAGCGCGAACCACTGCAGGCCGAGTGCGGACACGTGGCGCGCGGCGGCCGGGTCCGCCATCGTGGGCTCAATATACTTCGCGAGTTCGGGCTGATTGATCGTGCCCAGCCAGATCGCCGGCCCGCCTTCCTTCGCGAACACCGGGCCCATGTGGTCCCGGATGAAGTCGCGCAGCTGTTCGCCGGTCCAGTCGCAGCTCGGATAGTCGGTGAGCGTGCCGGGCTCGTTCTGCGGGCAGAGCGCCATGATCGGAAGCCCCTCGGCCCGGTAGGCCTGCGCGAACTTGAGGAGATAGCGCGCGTAGGCGTCGTAGACTTCGGGTTCGGCGCGCATGGCGCCGGAATCGCTCTCCTTGTTCGTCTTCATCCACGCGGGCGGCGACCACGCGGAACCCCACAACTGCAGTGCAGGCTGCAGGCGCTGCGCCGCCTTGATGTACGGTATCAACCGCTCACGGTCGCGCTCGATGGAGAAATCCTTCAGGGCAAAATCGTCGGGCGTCTCCGCCAGCGAGTAGCGGCTCTCGGCATAGTCGGAGGCGCCCACCGGCACACGGCAGATGTTGAAACGGGCAAGGCCGTCGGGGGCGAAAAGCGCAGCGAGCACCTCCTGGCCGCCGTCGGGCAGGAGCTGGAGCGCCGTCCAGCCCTTCTCGTTGAAGCAGCCGCCGAAGCCCTTGATCTCCTGATACACCATCGCCGGGTCGAGCTCAAGGTCGGCGGGCGCGGTGGACGCCGCGGGTCGGAGGGTCTTCGAGGCGTCGGCGAACGGCGTGGCCTCGGTGGTGAGGGTGAGCGTGGTTTCGGAGGCTTTCATCGCGAAGGCGGAGGGTTGAAACCCGGCCAGAACAACGAGGCCGAGCGCGAAGGGGAGACGCAGCGTCATGGGTAACGGAGGGTCGAAGACAAACAATGGGCGTGGGGGGCGGCCGGAAAGCCGGCCACGGGCCCACAACGAGCACCATTCCGCGCGGGGCGCAACTTTGCCGCGCGCAGTCGCGGTTCACACGACCGCCAGCTCTTGCACGACAAAACCGTCGCGCAGCAGGGGCCGCTCGGCTCCCTGCCGCCAGACGGACAGACCATCGGTGTAGACGAGGGAACCGTCGGCGCCGAGGTCGAAGGCTGTCACGTGCCGCGCCAACTCGGCAATGCTGCCGGTGGCGTCGCGCCGCACGAGTGTCCATGATTCGGGCACAAGATGCACCTCTTTCGCCCCGCGCGCGCGCCGGTGCAGGGCGCGCTCCAGCTCGACCGCAGTGTCGTGGATCGTGAGACGACGGCGCGACTCCTGCGGCCCGCCGGGGCCGACCGGCCGCAGCGACCGGCGGGCGAACAGCCGCGTGAACGCATCGCAAAACCCGATCACCGCCTCGATGAAGTGGAACGGCGCCAGCACAAACGCCTGCACGCCCGCCCGGAAGCCGATGCGGCCCGCGGCGTACGGCCGGCGGATGCAGAGCAGCCGGCCCTCGGTGTCGAAGCGCGGCACGAGGAAGTCGTGCGCGTCATCCTCCAGGAGTGTCTCGAGCGCGCCGGTGTCGTAGTTCAGCGCCAGCACCGCCGCAGGCCCGAAGGCCACCAGCTCGCCCTCGGCGTTGCGCCCCACTCCGGCCGACTGGAAACAAACCGTGTGCGGCTTCGTCGGATGGTGACTCGGGAAGGCATCGTGCCCCTCGCCATCGGTCACACGGTCGCGCCGCCGACTCTCCGGATCGACCAGTTCGAGATCGCCGATGCGGTCCTGCCCGCGCGACGCGACCACCAGGCGACCATCCTGCGGGCTGCAGGTCAGACCGGAGGCGTGGAAGTCTTCACGATGGAAGAGGCGCTGTTCCTCGCCGGTTTCGAGGTTGTAGCGAAAAACGCCGGAGCTCGCCGTCATCGAGAGCACGTAGAAGATCTCGCCCGGCTTGGTGCCGCGGGTGACGTGGCGAAACACGGGATGGTCCTCGCGGGACGCGCCGGCCTGCCGGCCCCAGACGTTGCGGGCAGTGAACGGACCTTGGTCCTCCGCGCCGCCGGCCTTCCACGCGTGGCGGTTCTGCCGCTCCTCGGCACGCGCCATGGCGGCGTTCGCGAACGGGCTCTCGATCTCGCGGGGTGCGGAGGCGCCCTCATGCAGAAAGAGTTTTCCCTCGGCGATGAAGACGAAGCGCGGCGTGTCCACACCCCTACGCCACACCGCCCGGCGCGCCGGCGCAAGTTGGTTTCGGGGCGGGGCGCGGCGGAGCGCACTACTCCCGCGGCTTGAGCTGGTGGAGCGGTGCGAGTTGGCGCAATTGCGGGAAGAGCGCGCTGGCGCCGAGCACCACCAACACCGTGCCCACGCCGCCGGCCACCACCGCCACAACCGGCCCGAACATGCCGGCCATCGAGCCCGCGCGGAAGGATCCAAGTTCGTTCGAGGAGATGATGAAGATCTGGTTCACCGCCGTGACGCGCCCGCGCAAGTGATCGGGCGTGAGCAGCTGCACCAGCGACTGGCGCACGACCACGCTCACGTTGTCGAGCACACCAGAGAGCAGCAGCATGACGAACGACAGCCAATACCAGCTCGAAAGACCAAAGACGGTGATCGCCACGCCGAAGCCCGCCACCGCCCACAGCATCACCACCCCGGGTCGGCGCATCGGCCGACGATGTGCCTGCCAGATGGCCATGGACATCGCTCCGATCGCCGGCGCCGCTCGCAACCATCCGAGTCCGATCGAGCCCACTCCGAGGATCTTGTCCGCATAGATCGGCAACAACGCCACCGCGCCGCCCAGCAACACGGCGAACAGATCGAGCCCGCTCGCGGCGAGAATCTCTTTATGGCGCCAGATGAATCCCGCCCCGGCGCCAAGCGAACGCCAGGTGCGCCGCTCTGGCTTGCGTTCAGGTTCGCGGTAATCGATCCGCGCCATCAGGACGACCATGGCACCGCACATCACGGCATCGAAGACATACACCGTGGCGTAGCTGGTGTAGTGAATGATGAATCCGGCCAACGCCGGGCCGACCATGGCGGTGAGCTCGAAGGTAGTGGAGCCCCAGGTGATCGCGTTGGCGAGTTTCTCCCGCGGAAGAAGCAGAGGCACCAGCGACGCGCGCGCGGGCGTACCCAAAGTTCGGATCGTAGCGCCGAGCAGCAGCAGGATGAAGACCGCCGCCACCGCCGGCTGCTCGAAGCCCGCCGCATTCACCTTTTCGGCGCCCTCGAAGCAGCGCGCGATCCCGAGGACTCCATCATTGAAAAACCGCAGTGGAGCCCAGTCACCCACCAGCCCCGGCCACTGCGAGACAACCGCCAACAACACCGAAACCAAGGCCGAGCCGGCCAGCGTCGTTTGGATCAGGCGACGCCGGCTGACGTGATCGGCGAGGTGCCCGGCCTGCAGGGCAAACACGATGTAGGGTAGAAAATTCGCCAGTCCGACCAGCCCGAGTGCCGTGGGCGAATCCGTCCACCGGTAGACCTGCCACGCGGCAGCGAGATCGAGGGATTGCCGGCCGACATTGATCGCGGTGTTGCCGAGGAGGAACCGGCGGTAGGCCGGCACCCGCAGCGCGGCATAGGGATCGCGCGGCGCACCGGCAGCAGGGGAGACGTCGGACATAGCCGCCGACAATCGTGCGAGGGACGATCGCCGGGCAACCGACTTCTTGGGGTGCGACAACACCGCTTGCCAAGCCCGGGGGCGCATGCCACGTTCCGCGCCCTGTTCTTTGATTGGCGCACTCGCCAGTCCCCCGGCCGAGGTCCTGCCCTTTGGGATTTGGATCTTCGGTCTTTGGAGTTTCCTAATTTTGGGGGTGTTCTGGATTCGACCCTTGGTCGGAGTGCAGCGCTGCACGTCGAGGATGGCTGTCCCCTCGTTAATCCACGGCCAAAAAACTAAGTGGCACCTACGAAGAAATGCCCCTGGCTGCCTAAATAAGGCGGTCACGCGTCACCGGCGACACCTGCTAGCCGAATGATGCGACGACAGCAGGCATAGCGCGAGGGGGCGTCAATGGCCCTTGCGTTGTATCTTCAATCCAGCGGCTGGCTGTCGTTTTGCCCGTCCGGGAGCGCAACGACGGCGAGATTAAACTCGGGCTAAACGTGTAGATGTGTTGTGCAAAGGTCAGGGGGACGCGGGTTCAAATCCCGCCACCTCCACCAGTTTCGGGGCTATAGCTCAGTTGGAAGAGCACCTGCTTTGCAAGCAGGGTGTCGCCGGTTCGAACCCGACTAGCTCCACCAATCCCGGCAAACGCCGGCCCGCCTGCCGCGGGCCGGCGTTTTGCGTTTTCATACCGTGGCCCCGAAACCCCGGCCACCGCACTACAGCTGGAACCTGCACCTGTGATTCATGCTTCTACCCTTCACGTGGAGTAGAGGAACCCATTCCGGTTCCAGGCGGTGGGGCCACTGCGCCGCGCCCAGCCCGATGACCGCAGAGATCTAGTTGGGGCTGCCGCTTTTCTCACACCAGCCGCCGCAGCTGCCGGCGCGCCAGCCAGGGATCGACACCCGTCAGGAGAAACCGGGCCCAGAGCTCCCGCACGCGCTGCACGAATCCGCTCCGGAGCTGACGCACGGCCACAGCGTGCTGCCGGGCCGTCGCGACGAGCGCGCGCCCTTCATCGGCCAACCGGCGGTCTTCAAGACGCACCATCACCTCGTAGTTAATTTCCAGTGACCTGACGTCGAGGTTGGCGGAACCGACAAACACCACGTCGTCCACGATCGCCAGCTTCGCATGCAGGATCTGGGGCTGGTACTCGTCGATCCCCACCCCGGCCCGCAGCAGGCCGCCGAAAAACGCCCGGCCCGCCCGCTGCACGAGCGGCACGTCCGAGCGCCCCGCGAGCAACAGTTGTACGGTACCGCCACGGCGGACCACTTGGCGCAACGCCCGCCGCAGCCTCAGGCCCGGCACGAAATACGCAGCCACGATCTCGACGTTGCGCGCCCGATCCAGATCCTGAAGCAGACGCCGGTGGAAGACGTTTCGCCCCAGCCCGGGGCCGATGGCCAACACCTGTTCACGTTGATGGCTGCGCAGCGCCCGCCGCAGGGCAGTGTGCCGCCAACGCCCAAGCCGCGGATGCACAAACGCATGATGTTCGAAAAGCACCGCGAACGACGCACCCAATGCCGCCGCCGCCGGGCCGTGCAGCTCGAGTCCGAAATCGTACCAGCCGCGCGTTACTCCATCGCCCACGTACTCAGGCGCAATATTGAACCCGCCCACAAATGCCACCCGCTCGTCGATCAGCAGCATCTTGCGGTGGTCGCGGATCACAAATCGGTCCAACGATAACGGATTGAAGACCCGCACCTCGCCTCCGGCCACCCGCACCGCTCGCCAGTAGTCCTGCGGCAGTGACAGCGAGCCAAAACCGTCGACCAGCACCTCGACGCGTACCCGGCGTCCCGCCGCCGCCGCAAGCGCCGAACGAAACAGATCGCCTGGCTCCCCCGCGGTGAAGATATACATTTCCAGACGTACGGACTGCTCGGCGGCCTCGATCGCCGCAAGCATCCGCCGGTAGGCAGTCTCGCAGTTCGGGAGCCATAATGCAGAAGACCCGTGGTGCATCCGGCTGCAGCATCTGCGATGCGCCAGCGCCAGCAACACTCCAGACGAAGCAATCGCGATGATTCGCGAATTTGTCTAAAACCCGACGGGCCGGACGGGCTGTCAGTTCGCCACATTTCTGAGATTTGCCGGTGCTGTGCAACGCTGGGGCCGTTTCGAGGATGGGCCCATTGCCACCACCTGTAGCATGGCGGGCCAGCCCCGATGCAACGTATGCGTCCGCTCGGGTGCCTTCTACCGGCGTGACGTTGGATCGGATAGCGTGGATGGATGCGAAACTGGAAGCCCGCCGCGTAGGCATCGGCTCTCGATGCGAGGGGATAGCAATGGTCACTATTGCTACCTCCAAATGGTGACAACCTGCAGCTCCACATCGTCACCATTGCTATCTGTCTACAAGGCACCCGGCCGGTCGCTTACTCACGTCCCAGCACGCTACCCGATCCGTCGGCGCTCGGGCGAAACAGCAACCGGGGGTGCACTCGCCGGGTCGTCGTGGCGGCTGTGATTCAGGGCAGGAACTCTTCGGCCGCGGTGGACGGGGGGACAACGCAGGGGCGCTGCTGTGTTCGGGCCCCGGAAAACAAGAAGGCCCGGACTCCTTGAGGGAGACCGGGCCTATAAATCCTGGCAATAACCTACTCTCGCGGAACCTGACGTCCAACTACCATTGGCGGCTGAGGGCTTAACGGCCGTG
>JAHFTC010000103.1 GCA_023269585.1 Opitutaceae bacterium
GGAGCTGAAGCCGGACCTGCTCATCGGCAGCAGCAAGGGCTACAAGCTCGCTCGCTCGCTCAACGTGCCGCTCGTGCGCTGCGGGTTCCCCGTCCACGACCGGATGGGTGCGCAACGCATCCAGCTGCTCGGTTACGCCGGCACCCAGCAACTTTTTGACCGTATCGTCAACGCCCTGCTTGAAGCCAAGCAGGAGCATTCGGACATCGGTTACGCCTACCTTTGAACCAACCGGAGAACTTTACCATGAAGGATGAAACCACCAGCGCCCTGATCGCCACGACCTCCGCCTGCATGTCGGCCGACGACTCGCAGTGCGAAGAAGTTCCCTCCGTGGTCCATCAGACCTTGGATTTCACCAAGCACCCGTGCTTCAGCAAGGAGGCGCATGGCAAGTTCGGCCGCGTGCACCTGCCCGTCGCGCCGCGCTGCAATCTGCAGTGCAACTTCTGCAATCGGAAGTTCGACTGTATGAACGAGAGCCGCCCGGGTGTGACGAGTTCGATCCTCCCGGTGCCGCAGGTCGTGCCGTACCTCGAGGAGGTCATGGCGCGCGTGAAGAACCTGAGCGTCGTGGGCATCGCTGGCCCCGGCGACCCGTTTGCCAATCCGGACGAGACGATGGCCACGCTGCGCGCCGTCCGTGCCCGCTATCCGGAGATGATCCTCTGCCTGGCGACGAATGGCCTGGGCATCGGGCCGCACGTCGAGGAGATCGCCGCGCTCAAGGTCAGCCACGTCACCTTCACCGTGAACGCCGTCGATCCGGAGATCGGCGCCAAGATCTACGCCTGGATCCGCGACGGCCGGAAGCCGATGCGCGGAGTCGAGGCGGCGAAGCTCCTGCTCGAACGTCAGCTCGACGCCATCCGCCGCCTCAAGGCGCTCGACGTCGTCGTGAAGATCAACTCGATCCTCATGCCGGGTGTGAACGACACGCACATCCCCGAGGTCGCGAAGGTCATGAAGGAACTTGGCGCGGATCTCATGAACGTCATGGCCTTCCTACCCGTGAAGGGCGCGGCGTTCGAGGACATGGCGCCGCCGGACAATCTCGAGATGGCGCGCGCCCGCCTGCAAAGCGGTCTGCACCTCCCGCAGATGTCGCACTGCGCCCGCTGCCGTGCCGACGCCGTCGGTCTGATCAGCGAGGGGCTCAACGAGGAGAATATGGAGCGCCTCAATCGCTTCTCCCACGCCGACGTCCTCGGCGGCCGCGCGCGGCCCTACATCGCCGTCGCGAGCGAGGAAGGCGCGCTCGTCAACCAGCACCTCGGTGAAGCCGCCCGCGTGCTCATCTTCAAGAAGGACGACGCCACTCCCTCCGGCTACAAGTTCCACGAGGTGCGCAAGACGCCCGAGCCCGGCAGCGGCGAACACCGCTGGCGCGATCTCGGGGCGGTGTTGCACGACTGCCGCGCGTTCCTCGTCTCCGCCGCTGGTCCGAAGCCGAAACGTGTTCTCGAGGAGACCGGCATCGAGGTGCTGGAGATGGAGGGCCTGATCGAGGAAGGCCTCGCCGCCGTCTTCTCCGACCAGCCGATCCCGAAGGGCCTGCAACGCCGCTTCACCTCCTGCGGCAGCGGCGACAGCTGCAAGGGCACCGGCACTGGCTGCGGATGACCTAGGGAAGAATGAAGAATGATGAAGGCAGAACTTCAGAAACTTGCGCCCGAACTGCCGACTGTGGCGCGGTGCTTTAGCCCGCGTTCCGTGTCCGCCGGTGCGGGCTGCTGAAGCACCGCACCACCTCTGAAAGACCGCGTAGAATCCGCCGCCTGCGAAATCGAAAACCGAAAATCCGAAATCGAAAATCCAATGTCTCCCACGATCACCGACTCCCTCTCCGCCCAGGGCACCCGCGAGATGTCCACCTCCAAGTCGTACTTGGCGATTGCCTACTGGTGCGAGAATCAGAACTGGAACGGCTTCGCCAAGCTCTTCCACCACCAGGTCGCCGAGGAGCAGGCGCACGCGAAGAAGTTCTTCCACTTCATCGTCGACCGCGGAGCCATGCCGAAGATCGGCGGAGTCGGGGCGCCGCGCAGCGAGTTCGCCAACCTCGCCGAGGTCGCGAAGGCCGCCTACGACCTGGAGCGCGCCAACACCGCCGCGATCCACGGCGCCTACGAGCTCGCGCTCGCCGAGAAGGACTACGCCACGCAGATCTTCCTGCAGGAGTTCATCTCCGAGCAGGTCGAGGAGGAGGCCTGGACCGACACGCTCGTCGACAAGGTCCGGCAGGCCATCTGCGCCGGAGCGCTCTTCAATCTCGATCGGCACGCCGTGAAGGAAATCCTCGGCGAAGGCGCCGAGTAGATCGTAGCGCGGAGCTTCAGCCCGCGTTCCGAGTCCGCCGGTGCGGGCTGAAGCACCGCACTACGACCAGAAAGCGCGTGCCAGCACGCTGACCTACCGCAAGCGCTCCGATCCGCTTACTCCCTTCATCCCTAACTCCCTCATTCCCTCCCCCCCTTTCACCATGAACAAACCGAACCACCACCTCTTCGTCTGCGGCAGCTTCCGTGCGAACGGCGAGCGCCAGGGCGTGTGCCACAAGAAGGACTCCATGAGCCTTCTTTCGTACCTTCAGGGCGAGATCCAGGACCGCTCGCTCGAGGGCGTCGAAGTCGCCGTCACGGGCTGCATGAACGTCTGCGTCAAGGGCCCGGTCATGGTCGACTATCCGGCGGGCAACTACTACCGCGTGCCGAACAACGACGCGATCGACGCCATCCTCGACGCGATCGAGAACGACACCGTCGCCGAGGAATTCCTGCTGACGTGACCCCCGCGGGGCACAGGGCGAAGGGCAGGGGAGTGGCCCGGTGCTGCGCTCCCTGGTCCAGCTCGGGCGGCGGGCCTTGCGAGCGTGCGGAGAGACTCGTGTCTCGCCGCCCGCCCGGGCTCCCTACCGCCGCATCGCCTGCGGTTTCAACCTCATGGAAGTTGCCTTGCCTTGTCCAAAATCAACCCGCCAAACTTTCTTTCCTATGGCCTACAAGATTGACCCCGAAAACTGTGTCGCCTGCGGCGCTTGCGTCGAGCCCTGCCCCGAAGGCGCGATCTCCGAGAAGGATTCGGTCTACACGATCGATCCCGCGAAGTGCATCGACTGCGCCGCGTGCGAGTCGAGCTGCCCGAACGGCGCCATCAGCGCCGCCTGAGCCGTTTTTTTCCACACTGCTGCCCGCCGGTTCCTGCCGGCGCTGCGGTGGTTTTGCCGAGGGCCGCAGTTCTGCTGCGGCCTTTTTTTGCGCTCCTGACCGGCGGCAGGCGGGTGGTGCCGTCCTCCCGGGCGGAAACAGTGTGCGGCCGGCATCTCGGCACGGGACCTGCGTGCGCTGAAGACACCATGGACGCCCGCACGATCCACCTGATTGATACGACGCTGCGCGACGGCGAGCAGGCGGCCGGTGTCGTCTTCACCCGGGCGGACAAGATCGCCATCGCCCACGAATTGGTGGCGGCGGGCGTGCCCGAGCTGGAAGCGGGGATCCCGGCGATGGGAGCCGAGGCGTGCGACGATCTGCGCGCCGTGATCGAGGCGGTCGGCAGCGAGCGGGTCCTCGCCTGGTGCCGGGCCGACTCCGCGGATCTCGCCGCGGCGCAGCTGAGCGGCGCCACGCGCGTCCACATCTCTTTCCCGGTTTCGGACCTTCACCTCCAGACTTGGGGCAAGGACCGGTTCTGGGTGCTGCGCGAATTGCGGCGGCTCACGGTCGAGGCGGCCGCGCGGTTCCATTTTGTTTCCATCGGCGCGCAGGACGCGACCCGCGCCGATTTCGGATTCCTGAAGGATTTTGTCGCGGCGGTGGCGCGCACGCCGGCCCGGCGGCTCCGCTTGGCGGATACCGTGGGCGTGGCGCACCCGTCGCGGCTTGCTCGCGAGATCGCGGAGCTGCGCGAGCGGGCGCCCGGCGTGGCGCTGGAGATCCACGCGCACGACGATCTCGGACTGGCGACGGCGAACACGCTCGCGGCCTTCGAGGCCGGCGCCGCCGCGGCGAGCGTGACCGTCAACGGTCTGGGCGAGCGCGCGGGCAACGCGTCGCTCGAGCAGGTGGTGATGGCGTTGCGGGTCGCGCACGGGATCGATTGCGGCGTGCGCACCGAGAAGCTCGCGCTGCTGTCGTCGCTCGTCGCGCGCGCCTCGGGCCGCGCGGTGGCACCGGAGCGGCCCGTGGTCGGTGCGGCGGCGTTTCGCCACGAATCCGGACTGCACTGCGCCGGGCTCCTCAAGGACCCGCGCACCTACGAGCCGTTTGCCCCGGAGACGGTGGGCCGGCGCCGGGAGCCCTTTGCCGTGGGCTGGAAGTCCGGTGCGGCGGCGCTCGGCGCGGCGTTGCGCGCGGCCGGTGCGGCGGCCGACGAAGCCGCGGTGCGCCGTTTGCTCCCGGTGGTGCGGCGCCGCGCCCGTGAGCTGCGGCGGACGCTCACCGCGGCGGAGCTGATCGATCTGCATCTCACCACTTTCAACCTCGAAGGACTCTGATCATGGGTTTCAAAACCTACCGCTTTACCCCTCAACCAAACGATTCCTGGGTGCTCGACTGCCCCGAGCCGCTGCGTTTCTCGGGGCCGCAAGGACTCATCGCGCAGTGGTACCGCCTCAACCGCCTGGATCGGGGCGACGGTCCGTGGCTGGTTCCCGCGCGCGACTGGCTCGCGCTCGCCTTCGGGGCGGCCGAAGCGGCCCAGCGCTGGATCATCTTCGAACAGGCCGAAGCCGGCGCGCGCAAACTCGCGCGACTCGAGCGCATCAACGGCAAGTTTGGCTCGCAGAGCCGGCTGATGATGCAGTTCACGCCGTTGCAGAGCGTCGGCGAGAGCCCGCCCCTGATCGTGATCGAACCGGAGTTCGTCTGCGGGTGGGGCGAGGAGATGTCCATCGACGGCGGGAGCGGCAGCGAAAGCTGCAGCTGGCGCTGGGTGTCGCCGCAACTGGGTTTCGCCAGCGTGGTCGCGGGGTAGTTGACGAGTGGGGCGGCGCGGGGCTGGTGGCGTGAACGCCCCCCCGCCTCCGCTGGACCTGCCCTGACCGAGACCGAGGCGGCGGCGTGGTGGCGAGAGCCGTGCGCGGTGCGGACGGGCGGGAAAACGCGTTTGAGGTTTCCTTTTTCGGAGCGTCTCGCAACCTGCCGGCCATGACTTGGCAGCACTATGCGATCCTCCACGTGGCCGGCATCCTCTTCCTGACCGGCGCAATCTTCGCCGTGTTCGGCGGCGCCTCGGATGCTCGGCGCAAATTCATCATGATGGCCGCCGGCATTCTGAGCCTGATCGCGCTCGTCGGCGGTTTCGGCTTGGCCTCGAAGAAATTGGCGATGCCCAACCCGATGGACTGGCCGGTCTGGCTCTGGGTGAAGGTGCTCTGCTGGTTCTGGCTTTCGGCCATCGCCGGCATCGCCTTCCGCCGCCGCGAACAGACCCCGCGCTGGATCGCAATGACGGCGCTGGTGCTGCTCGTCGCGTTGGTGATGGCTTTCCTCAAACCCGAGTTCGGCGGCTGAAACGCCCCCGACCGGCAACCCGCGCATGTTCGGCGACGCCAGCCATCTCCCGATCTGCGGCGTCTGGATTGATGAACACGGGCGCGCCCATGTCGCGCTCGCGACCGAGGACGGCGGCCGCGCGGAGGCGATGACGGAGTTCCGGCCGTTCGTCTGGCTGCGCGACAGGCCGGCGGAGCTGCCCCCGCACACCGCGGTCGAGGCGCTCGCCGGCGAAGGGCTGTACCCGTTGCTTGCGCACACCCAGGCGGTGGCCGCGCACGAGGCGCTGCTGAAGAAGGTCGGCACGGCCGGCTACGACGTGCTGCGCCCGCTCGAGTGCCAGTTTCTCCTCCAGAAACGCCGCCGCCTCTACGACGGACTGCGCTTCCCGCAACTGCGCCGCTGCCAGCTCGACATCGAGACCGCGGCGGCCGGCGCGGACCACTTCAGCGATCCGACGCAGCCCGGCGACCGCGTGCTCGCGATCGGGTTGCGCTGCGGCGAACGCACCGAGCTCCTTGAACTCGCCGCCGACACCGACGACGCCGAGCGCGATCTCCTGCACCGTTTCAACGCGCTGCTCGCCGCGGAGGACCCCGACACGATCGAGGGGCACAATCTTTTCAAGTTCGACCTCGATTACCTGCGCGTGCGCGGCAAGCGCCTGAAGGTCGCCTGCGCCTGGGGCCGCTTCGAGCAGAAGGCCACGTTCCGCAACAGTCGGCTCAAGCTCGCCGAGCGCTGGATCGACTTTCCGCGTTGCGACGTGCCCGGCCGCGCCGTGATCGACACGTTCCTGCTCGCGCAGCTCTACGACATCTCGTCGCGGGAGCTCACTTCGTACGGACTTAAGGACCTCGCGCGCCACTTCGGAATCACCGACGACGCGGGCGGCGAACGCACCTACCTGCCCGGTGCCCGGATTCAGGAGACGTTCCACGCCGATCGCGAGCGCTTCCGCGCCTACCTCCGCGACGACCTGCGCGAGACGGCCGGCCTTGGCGACCTGCTCCTGCCGACGTACTTCGAGCAGGTGAAGGCGTTTCCGACCACGCTGCAGGAGGCGACGCTGCGCGGCACGAGCACGAAGGTGGAACTGCTCTTCCTCGAGGAGTACTACCACCGCCGCGCGACGCTGCCGGGACCGGTCGAGGTGGCGTCGTTCGAGGGCGGTTTCTCGCGCAGCTTCAAGGAGGGCGTCTTCCGCGATGTGATGCACTTCGACGTCGCCTCGCTCTACCCGAGCCTGCTGCTGAGCATTGGCCGCAACCCGCGCGGGGACACGCTCGGCGCGTTCATCCCGATTCTGCGGCAGCTGCGCGACTACCGTCTGAAGTACAAGGGGCTGGCGCGGACCGATCCGGATCCGGAATTGCGTGCCGAGTACGCGGCGCGGCAGGCAAGCTTCAAGATCCTGATCAACTCGTTCTACGGATACCTCGGCTTCTCCGGGGCGCGTTTCGGCGACGGCGAGCTCGCCGCCGAGGTGACCCGCCGCGGCCGCGAACTGCTGCAGGCGTTGATCGAGGAGTTCACCAAACACGAGTGCGAGATCCTGGAGGCGGATACCGACGGCATCTACCTCGCCTCCGCGCGCTGGTTTGCCGAGCCGGAGAAACTGCTCGCCGCGGTGAGCGGGATCCTGCCGACGGGCATCGAGCTGGAGTACGACGGCTCGTACCGCGCGATGTTCTGCTACAAGGCGAAGAACTATGCGCTTTTCGACGGCACCCAGGTCACGATCCGCGGTTCCGCGCTACGCTCGCGCGGCATCGAGCCCTACCTGAAGAAGCTCGGCGACCAGCTCATCCGCTTCCTCCTCGGCGCGAGCGCGGAGTCGCCGCTCGCGCTCGTGGAGGACTACCGCCGACGCATCGCGGCCCGCGCGGCCGACGTGGCCGAACTCGCGAAGTCGGAGAACCTCGGGCAGAGCGCGGAGGCGTACGAGAAGTTCGTCGCCGGCGGCGGCAAACCGCGCCGCGCCGCGGCCGAGGCGGCACTCCAGCTCAACCCACGGCCGCGGATGGGCGACCGCGTGGCGTATTTCATCGCACCGAAGCAGAAGGGCATGACGTCCGACTGGCAGCGCGCACGGCCGGTGGAGTCGTTCAATTCCGCCACCGCGCCCTACGACCCCGACTACTATCTCGAGAAACTCGAGGATTGGCTCGAGCGCTACGGCCCGTTCCTCGGCCACAAGCCGACGAGCGCGCAGGGCGAGTTGTTCTAGCCCATGTAGGAGCCGTCAGCCCACCTGCGTGCGGAAATAGGCGATGGTGCGGGCGAGGCCGTCCTCGAGGCGGACCTGCGGCTCCCATTTGATCACGCGGCGCGCGAGCGAGATGTCGGGTTGGCGCTGCCGCGGGTCGTCGGAGGGCAGGGGCTTGAAGACCAGCTTCGACTTCCCGCCGACCAGCTTGAGCGTGAGTTCGGCGAGTTGGAGCATCGTGAACTCGCCGGGGTTGCCGCAGTTCATCGGGCCGACGATCTCCGTCTGGTTCATGAAGCGCACGAAGCCCTCGATGAGGTCGTCGACATAGCAGAAGGAGCGCGTCTGGGTGCCGTCGCCGTAGATGGTGATGTCCTCGCCCTTGAGGGCCTGGACGATGAAATTGGAGACGACGCGGCCGTCGTTGGCGAGCATGCGCGGGCCGTAGGTGTTGAAGATGCGGATAACGCGGATATCGACCTTGTTCTCGCGGTGGTAGTCGAAGAAGAGCGTCTCGGCGCAGCGCTTGCCCTCGTCGTAGCAGGAGCGGCGGCCGATGGGGTTGACGTGGCCCCAGTACTCCTCGCGCTGCGGGTGCATCTCGGGGTCGCCGTAGACCTCGGAGGTCGAGGCCTGGAAGACGCGGGCCTTCACGCGCTTGGCCAAGCCGAGGCAGTTGATCGCACCCATCACCGAGGTCTTGGTGGTCTTGATCGGGTTGTACTGGTAGTGTGGCGGCGAGGCGGGGCAGGCGAGGTTGTAGATCTGGTCGACCTCGAACTTGAAGGGGTCGACCACATCGTGCCGCACGAACTCGAAGCGGGGATGCTGCAGCAGCGGGGCGAGGTTCGCCTTCCGGCCGGTGAAGAGATTGTCGAGGCAGACGACCTCGTGGCCGTCGTGGACGAGGCGCTCGCAGAGATGCGAACCGAGGAAGCCGGCACCGCCGGTGACGAGAATGCGCATGGGCGGGACCGTGCAGGAAGGAGGCGGTTTAGCCAGCAAATGTTGGCACGGGAGCGAGCTCGCACGGCCGGAGAATGCAGCGGCGGCCGCGCGACCGCTGCGTCAAGGTTTTGTTCCCCGGATACCATGAACTAATTTAATTGAAACGTGAGAGTGAAACCATACTCACGACAACTCCTTCGACCCCGAATCGAAGGCTGAACAAACCACAAACCAAGAAAACTAGATCATGAAACTCGTTGCTCTCTTCGCAGCATCTCTCCTCAGCGTCGCCGCGTTCGCGCAGTCCGCGACCGTCGAGTCCCAGACCGCCTCCGCGGGCCTGATCGGCAAGCGCTACATCAGCACCGGCTTCGGCTGGGTTGACATCAACCACTCCTCGGTCGAGGGCCTCGGCGCCGGGTTCGACGTCAACGTTCCCGTGAACGCGAACTTCGACCTCACCGCCTCCTACGCCTACTCGTGGCTCGAGGGCGTGATCGGCGTCGGCCACACGGCTTCGGTCGCCGCGACCGGCTACATCACCCGTGGCGACGACAAGTACTTCGCCGCGCTCAGCACCGGCTACGCCTGGATCGAGAACCTCTTCGACAAGGACCACATGGTCTGGGGCGCGGAAGTCGGTATCGAGCGCGCGGTGAACGAGAAGGTCTCGTCCACGTTCAGCGTGGGCTATGCCGACGATTTCGGCCAGCACCGCGACAGCGCGTGGGATGTCACCATCGGCGCGACCTACAACTTCTCCGCGAAGCTCGTCGGCACGGCCGAGGTCTCCCTCCTCGAGGGCGGCTCGATCGGTTACCTCGCCGGCGTCGCGTACCGCTTCTGAGCGGACGCAGCGCATCGGTTTCCAAGAACGACAACCCGCGGACTTCGGTCCGCGGGTTGTTTTCTTTCCGGGAGGAGCGGCGGGAGTCATTCCGCAACCCGGAGACGACAGAAGGTAACGAAGGAAACGAAGAGACACCGGAAAGAGTAGGAGCCGCGCCGAGTGCCGCTGAGGTTGTTTAGCAGTCGGGTGATCGCTGTGGCTCAAGCGCCGGGAACCCAGCTTATTCGGGCTTCGTTGCGAGTACTGTGGCCGGCCGCCGCGAGGCCGGCGGTGTCAACGCGCTCGGCTCCCGCCCAGGCTGAATTGCGCTGGTCGGTTCCCGTACGCGCGTGAGTTCAAATCGGATCGCAGTTGAGGCGACCGTCAGGCGGCGGGCGGCTTGGGCAGCAGCTTCGCCACCAGCCAGACCAGCACCGCGACGACGATGGCGAGCGCACCCCAGAACGCGTAGCGGGCGAAGGGACCGCCGAGATTGAGACGGAAGGAGGACTCCACCGCCTCGTCGACGCCGACGAGCGTCGCGGTGTGCGGAGCCACGGCGAGCAGGCGGGGCGCGGCGAGTTGGAGATCGTAGCGCGGGGCGTTCGCGGCCGGATTGCCGTGGAGGAGCACGCAGCCGGTGGTCTCCGTGGCGCGGAAACGCAGGCGGCGCACCGGGTAGAACGCCTCGACCTTCACCGGGGCGAAGGCGGCGTTGTCGCCGTGATCGATTTCCACGTACAGCTGGGCCGTCTGCGGACGTGACTGCAGGGCGATCGTGAAGGTGGCGGGATCGGAGGTGTTGCGGCGCACGATCGACGTGTCCCCAAGCAGGCGGGGCCAGGGTTGGCCGCGCGAGTCGTTCACCATCTCGTGCACGGTGACCGTGCGGGAGAACACCGGCTCGTTGAGCGTGAGGCGCAGGCTGGTGATCGGCGTGCCTTCGACGGGCAGCTGCACTGCCCAGCGGCCGACGGTGCGGCGTTCCGGGTCGGGCGCCGGGACGAGGGCGAGCGGCAGCGAGCGTTGGCGCGAGGTGCGCTCGAGCAGGTAGGGGACTTGGCGGTCGCCGCGGACCAGGCGCAGATCGCCGAGATCGTTGCGGCTGCGGGCGAGCGTGGCGACGTCGAGCTCAAGGACCTGGGCGCCGGAGTCGGCGAGTCGCACTTCGCGGTGGAAACGCCACGGGGTGGCATCGATCGGGCCGGCGAATTCGGGCACCTCGGCGGGCAACTGCGCGGGGCGGTAGCCGGTGTTCGCGGCGCGCGGGGCCGCCGGGGCGGCGAATGCGGGCAGCCGGCCCCAATCCGCGGCGAACGCGGCCACGTCGTAGCGCGGCGCGGCGGCGTGGGGCGCACCGGAGAGCAGGGTGTAGGTGCCGGCGGCGGGCGCTTCGAAACCGAGATCCACGCTGCGGAGACGAGCGGTGAGGCGAAGGTCGGAGAGCGGAGGGCTGTCGCCGTTCTCCAGAATGAGCTCGAGCCGGGCGGACGGCGCCACGGCATCGACCGGAAGCGCGAGCTGGGCGTAGCGGCGCTCGCCGGGAAACACCAGCCGGAGGTAGGTGCCCGCCGCCAGCGTGTCCTCGACGATCTCGTCGTCGGTGGCGCGTTGCGCGACCAGGCGCACGGGGCGCTGGAAGACGCCTTCGCGAGCCTCGAGCACGAGCTCGGCGATGGGGCGGTGGCGGAGCGCGAGGTCGAGCACGAGGCGGGTGGCGGAGGCCTCCGGCTCGGTGGCGGCGATCGTCACCGGTTGGTCGATGAGGAGCTCCGGGCCGGCGCCCCCGGTTTCGATGATCACGGCGGTGATCGGCACGGGCGGGGTGTCGCCGTCGGTGATGGTGAGCCGCACGGTGCGGCCCACGGTGCCGCGGAGCTCGAGGGCGATCTGCTCGATGCCGCCGCGCATCCGAAAAATGAGGGCGGAATCCACCACGCGTTGCCAGCGGCCGTCGGCGGTCTCGACCTCGACCGAGGCGCTCTTCACGAAGTCGGTGGCCGGCATCTCGAGGCGCAGGCGCTGGAGCGGGCGCGCCTTGGCCAGGCCGAACTCCACCACGAGTCCGTGGGGCTCGACCCGGGCCTGGGTGGGGATGCGCTCGACGGAGGGACGTGTGGTGTCGCGGCGGACGATGGCGAAGGGGAGTTCGGCGCCGTCGGGGCCGAGCAGCCGGAGGTCGGCGAGATCGGCGCGGGCGGAGTCGAGCGTCTCGGCGGGGATCGAGAGACGGAGCGGCCCGGCGCGGTCGAGGGTGACGGTCTGGCGGAATTCCCAGGCGGAGGTGTCGAGTGCGGCGGCCGGGACGGCCAGCAGGGCGGCGAACGCGGCGAGGGAAAGGAGACGGAGCGTTTTCACGGCTGGGCGGGCGGGTTGCTGCGGAGGAACCGTTGGATGAGGAACGAGGCGGCGAGCGCGACGACGGCGACGACGAAGAACGCCGCGATGCGGTAGATCTGGTCGAGCCGGGCGAGGTCGTGGAAGATCAACTTCGCGAAGGCCACCCCGAGCAGCGCGATGCCGGCGTAGCGGGCGGCGGGCAGGCGTCGTGCGATGCCGGCGACGAGCAGGAGCAGGGCGAAGAGCGCCCACGCGATCGTGTAGGACATGTCGCGCGCGAAGTTGCCCGAGAACTCGATCCGCACCCACGCGTTGGCGGGCGTGAAGTAGTCGGCGATCTCGAAGTTCACGAGAGCGAAGGCGAGGATGGTGCCGAGGGTGGCGAGCAGCGCAGGGGCGTTGCAGCCGAGCACGCGCTCCCGCGGCGGGGCGAGCAGCCGGGCGCCGGCGAAACAGCAGAGCGTGGCCACGCCGTAGGTGAGCAGGATCCAGTTGAAGATCGGGGTGGGACTGCGCTCGGCGTAGTGGAGCACCTCGGGATTGAGGATTAGCCGGGCGAAGACGGCGGCGAGCAGGGCGACGCCCGTCACGCGCAGGCCCGGGTGCGGGATGCGGTGGAAGAGCCAGAGCAGCGCAGCGCCCTCAAGCGCCCAACCGACGGTGATCCACTGGCGCGAGAACTGGAGCGGGAACACCAGGGTGACGAAGAACAGGGTCGCCGCACCGAACCACGCGAGACGGTTGAGCCGGTACGGGGCGTCGGCCGGGATCGTGCGCAGCAGCACGATCAGGCCGAAGAGCGGCGGCAGCGCGCAGGCGACGGCGAGCAGGCCGGGCACATCGTTGGGATAGGCCGCCATCACTGCTTTGTGGATAAGCGAGAAGTGCAGCGGCAGCGCGAGCGCGGCGGCGGCCCAGGGAACCTGGAGATCGAGCAACCGCCGGCGGAAGAGGAAGGGCAGCGCGAGGAAGCCGAGGCCGAAGCCGATGAACCAGCCGAGCGCGACCGTCTTGTCGCCGAGGCCGGAGCGCTCGGCCCACCAAGCGTATTGGATGAGCAATGCTCCCGCCAACGCCACCAGCACCGCGGAGCCGCGGCGCGCGACGATGGCAATGCCGGCGAGCAGCGCCGCGAGCAGCAACACCACGCCGAAGATCGGCGAGGGGTCGGGCTGGCGGAGCTTGAAGACAAGCATCAGCAGGAGAGCGAACGGCAGGCCGGCGGTGGCATCGGGCAGATAGGCGGACCAGTCCGGCGCTCCGCCCGCGAGCGAGCCGCCGAAGCGGCGCAGCAGCCACGCGACTCCGGCGCAGAAGAAGAGCGTGAAACCGGCGACGAGCAGCAGCTCGGACGTGCCGCTTGCGATGCCCGTGGGCAGTTGCGCAATGGCGACGCCGAGGACGAGCAACGTGAGCAGGAGCGAAGCGGCCAGCGCGGCGAGCAGTCGGGTGAGGGCGGCGAGGACCAGCGCGAAGAGATTGAGCACGAGCACCGTCGGCCAGAGCCACCAGCCGACCTCGTCCATCTGAGTGAACGGAAGCAGGAGCAGTAGGAGGCCCAGCGGCGGAAAGAGCGCGCTCCAGCGGCGGGCGTCGAGGCCGGGCTCGAGGCGTTCCTGCACGAACGGGAACACGGCGTGCAGCGCTGCGGCGATCACGACGAAGGCCAGCGCCCACGGCAGGAGCGCGGCGTTCACGGCGCTGGCGATCCAAACGGCGGCGACACCGAAGGCGCCGAGTCCGGCGAAGAGCGAAAGTCGCGCGAACGAGCGGTGCAGCGCGCAGACGGCGAGCAGCGCGAGGTCCGCGAGCAGGATGGTGCCGAGCACCTGGCCGGCGTGGGCGGCCACCGCGGACAACGAGCAGAAATAGAGGGCGAAGCCCAGCGCGACCACCGGCGGCAGGAGGGCCGCGCCGGCGATCCAGTCCGAGGCGCGGTCGAGGCGGCGGGCGGCGTAGACGGCGAGCACGAACAGGAGGTTGAACGCGACGAGAACCGTCACCGCGGTGGGCAGCTTGGCGAGTTCGAAGAATTCGTTCGCCCAGCCGATCTGCATGAAGGCGGTGCCGAGAGCGGCGAGCAGCGCGAGATAGTTCCAGCGGCGGTGCAGTACGACGGCGAGCAGGCCGAGATCGAGCAGCGCGATGAAGCCGAAGAGCCCGAGCGGGTTGTCGACCCCGGTCGAGAGCATCGGCGGCGTGGCGAAACCGCCGAGGAGACCCAGGATGGCGACGACCTGCGCCTCCAGCCGCACGGCGAGCAGGAATGCCGCGGCGGTGATCAAGATCATCAGGGCGGCGGCGGCGGGCCCCTGGAAGAAGTCGAATTTGTAGTACGCCCGGCAGGCGAAGGTGACGGCGTAGAGCATCACGATGCCGGTGGCGGTGAGCGACTGGCCAGTCACGGCGTAGTTGCGCCGGATGCTCCAAAGACCGCCGACGATCAGGCCCGCGCCGGTGACAAAACCCAGCGCGGCGCGCAACGCCGGTGGAATCCAGCCGTGGTCGAAGGAGTATTTGAGAAAGAAGACAGCGGCGAGCAGCAGCGCGCAGCCGCCGAGCCAGGCGAAGAGTTTGACGCCGACAAACTGTTCCCAGTTGAAGCCGGCGGGCGTGGCCTCGGGCGCGACCGGGGGTGGTTGGTCGGTGGAGGCGGCACGCGGCGCGAACGGGTGCGGGGCGAGGCGTGGCGGCGCGGCGAAGGCGGGGAGCGGCGGTGGTTCGACCGGTGACGCCGCAGGCTCGACGATCGCGGGCGGCGGCGGGAGCGGCGCCGCGGCGGCGACGAAGACGGGAGCCACGGCGACCGGTGGCGGCGTGGCGGGTGCCGGCGCTGGAGCCGGGGCGGGGACCGGAGCGGGTGGTGCGGTCGGGGCGGGCGGGGGCGCGCTGTCGGCGGTGCGGCGCTTAATGATGGCGAGTTCGAGGCCGAGGGAACGGACCTGTTCGGCGAGTTCTTCGGCCCGGCGGCTGGCACCGGCGGCTTTCA
>JAHFTC010000104.1:0-8386 GCA_023269585.1 Opitutaceae bacterium
CGCTGGAGATTGGTGACGCCGGCGCGGTCGGGATCGTCGAGCGGGCCGGAGATGGTGTCGTTGGTCAGGTCGGCGTCGGTGAAGTTCGTGGTGCGCCAGGTGGCGAAGGTGGCGGGTGCGGCGAGGCCGAGCTGGTAGGCGTGGATGACCGGAGAATCGCCGTAGGCATTGTACTGGGAAATGTAGATGCGGTTGGTGGCGGGGTCGTAGGCGGCGCCGGCGAGGGTGTGGTGGCCGTGGGGGCCGAACGGCAACGGGACCTCCCACGTGGCGTAGGGAACGGTCTGCCAGGGCTGGAGCTCGCCGGCGGCGACACGGGCGAGGTCGGCGGCGCGGTAGGCCCACACGTAGGCGACGTAGGGGAACGAGTGCGTGCCTTTGCCCTGACCGGCGGGATCGTAGACGTAGATGACCTCGCCGCCGGTTCCGGGGACGGGCGTGCCATGGAGCGTCGCGTCGGCGGTGCCCTGGCCGTAGGCGGGCACGCCGATACCGCTGGTGCCGATGAGCAGCACGCTGTCGGTGCCGACGGGGAACACCGCGCCGGCCACGCTGGTGTTCATGTTGTACTGGGGATTCAACTCCGTAGAGTTGCCCCAGGTGCCGAGGGTCGAATGGTCGTAGGTGTAGCCGACGAGCAGGCGTGCCGGGGCCGGTGCGGTGCCGAGGGCGGCGGGATCAAAGACGCTCACGGTGGGGCCGTAGGAGGAGCGGCTGACGATGCAGACGCCGCTGAGCCCGGTCAGCACGGGACCGCCGAGCGCGGTCTGCCACTCCGGCGGGATTTGCGCCATGTATCCGCCGACCCAGCCCGCACCCTCGGTGCCGACGGTGAACATGCCGGCAAAGTCCCCGTGGCGGGACAGATCGAGACTGGAGGTGAAATGCGAGCGGGTGGCGCTGCCTCCGGCGTCGTAGTAGACGTACGAGGTGCCGATCAGGCGGCCGCCGTGGACGAGCAGGCCGCCGACTTTGCAGCCTTCCATCGCGGAGCCATCGGGACCGACCGCACTGAGGTGGCCCTCGGTGATGTCGGTCTGATCCTGAAGGATGGCGGCGATGGGCAAAGCGAAGTAGTCGGCGGAGGCGACCAGCCCGGGAATGGAGACCTCGCCAACGAGCTGGTACCAGTCGTGGCCGCGCGCGAAGAGCGAGTTGTTGGCCGGGTTGAAGCCGATGGCGTTGCCGCCGTAGGCGTAGACGTTGTGCTCGTCGTAGGGCAGCCGGAAGGCGCCGAGGTAGGTGAGGTGCGCGGCACGGACGAGGCGCGGGTTCTCAGCGGCGTCGGTGGCGACGGTGATGGCCGGGCAGAGCGTGCTCACGTTGCCGGAGGCGTCACGGGCGGCGACGCGGTAGGTGTGGGCGGAGCCGGGAGTGAGCCCGGTGTCGGTGAAGGTATTATCGGTGTGGGTGCGGAGGAAGGCGTCGTCGCGGTGGATGTCGTAGCCGGTGACGGCGGTGTTATCGTCCGCCTGGGTCCAGTAGAGGACGGTGCTGGTCGAGGAGGCGGCGGTGCCCGCGAGGTTGACGGGGACCGAGGGCGGGGTGGTGTCGGTCTGCGCCGAGAGGGAGGCGACGAGGCTTGAGGCGAGAGCGAGGAGCAGACGGCGAGGGTTCATGGGGGATGAAGAGGTGCGGGCGGAGGACGGAAGATGGAGGGCTGAACGACTGCGTCGTCCATCTACGCTGAGGGGCTAGGGGGAGGCGGTGACGCGCAGACGAAGGAAACGGCGGGGGGCGGTGCCGATCGCCACCGCATCTTCGGCGGTGATTGGGCCGGAGCCGGCGGTGTAGGTGTGGCCAGGTACGGCGGTCCAGCTGGCGAGATCGGAGCTCGACTCAAGGATGTAGGCCAGATCGGTCGCGGTGGCGCGGCGGGGGAAAGTGAGCGTGAGGAAACGGTCGGTGCCGACGGTGGCGGTGCCGAGCGTGGTCGGATTGGCGACCGGGCCGCGGGCGGGGAGCGCGAAGGCGTAGCGTTGAAGGTTGGTTACACCGGCGGCGTCGGGGTCGGCGTTGGGGCCGGAGACGGCGTCGTTGGCGAGGTCGGCGCCGGTGAAGTTCGCGGTGCGCCAGACGGCGTAGTCGGCGGCGGGAAGCGCGAACGCGCCGAGGGCGGGCGGCGCGGTGTAGGTGTCGCCGAGGTAATCGGTGGTGCTCAGAGGTTGTGCGGCGCCAGCGGCGAGGGCGGGGCTGCCGTTGCGGAGACGATAGTCGGCGAGCAGGGGGGAGACGAAGCGCGGGTCGGCGCCGTAGAGGCCGCCGGTTTCGGCGACGGGGAGCGAGGGCGTGGACTGCGCGGGGTTGGCGGTGTTGTACCAGAGGTTGCGCGTGAAGGAGAACGTGGTGGCCGCGGTGTTGGAGCCGACGTTGACGAAGGTCGAGAGGTCGGTGCGGTCGTAGAAAACGATGTTGTTGGCGACGGTGTTGTTGCCGCAGGCGGCGAAGGTGTAGGAGCCGCTCGAGACCGTCTCCTGCAGGATGCGCACGACCCAGTTGTGCGGGGACACGATGGTGTTGTTCACCGCGACGCAGTCGACGGCGCCGACGAAGGCCAGCGGGGCGTCGGACCCGATGAAGACGTTGGCGACGACACGGATGTCGCGGGCCTCGTAGTTGATCGCTGGTGGCGCGGCGAGGGCGGGGCGGAAGAACTCGTAGCCGGTGCTGCCGCCGATGTTGAGGGTGCGCGCGCCGCACTCCTCGAACCAGTTGGCGCGGATCTCGATGGCGGAGCTGCCGCCCTTGGACTGGACAGCGTTGCTGCCGGCGCGGGTGAAGCGGTTGCGGGCGATGAGGCCGCGGTGGCAGCCGACATGGTCGATGCCGCTGCCGCCGGAGCTGCCGTCGGCGATCTCGCAGTCGAGGACGAAGTAGTCGTTCACGCCGGAGAGCTTGAGGGCGTCCTGGTTGCCGCCGGAACCGATGTTGCGGATACGAAGGTTGCGGAAGACGACGTGGCGGGTGGCGTCCTCGTTGTTGGTGTCGCCGCCGTCGTCGCAGTTGATGCCGTTGCTGGTGGCGCCGGTGACTTCGAGGTCGTGCAGCACGAGGTAGCGGACGCGGGTGAGGTGGAGGCCTTCGCTGCCGCCGGAGATGATCGGCCGGGCTTCGCCGGGAGCGCCGCCGATCCAGAGCGGGGCGGACGCGGTGCCGGCGAGGTTGGAGAGGGAGGTGCCGCCGGAGTAGGTGCCGGCGTGGAGGCGCACGGCGGTGCCGGGCGTGGCGAGGTTGGCGGCGCGGGCGATGGTGCGGAAGGGTGCGCCGAGGGTACCGTTGCCGGTGGTGTCGTTGCCGGTGGTGGCGACGTGGAGCTCGCGCTTGGGCGTGAGGCCGCTCTCGAAGGTTTCGCCCGCGGCGGCGAGGGCGACGCCGTTGCCGCCGCCGGTGCGGGTGATCAGTGACAGCGCGAGGCCGTCGATGGTGAGCAGGCCGGCGGCGTCGGCGACGACGGTGCCGGACTGCACGACGGCGCCGGAGGCGAGGGCGGTGTTGGTCCAGCGGAAGGCGGCACCGGGCGCGACCACCAGTTGCTGGAGACGCCGCGGGGTGAGACTGACGGTGCAGGCGGTGGCCGGTGCGCCTTGGACGACGCCCATGGTCATCGCCCAAGTGCGCGGGGTGTCGACGATGTCGGCGGTGTGCCAGAAGAGGAAGGCGTTGAGCTGGCCGGAAGGAGCGCCGTCGGCCGGGTCGCCGTTGCCGAAGTTGTCGTCGAGGCTGCAGCGGGTGAAGGCGGGCAGCGACTGGTCGGTGCGGATGTCGATGGGGTTGACGGATTCGGAGCGCACGCCGTCGAGATTGGGCGGGCAGAGGGCGCGCTGGTTGTGGCCGCTCTGGCCCCAGTGGAAGAGGTGGGGGCGTTTGGTGTCCTGGAGCGCGCGGGCGAACTTGGCGGCCTGGCTCCAGCCGATGGCGTCGTCGTTCTTGCCGTTGGAGAAAGTGAGGAACGGCGTGTCCTGCGCGACGTGGTGGCGGAGGTACCAGTCGTCGTCGAACCACGAGAACGCCGGGGTGACGCCATCCTCGAAGCGGATGTTCCAGGCGAGGTCGCCGTAGCTGCCCACGTAGGAGCTGAGGAAGGTGGGCGACTCGGCGGGGATGTGGACACCGACCCAGGAGTTGCACCAGGCGACGCGGTCGGCCTGGCGGAGCGAGTACATGATGGAGCCCGAGCCGCCCATCGAGACGCCGGAGAGAATGGTGCGCGAGCGGTCGATGGCCCAGCGGGTGGCGACGAAGTCGACGAAGCTGTTGATCCGGTTCTGGGTGTAGGGGCGGACGACGCCGTTGCTCCAGTTGGCCTGCGAACGGGTGCCGAGGTCGCGGAGTTCGTGGTAACCGGTCCACCAGTCGTAGGGCTCCTGGTTGGAGGTGACGACGATGGTGCCGGCGTCGAAGTTGAACCACCACGACATGCCGTGCAGGCTGCCGCCCCAACCGTGGAAGCTGACGACGGCCGGCATGGGCGTGGCGGAGTTGTACTTCGCGGGGACGGCCACCATGTAGTCGATCGCGCGGCCGTGGGTGTTGGAGCGTGGCGGGGCCTCCCAGCGGGTGAAGAAATAGTGGGTGGAGGTGCCGGTGGTGTAGTGCCAGTTGGTGCGGGTCTCGACGCGCTGGAGGATCGGCACGCCGTCGCCCACGGTCTCGACGAGCGAGGTGGTGTTGGCGGTGGAGAGGGCGGTGTTCTCGACGCCGTTCACGACGGGCGTCACCGCGTAGTAGGCGAGGCCCGCCGCGGGAGGGTTGTAGGCGCAGACGGCGGTGTCGCGGGCGAGAGGGGCGGCGGGGGTGTCGCCGGTCTCGCGGTCGACGACGTAGCGGAAGCTGGAGCCGCTGTGCGCGTTGTTGTTCTCGCGACCGTAGAACTCGGTGTTCCAGCCGCTGAGCACCCCGACGGTCTTGAGCGGCGTGAGTCCGGCCACGGAAGTGATCGGCGCTACTGAGCGATAGACGCGATAGCTCGTTGCCTGCTGGGCGGTGCGGAGGGCGCGCACCTCGTCCATCGTCATCGCTTCGGGGATGGCGGCGGCGACCGCCGGCGCCTCGGTCCAGGTGAGGAGGGTCTGGCCGGCGTGGTGACGGGCGAGGAGGCCGGCGACCTGGGCGGAGGCGAGCGGGGCGAGGATCAGCCCGCAAGCGAACAGGGCGGCGGCGCGGCGGCAGAAGCCAAGTGGTGGATACATGGTGGCATGGCCGGGCTTGGTCTGATGAACAATGAACGCGAGAAGCGGGCACACTGACACCCGCGCCGGCAATGGGCTACCGCGCCCCGGCATCGGCAATCGCGGAAGTGCCCGGCGGCGGCGCGTTCGGGAAGCTTACGCGTGCTTCACCGATGCTTGAACGGATTTTGACCGTGGGGCAGTCCTTCGACTAGGGCCGTTTGGGACCAAGGAGAGTTGGGCGCATGGTCCCGGAATCGGCGGTGGTCGGATGGCGGGCGTAAAGCCCGCCCCACCACCGGAGGCGCGACGCGCGAGGGTGGGGCGATGCGGGGTGACAGTGCCGCGTGATCAAGGTGCGCGAGCGAAGCGAGGAGGCTTGGCGCTGGCCGGAACGCGGCGCGTACCGCTGCGGGGCGGTGACTTGCAGACGAAGTCCTGCGACCGGCTCAGGGCGTCGCTGCGCGACGGAGCCGGTTGGGTCATTGTTGTGTGAGGCGGAGGCGGAGGAAGCGGCGCGGGGCTCCGCCGATCGGCACGGAGTCCTGCGCGGTGATCGGGCCGGCGCCGGCGGTGTAGGTGCTACCCGGCACGGCGGTCCAGGTGACGAGATCGGTGCTGCTCTCGAGGATGTACGTCAGGTCGGTGGCGGCGGCGCGGCGGGGGAAGGTGAGCGTAAGGAAACGGTCGGTGCCGACGGTGGCGGAACCGAGGGTGATCGGGTTGGCGACCGGGCCGCGGGCGGGGAGCGCGAAGGCGTAGCGTTGCAGATTGGTGACGCCGGCTTGGTCGGGATCGGCGAGCGGGCCGGAGACGGCGTCGTTGGCGAGAGCGGCGCCGGAGAAGTTGGCAGTGCGCCACGCGGCGTAGTTGGCGGCCGGAGCCGCGGCGGTGATCTCGATGGTGGTGATGGAGTAGGCCGGGAGCGGCGTGATCCAGGTGGCGAGATCGACGGTGGCGTTGCCGACGGAGGCCGGGGTGGTGCTGGCGCCGGTCATGCGGTACTGGCGCGCGGTGCCGGCGAGGGCGAGGCCGTTGAAGCGGACGGCCTGCGGGGCGTTGGAGCGGTTGATCGCGACGATGACGTGGCGGCCGGGCACGACGGAGTCGCGGCTGACGTAGGCGGAGACGAGCGCGGTGTTGCTCGAGACGGTGGGCAGGCAGATGTCGCCGAAGGTGCCGAGGGCGCCGTCGAAATCGCGATACATCTTGAAGCCGGCGAGATCGAAGGAGTGGTTGGCGAGTTCGCCGTCGGGCCACATCGAGGCCATGAAGAGGTCCTGCTGGCCGAAGATGCCGAGGTTGTCGGCCACGGCGATGGCGCCGGCGATGTGGTTGTTGCCACCGTTGGCCCACTCGGTGATCGCGAGGCCGGTGCCGGGCCAGCGGGCGGCGATCTTCTCCTTGAGGCGGGCGACGATGCGCACGGGGCCGCCGAGATTCTGGGCGACCCACGAGTCCTCGGTGTAGGTGGGATCCCAGAGGCTGCGCGGGCTTTGCACGATGGCCTGGATTTGGGCCTCGGTGAGCGTGGTGCCGGTGAGGTTGATGATGCGGGTGCCGCTGCCACGAGCCTCCGAATACCAGTGGAAGTTGTAGACATCGACGAGGCGGCGCCCGGCGGTGGTGGAGGCGGCCTTCAGGTCGTCGAGATACTTGTCCGTGAACCAATAGGACGAGGTGAAGGTGTGACTGCTCGTGTTCTGCCAGTTGAGGATGCCGTTGAAGCCGTAGTGGACGGGGCCGAAGATCTTCACGGCGGGCGCGACATCCTTGATGGCCGTGGCGAGGGCGATGGTCTTCGCGAGGTAGTCGGCGACGGAGATGGGCGCCTGCTGGATCTCGGCGTGGGTCGAGGGCCAGAGCTCGGGCTCGTTGTCGAGGAGGAGGAAGGCGGGGTTGACCGGATCGGTGTAGAGGCCGGGGATCTTCTGGTTCATCGCCCAGACGAACTCGTCCATGTAGACGGAGGCATCGGTGGTGGAGGGCGTGAGCGTGAACGTGCCCGGGCCGCCTGGTTTCTTGAAGACAACCTGCTTGAAGCGCTGCGCGAGATGGGTCGGGAAATTGAGGGTGACGAGGCCGTTCTTGTCGGCGGACACGTAGCCCTGCATCTGGACGGTGAAGATGCTGGCGATGCCGCGGGTGCGGTTGTCGGCGACGAAGGTGCGTATTGCCTCGCCGGGGGTGTCGCCGCCGCCGAGGTAGCTGTCGTTGGAGTAGGGCCCCCAGTCGGAGCCGGCGTTGGAGGCGTTGTTCTCCCAGTTGTAGGCGGTGAGGCGATTGCCGCCCGAGCGGTTGATGGTGAGGTTGCGCGACCGGGCGGCCCAGCTCGGGTAGAAGTTGCCGCCGTAAATCCACGGCGAGATCGGGTGCGTGTTGGTCGGGTCGACGGTGATCGTGACGGTGGCGACGGTGGGCGGCGGCGGATCGACGATCGCGATAGTGCCGGAGAGGAGGCCGGCGTTGCCGGCGTGGTCGGTGGCGACGATGCGGTACTGGAGCGTGGCGCCGGTGGTGAGGCCGGTGAGGAGAGGGCCGTGGCTGGTCGCCCAGGTGTCGGCCGGCCCGGTGAGCGTCTGGGAGTAGTTGCCGTAGCCGTACTCGATGCGGTAGGTCGCCGCCTCGTTGGTGGTGAAGGGCAGGGAAAGCTGGGTGCCGGAGACGACCGGTGTGCCGAGTGTGACGACCGGGGCGGTGACGTCGGGCACGCGGCCAATCTTGATGTCGGCGAGACGGAAGTGTGGGGTGCCGGAGGCGGACATCTTGAAGAAGACGATGGTCAGGAAGCGGTCGAACTCGGCATTGAGCGTGGAGAGGTCGACGACCACGTGGTGCCAGTTGTTGTAGCGCTGGGCGTTGGTCATGGCCGCCCAGCCGGGGATGAGGTCGACGATGGCGGGGTTGTCGGCGTCGGTGCCGTCGACGTTGTCGTCGAGGATGAACTGCAGGTTCTCGAAACCGACGGAGTCGGAGTGCGGGTAGATGTCGAACTCGATGGTGTCGACGTCGCTCAGGTAGTGGTAGGTTTCTGTCTGCCAGTTGGAGATGTCGCCGAGGGCGAGGCCCTGCCAGGCGTTGGGGATGGAAACTTCGGCGGTGGCGGTGCCGGAGTGGCCCTGCGTGCCGGCGGAAAAGTTGACGGTCGCTCCCCAGGAGGCGTCGCTCCAGCCGCCCTTCAGGCCGGACTGGTAAATGTAGGTGTAGGCTGGAGCCAG
>JAHFTC010000104.1:8396-14721 GCA_023269585.1 Opitutaceae bacterium
AGCCAGATTGGCGACGGTGATCGTGGCTTGAGCGGATTTGCTCGCGTCCGCCACGCTGGTGGCGCGGACGTTATAGGTGCCGAGCACGGTGGGTGCGGTGTAGACGCCGGAGGTGGAGACGCTGCCGCCGCTGGCTTCGACGACGGACCAGGTGACGGCGGTGTTGGCGGCGTGGGTGACGGTGGCGGTGAGCGTGGTGCTCGATCCAGCACCCACTGTGGCGGTGGCGGGAGCGACGGTGACCGCGACGGCGGGAGGCACGCCGGCCCCGGAGGCGAGCGTGTGGCTGCCGGTCCAGTTGGTGTTCACGGTGAGCCAGAGGGACTGTGTCGCGGCGTCGTACGAGGCGAAGTAGCCCTGGTCGGCGACGAGCGTGGTGCCGTCGAGGCTGATCTGCGCTGGTAAGCCGCCCATGCCGCGGACGATGAAGGTGGGATTCCTGATCGCGCCGGCGGAGTTGAGCGTGATGCCGAAGGCGCCGGCGGCGGCGGTGAGTTCGTAGGCGCCGTAGAGTGCGTTGTAGCCGGTTTTCGAATAGACGACGTTGTCGGTGCGGCCGACGCCGCCCGGCCCGGAGGACACGAGCGTGCCGGTGGTGGCGGTGAGCGTGGCGGCGAGGATGCGCTCGGTGCGGGTGACGCGGGCCTGGACGGCGGAGGCGCTGTGCAGACCGATCACGGTGGCGACGGAGTAGCTCTGGTAGGGATGGCCGCTGAACTTGGCCTCGTAGCCGTAGCCGTCGTAGCTGGTCTTGCCGACGGCGCCGTACATCAGGCCCCAGGCGCAGCGCTTGCTGGTGGTGGGGCTGGTGTTGTCCATGAGCTCGTACTGGTTGAGCTGGTAGGGCCACTGCCAGTTGGTGGGCATCAGCCACGCGCCGAAGTCGCTGCCGCCGTCGACGCGGTTGGCGGAGGTGTGTCCCCAGTTGTTGGTGAACCAGGAGCCGCCGGTGTTGTGCTGGAGCCAGCTGAGGGTCTGCACCGCGCCCATCTCGGCGTCGGGGTTGGCGATCCACATCTGGGTGTACGGGACGGTGTTCGGTTGGGAGTAGTCCCACGTGCTCTGCGGGGTGAGCGGGGCGCTGGTGGTGGTGAACTTGTATTTGTCGCCCCAAGCCACGCCGGCGACCTGCGGATTCAAGCCGTCGCCGCCGAACTGCAGGTCGCCGTAGGGCGCGCGGGAGTCGATGCTGGAGGCCATGCCGCCGCTGCCGGCGGCGCTGGTGTCGAAGGTGATCGCGTAGACCGGGTCGTCCTGGCCGGTGGCGAAGTACCAGTGGATGGTGGCGGCGACGGCCACGCCGTTGATCGGGTAGGTGAGCTTGAACTGGTGGATGGCGTGGTGGCGGCCGGTGAAGACCTTGGTGTAGGTGCCGGTCGTGCCGGTGGAGACGAAGGCGGTGTCGTCGTGGTGGTTCACGACGTAGCCGAAGCCGTTGTAGCTGTGGGCGCCGGTGCCGGTGATGACGCGCTCGGTGGCGCCGCCGCCCGGGAAAAACCGATACTGGTAGAGCACGCCGCCGCGGGAGCCGCCGGGATCGGCGGCGTTGTTGCGCGAGAGCGCGGCGGTGCGCTGCTTGCCGGCGGAGTCGGTCCAGCGGTAGACGTCGCAGTTGTAGCCGTTGGGCGACTCGTTGACGACGGAGAGCGCCGGGGTGGTCTGGGCGAGAACACCGGGAGCGAGGCATGCCAAGACGAGTGTGCAGACGAGGCGACGGGTGAAACGTGCGGCGACGGAGCCGGCGGCGGAAATCCCGATGGTGGTGTTCATGGGCGAGCCACCGGTCGGACTGTGGCCGGAGCGCCTCAACCGCGAAAGCGCCCGCACCCGCGCGGGACGCCTGTTCTTACGGCGGCTTCACCGTTCCTTGAGTTAATTTTCAACGAAGACCGGCGCCGGCGCTGATCGGCACGCTACTGCCGGCGCGTTCACTCTCAGGCGTGGGTTGATCATGCGATCCGCAATAATGCTTCGTACGGCTGCTGGAGCCGGCGCGGGCTTGGCAGGTGTGGACGGCCCGCTACGGTGGGCGGCCGTATGGCGAACATCGCTTCCTCCCTCTCCGAGCTCCGCCGTCGCACCGAGGCGGACCTCAACCGCAACATCCTGCCATTCTGGGCGGAGCGGGCGTTCAAGCCCGACGGCAACCTCGTTGGCCTCGTCACCCACGATCTGCGCGAGTTTGACGACGTGCCGCGGCATGTCGTGCTCTGCGCGCGCATCCTGTGGACGTTCGCCGCGGCCGCGCGCCTCGATCCGCGTCCGGCGTGGCTTGAGGTCGGCCGCAAGGCGCTCGCGCTGCTCGACGGCCCGTTCCGCGACACGCGCCACGGCGGGTTCTACTGGAGCCTCGCCAGCGACCTGCAGCCCCGCTCGCCGCGCAAGCAGGTCTACGCGGAGGCTTTCTGCATCTACGGCCTCACCGAATGGTACCAGGCGACTGGTGACCAACTCGCGCTCGAGCGGGCCAAGGAAGTCTTCGGCCTGATCGAGCAGCACGCCCGCGAGCCGCGGTTCGGCGGCTATATCGAGGCGCGCGACGCGGATTGGGGTCCGCTCGCCGACATGCGGCTGAGCGACAAGGACCTCAACTCCCCGAAGTCGAACAACACGCTGCTGCACATCATCGAGGCCTACACCGCGCTCCTGCGCGCCTGGCCGGAGGAGCGGGTGCGCGCGGCGCTGCGCGAGCTGCTCACGACGGTTCTCGACCGCGTCGTCTCCGCGCAGCCGTTCACGCATTGCGACCTGTTCTTCGACCTGGAATGGCGCTCCCTGTTACCGAAGTTTTCTTACGGGCACGATATCGAGGCCAGCTGGCTGTTCTGGGAGGCGGCGGTGGCTGTTGGCGATCCGGCGCTGCAGGCGCGCACGAAGGCGGTCGCCCTCGCGCTGGCCGACGGCGTGCTGGCCCACGGTCTCGATGCCGACGGCGCGGTGCTCTACGACGGCGATGTCACCGGGCCGCTCAACACCGACAAGCACTGGTGGCCGCAGGCGGAGGCCGTGGTCGGCTTCCTCAACGCGTATCAGATCGGCGGCAACGAAGCGCACCTCGGCGCCGCAGTGCGCGCCTGGGACTTCGTCGAGCGCTACGTGATCGACCGGAAGCACGGCGAGTGGTTCGCGATCCTCGACCGGCGCGGCGTGGTGTATCCCGATTATCCGGAGTACGCCGACAGCCAGAAGATCGGCCCGTGGAAGTGCCCGTACCACAATGCGCGTGCGTGCCTCGAGGTGCTCAGGCGCGTGCCGGCGGCGGGCTGAGGCGGAATCATGCGGACGAGAGTCGAGCGTCGAGGGACGAGCGCCGAACCGCCCGTGTGCTTGTTGTAGGTCGTTGCTTCGGCACGCTCGCGCGACTGGGGATGCGTGCAAGGGGCTCAAATCCCATCGTACGGGTCGCCCTGAAGGGACGACCTACGGTGCGGCCGGAGCCCCACTTCCCGGCAAACGGCGCGGTGGCGCCTCGGGCGGCGGGAGGAAAGTTCCGTTCGAGGGGTGCTATTACCTTCTTTCATCGGCGGCGGACCGCCGGCGGGCGATCTCTGACCGGTTCCCGCACTTGCGCCTGACGCGGTGCCCGCCCATCTTCCCGCCCCGCCGCCTCCGGCGCCACCCGGCTCATGACTTCGCACCCTCGCCCGCTGCCCGATCTCTCCAAGCGCGACTGGTCGTCGCTCCGCGACGACTTCCCGATCCTGAACCAGCAGGTGAAGGGGCACCCGCTCGTCTACCTCGACAGCGGCGCCTCCGCCCAGCGGCCTTCGCACGTGATCGAGGCGATCAGTCGCTACTACGAGCACGATCACGCGAATGTGCACCGCGGCACCCACGCGCTCAGCGAACGCTCGACCGCCGCCTTCGAGGCGGCGCGTGATCGCGCCGCCGCCTTCTTCAACGCCAAGCGCCGCGAGGAGATCGTTTTCACGCGGGGCGCCACCGAGGGGTTCAACCTCCTCGCCCGCGCCTGGGGCGACGCCCATATCCACGAGGGCGACACCATCCTGCTCACGGAGATGGAACATCACAGCAACCTCGTGCCGTGGCAGATGCTCGCCGAGCGCAAGAAGGCCAGGCTGGCGTTCATCCCCGTGACGGGGCTCGACGGCGCCCTCGACGCCGACGCGCTCGATCGTCTGCTCACCCCCGAGGTGAAGGTGTTCTCGTTCACGCACGTCTCGAACGTCTTCGGCTGCGTCAACCCCGTCGCCGATCTTTGCCGACGCGCCCGCGCGAAGGGCATCGTCACCATCGTCGATGCCGCCCAGAGCGCCGGCCACCTCCCGGTCGACGTGCAGGAACTCGGTTGCGACTTCCTCGTCTGCTCGGGCCACAAGATGCTCGGACCCACCGGGAGCGGTGTGCTCTATGGCCGCTACGAGATGCTCGAGGCCACGCCGCCTTTCCACGGCGGCGGCGAGATGATCGAGATCGTCCATTTCGACCGCAGCATCTATCGGTTGCCGCCCGGGCGCTTCGAGGCCGGCACTCCGTCCATCGCCGAGGCCATCGGCCTCCATGTCGCGATGGACTATCTCGACGCCGTGGGCCGCGAGCGCATCCACAAACACGATGCGGAGTTGGTCGCGCTCGCCCGCCGCGGGCTCGGCGAGCTGCCGAAGGTCACGCTCCTCGGGCCGGCGCAGGGCGGCACGGGTCTGGTCACCTTCGTGATCGACGGAGTTCCGCCCTACGACCTCTCGACCTTCCTCGACGGCCGCGGCATCGCGATCCGCGGCGGCCATCACTGCACGATGCCGTTGCACAAGAAGCTCGGACTGAACGCCTCCGCCCGCGCCAGTTTCCACCTCTACAACACGCACGCCGAGGTCGAGTGCTTCCTGGAGGCCGTGGAGGACGCCATCCGGTTCTTCGGCTGAGGCGCGGGGCAGGGCGGTCGAGGGACGAGCGGCCGAGGGACGAGCGGCGCGGGTCGAGCGGCGAGGGGCGAGCGGCCGAGAAAAAACAGATCTCCGCCCCGCGAGCGAGGGGCGCGGCCAGTATCGGAAGGGTGCGGCCGGTTGTGAGTTTCGGTCCCTCGCTTCGCCCGTCTTCCCCACCGAGGCGGGCTCTCCGAGGTAGTACTCTATTGTATTACAACCGGTGAGTGATCTAAGCGGCACTACGAGAGGGTTTTCCCCTGCTGCCGTTTGGTGATCCAGATGAGCAGGAGCAGGGTGCGTTCGGCGTCGGGCATCGCGGAGCGGGCGACGAGGAAGGCGTTGAGGCGCTGGCGGGGCAGGCCGAGGAAGCGCGCCAGATTCGCCTTGGTGCCCCGGACCTTGAGCAACGGGAGCACCATGCGGACGAGGCTGTTCCAGAGCGGGGTGTTGCCGCCGGGGCGGAGCGTGTGGTTGAAGCCGGGGATGTCCGACTCGCGCCGGCGGACGGGCCGTCGGGACGGAGTCGTGGCGGCCTCCCAGAGTGCTTCGATGAGGCCGGCAAGGGGCGGGTAGGCAGTTGGGGAAGGAACGAACGACATGATGTTTGGATACGCATGAGTGCTGAAAAGTCAGGCGGCGCCGCGGGTAGAAATTGTAATACATTCGATTACACAACGATCCCGGCGGAGGGGCTCGCGAGGCGCCGGTGGCGGTTGGGGGGCGTTGGCGGTGGGCTCAGTTGTGTTGATACGGTCGAGCGTCGAGCGACGAGTGTCGCACCGCCGGTGGCACGGGCGGAGCCGCTCGGCCTTTCCGCTTTCTCCTCGTTGATCCGGCTCTCGACGCTCGTCGCTCGTTTCTCGCCGCTCGACTGACCGATCACCTCAACGGGCGAGGGGGAAGGTGGCACGCAGCGCGGTCGGTTGATCGCGGAAGCCGGTGGTCGGGCCGGCTCCCTGAGCCGGAACTGGCGAGCCTTCCGTTCGGCTTTGCGTCGGTTGCGAGGGATCTCTGTCGCAGCGATGCGCGCCGGGCGCGGGCGCGACACGCCCTCCGAAGGATGTAATCTGTTATAGTACAAAATCAGGGGCGCAGGCGGGGTGGGGAAGGGCGGTGTTCTGCGCTGGAAACGGCGGGTGGGCGCGGCTGGAGTCGGGGGATGGCCGCCGACCCGATCCAACGTCACCTCGCGCAGCTGAGCGCGTGCACCGCGTGCCCGCGGATGCACAAGCCGGTTGTCGTGGGGCGGCCGGTACGCAGCCGGGTGCTGCTGGTCGGGCAGGCGCCGGGCGACAAGGAGCCGTTGCTGGGCCGGCCGTTTGCGTGGACGGCGGGCAAGACACTCTTCAAGTGGTTCCACGCCGCGCTCGGCTGGTAGGAGGACGAGACGCGCGACCGCGTGTATTTCGCCGCGGTGTGCCGCTGTTTCCCGGGCAAGA
>JAHFTC010000015.1 GCA_023269585.1 Opitutaceae bacterium
GCGGAAGTCGGGCGTGCGCACCAAGACGCGCCTCCTCTCCTTCCGCGACGGCCTCGAAACCCTGCCCGCCACGCTCGCGGCGAAACTCGGCTCCGCCCTCCAGCTCCGCACCGAGATTGTCGCCGCCGAGCGCGTCACCACGGGTTGGCGACTCTCGCTCCGACCCGCCAGCGACGCCGGCGCAGCCGCTGCCGCCACGACCGCCGACTTCGACGCCGTCCTCTTCACCTGTGGTTCCGCCGCCCTCGCCCAACTCTCCGTCGCCGGCCGCCAACCGCTCGCCTCCCTCGCGACCCTGCCCTACTCGGCCGTCACCAGCCTCGCGCTCGGTTTCCGGCGGGAGGATGTCGCCCACCCGCTCGACGGCTTCGGCATGCTCGTTCCGGCCAAGGAGAACCGCCGCATCCTCGGCACGCTCTTTTCGTCCACGCTCTTCCCCGGCCGCGCGCCCGACGGCCACGTGCTGCTCACGGTCTTCGTCGGCGGCCGCCAACCCGAATACGCCGCGCTGCCCGACCCCGAGCTCGAGTCGCTCGTCCGCGGCGAGCTGGGCGAACTTGTCGGCGCGCGCGGTGAGCCCGTCTTCCGCCACTTCAACCGCTGGCCGCGTGCGATTCCGAAATACACCGTCGGCTTCGGTGCGCTCGCCGCGACGATGGACGCCTTCGAGCGCGAGCATCCCGGGCTGCTCATCGCCGGCAACTGCCGCACCGGCATCTCGCTCTCCGATTGCATGGCCGCCGGCCAGGCTGCCGCCGCGCGGATCGGCTGAACACAGCGGCCGCCCCCGAAACTTCCTTTTGCCACGACGGCTGGTTTCCCTCTAGCTCGCGCCCTGCCGTGCTGCGCCGACTCAACCTTTTCCAGTACTTTCTGCCCTGCTGTCTGCTGGGTCTGATGCTAGTCGGCCTGGGCGGCAAACTCTGGCTCGTCTTCAATTTTGGCACCCCGATACCCGACGCCGCCCAATGGCGCGCCGGCATCCCGGACCTCGTCCCCGAGTGGGCGCAGGGCAATGTCGTCCTGTCGCACGCCAGCACACCCACCAGTTTTCCCCTCCTCGCGCGCGCCGTGCTGGGAGCCCTTGTCCATGCCAACCACCAGTGGGACGACCGGCTGACGACCGTCGTCAACGCGTTCCTGCTCGCCGGCGCGTTCGCCACGATCCTCGCCCTCGGCGCTCGGCGCCTGGGTTGGATCGCCATCTGGACCACGGCCTTGAGCGGTGGACTGTTCGTCGCCCTGCCGCTGGGCTGGGACCAGTCGCTCGCGGGCTCCGCCCTGCCCGACCGGCTCGCGCTGTTCCTCGCGTTTCCCGCCGCGTGGGCTCTGCTTGATCGCACCCTCGCGTCTCCCCTGTGGTGGGCGGCCGCCGGGGCGCTGGTTCTGTCCAACACCGCCGCCGACTGGGCGGTGGCGGTCGCGATCGGGACGGCCCTCGTGACCACCGCCCGCCTCTGGAGCACCCGGGTTCATCGCGGCCGCGATCTTGCCGTGCTGGCCTGCGCCGCGCTGGCGGTCGCCGCCCACGTGTGGCTGCACAGCGGCTCGCTCGCGCTGCTCTCAACGTCCCGGGTGCTAGCCCACCTCGGACTGCTCTGTGAGCCCTGGCCGACGCTCCCGGCGCTCGCGCTGATCATCCATGCCCCGCTCGCGTTCCGCTGCCTCGCAAGCCTCCGCGACGAGGACCGCAAACACTCGCTCGCGCCGTTCGCCGCCTTGGTCGCCGGCGCGGTGCTGGCCCTCCTCTGGCTCGCGGCCGAAGCGCGCCCGCGCCGCTGGGGCGCCCCGGACGCCCAATGCGACATCCTCCTGCTTCTCATCGCGCTGGGCGTCGCCACCGTCACCCAGCTCTGGTTCCTGCGTTGGCAGCGCCTGCCGGTGCGGCTCGTCTTCACCGTCGCCTGGATCGCGCTGCTCGTATCCGGGATCAACCTCCGGATCGAACAGATCGTCGCCCAGGAGCTGCCCGCGCGCGCCGCGGAGAACGGCACCCGCCTCGCCGCGCTCCGCCACGCCCGCGCCACCGGGGACACCGGCGCGCTCGAGCCGGAGTTCCGCCGCTGCGACGCACCCCAACTGCGGTCGGTCCTCCCGTACACCGTCCAAGGACCGGTGCTGATCGAGCGCGGTCCGGCCACGACCGAGGATTTCACCCCGCTGCAACGCAACCAGTTTTCCCTGCCAACCCCGGACGATACCGCCTGGGCCGGCGGGCCCGCGATCCAGGCCGAGGGCGGCACCCTGTTCATCAGCCTGCCGCTGCCCCCGGCTCCCTCGAAGGTGCTGCGCTTCCGGGTCGCCGGCGATCTCGGCACGCCGCGCTTCCCGTTCGCCCTTCGTTCGACCAGCACCGGCGAGACCACCGCCCTCGAACTCGAGGCGCCGACGGGCGAACGCTGGCGCACCATCAACCTCGTGCGCCCGGCCGATCCCGTCGTGATCGTCGCGGGGCCCGCCGCGCTCGGCACCTGGGGCGCCTTCACCAGCCCGGTCGAGATGGGTCTCGGGTCTTGGGCCGCCGCCAAGCTCACCAAGAACTGGGTCATCGTATTCATAGCTGGAGGACTGATCTTCGCATTCGTCCTGTTCCTGCCGTTCGCGCCCCGCGCGCCCCGCCGCGAGACGTTCGCCCTCGATCACCACGGCCGCATTCAGGTCGCCTCGGATTAGGCCGCCCGCTAGACCGTCGCCCGCCCAGCCCCCAACCGCCCCTCGGACCCATGACGCCGTCACCGGAAGCCACTGCCGACTCCGCGACTCCCCTGCGCCGGCAACTCATCCTCGCCCAGGTCCGGATCATGGAACTGGAGGATGCGCGCGACGCCCTCGCCACCCGCCTCGCTGAAGCCCAGCGCCTGCTCGGCGCAGCCCAGTCCGCCGCAGAAACCCTCGCCAACCAGCTGCGGCCCCTCGAGACGGAGCGCGCGAACCAAGCCGCTGCCCGACAGGTGCTGGAGGAGCGACTCGCCCAGCTCGACACCGCGCTCGCGTCCCGTGCGCGCACGGAGCAATCCCTCCGGGGCCGGATCGCCGAGCTCGAAAACCAGTTGGCGAGCCGCGACCGCGCCCTCGCGGCCGCCGAAACCCAGTCCGCCGCCCACGCCCGCCGAATCAAGGAACTCGCCGCCGAGCGCCACGCGCTGAAAGCCTCCCGGAGCTGGCGCTGGACAGCGCCGCTGCGCTGGCTCGAGCGGGCCTGCCACCGCGACGGAGGCGCCTCGGGGTGAGCCACGACCTGCCGTTCCGGTGGGAACTCGAGACCACCGCTCCCACCGCAGCACCGGGAGGCCGGCTGCACCTGAAGGGTTGGTGCGTCATATCCGATCAACCACAGACGCCACACGTCCGCCTCGTGGTTGGCGACCGCGCGTTCTCCGCCACGTCGGAGGCGCGACCCGATGTCCTCGTCAGTCTCGGACTCCCCGGCGCGCTCGCGGCATGCGGCTTCACGATCAACGCACGCCTTGCCCCTGGAGTCCATTTGGCCCGGCTCGAAGCCTCGCTGGATCGCGACACCTGGCACGAACTGCGCACGCTCTGCCTCGGCGCCACCGAGGAGCCGCTGCAGGGCGAGATCGAGTTCCCCCCGTCGGCGCGCATCACCGAGAGCGCGCGGATCCAGGGCTGGTGCGCGCACCCGCACCGCCAGCTCGTCTCGGTTGCGCTGCACTACGGCAACCGCCGCATCGCCTGCCAATTCGGGCTCCCGCGCTCCGATGTGCCCGGATTTCTGCCCGGTGCGCCCGATGCCCCGCGCGCCGGCTTCATCTCCGTCAAGAACCTGCCCGTCGGCCACGGCCCCCTGCGCCTCGCGGCCACGGACTCCGCCGGTGGCGTCCACTTCCTCGATACCGGACGACTCATCGACATCCCGACCGACGAGGAGAACCCCACCCCGCTCGATCTCTCCGGTCCGGCGGCAGGGCTGAGCCCGCTCCGCCGGGCGGCAACGTCCGTGCCGGCGCCGCGGACCGCTGCGCCGCGCCGGATCCTCTTCGTGCTCTACGGCGACATGACGTCGAACAGCGCGATCCACGTCGCCGCGCTCGCCGACGAACTGATCGCCCGCGGGCACGAGTGCATCGTCGCTGTGCCCCGCGATCCCGACACGATCCGTTACCACCACGGCGCCAGCTTCCGTTGCGTGGCGTTCGCGGAGTGCGGGGAGCGCGCCGCGCTCTTCACCGGCGGCGCCGCGCCGGAGATCGTGCACGCATGGACCACCAGCGAGTGCGTGCGCCGCTTCGCCCTGGGATTGGTGGACCGCACCGGGGCGCGCCTGCTCGTGCATCTCGAGGACCACGAGGGCGCCATCCTCGAAGCGGCCACCGGCCGCTCCGGAGCCGAGCTCGCCGCGCTGCCCGCCGGAGAACTCGAGCGCCTCGTCGGCGACGACTTCTCGCATCCAGTGCTCCGCGACGCGCTGCTCGCCCGGGCGGAGGGCTGCACGCTCATCCTCGACCGCCTGCGCGAACTGCTGCCTCCCGGCAAACCGGCGCAGGTGATCTGGCCCGCCGCGGCGCCGGAGTTCTTCGCCCGCCCGATGCCGTGGGCCCTGCGCGAGGCGCTGGGCTGGGGCCGCGCCCACACCGTGCTGTTCTACCACGGCAATTTGCACCCGGCCAACCGCGCCGAACTGGCCGAGCTGTACGAGGCCGTCGTCGCGCTCAACGCCGCCGGCCTGCCCACCACGCTGCTCCGCGCCGGCCGCGATTTCTGCCCGCTGCCCGCCACTCTCGCCGAGCGCTCCGCCCCGCACGTCGTCGCCCTCGGCCGCATCGACCAGCACCGGCATCTCGCGCCCCTGCTCGCCCTCGCCGACTTCTTCGTCCAGCCCGGCGAACCGGATTCGTTCAACAACTACCGGTTCCCGTCGAAGCTGCCCGAGTTCTTCGCCTCGGGCCGGCCGGTGATCCTCCCGCGCACCAACCTCGGCGCCGTCGTCCACCACGGCGAGGACGCCTTCGTGCTCGACCGCGCGGACGCCGCCGGCATCGCCGCCGCCGTGCGCACCTTGCGTGCCGAGCCCGCGCTCGCCGAGCGCCTCGCCGCCGGTGCCGCCGCCTTCGCGGCCGCGCGTTTCAGCTGGGTGCTCAGCACGGACCGGCTGGAGGCGTTCTACGACGGTGTCCTGACCGCCCGCCGGTGACCGCGCCCGCGGCGACCCCGGCCGCTCGCCTCACTCGAACTGCACCGGCCCGAGCACGGCCCAGTCGCGGTTGAGATTTCCGTCCGGCCCGGGGAGCGTCTCGAGCACGAGCTCCTCGCCGGGCTGCAAACCGAGCCGCACCTCGGCCGTCTGCCAGCCGCGATCGTCGACCGCCGCGAACGGATCAAGCAACCGGCTGAAAAGCACCCGGCGCGAATCGCCCCGGGCCGCCGCAACCACGAACTCCACACCATCGCTGGCCGTCCGGCGGTCCAGCGCCTCGTAGGTCTCCTTCGGCAGGCCGAATTCGATCCGCAGCACTCGGGCTCCCGTCGGGACGGCGAACCACAACCGGGTGGTCGGATGCGCCCCGAGGCAATCACGTCCGTCCATCTTGACCGGGCCCACCCCGAATTCGGAAGTGTACCGACTGGGCAGCACTCCGAGGTTGGCCAGCGCATACCGCTGTTTCCCCGAGAAGTAGCGTTGCTCCCAGACTGTTTCGCTGGGCGTATCCGCGAGTGTTTGACCCCGCAGCACTTCGATGCCCTCGAGTTGCAGCTGCGCGACGGCCGCGGCCACCTGGGTCGCCCGCGCCTCCGGCACGAACACCAGCGCATCGGCCCAGCGGTAGGCCGGTTGCGGCGCGATCCCGAACTGCGCTGCAGCCATCTCCAGCAACACCCGGTTTTCCCGTTGGGCCCCGCGCAGCACCAGCGCCGCGACGCGCTCCCCGGCCAGATTCTCGAAGGTCTCCCGCACGTGGGGCCAGTCGCTCTCCATGTCCCGGCGCAGCATCAGCGCGCGCCGCTGCGCGTAGAACGGCGTCACCGCGGACCAATCCTCGCCGGCGATGATGAGCACCTCGTCGGGGTCCGTGCTCCAGCGCAACGCCTCCGCCAGGTCCGACGACCCGGGGATGTCCTCGCTCTGGAGCGGGCGGTGGAACGTCGCCCACCGGCCCGCCTGCAACGCGCAGCAGGCCACCAGCACCGCCCACAACCGCCACGCCGGGATGCCGTTGTCCCCCGCCCGCGCGATGATCAGGCCGCCGGCGATCATCGGCAGGACCGCCACCGCCGTGAAATAGTACTCGTGCCACGCGTAGAGCACCGGGAACACCACGGGCGCGAGCACGAACAGCGCCGCGCATCCCAGCACCCAGTACAGGTAACGGCCGCGCGGGAACAGCACCAGCAGCAGCGCCAGCACCAGCAGCACCGGGGTCGCGACGACCTCGTCGGTGACGATGCGCAGGTGCGCGCCCCAGATCTTCGGATTCAGGCGATCCGCCCACGTGCCGAAGTTGTAGGAATACAGCGCCGAGGACACCAGGCCCCGAGACCCGGGGTTGAGCGCCCGCAGCCGATCCGTGTAGGCGACCCACCAGTAGCTCGCCGCCAACGGCAGCGTGACCGCCGCCGCCGCCCACGCGCACACCCGCCCGACCCCCGCCCAGCGCCGCGGCCCCGCGCCTGTCGGGCGTTCGCGCCACAGCCACCAGAGACCCCAGAGCACGGCCGGCACCAGATAGACCATGAACGTGGTCACCTTCACCAACCCCGCGCCGACTCCCGCAAAATTCGCGACCACCAGCCAGCCGACACTGCGTCGCTCCACCGCCGCCACGAACGCCTGCAGAAACCACAGCGCGAACATCAAGGCCATCGTCTCGATCAGGAAAGCACGCGCGTAGAAGAGCAGTAACGGACAGGTGAGGACGAGCCCGAGCACCATCGCGCGCCGCACCCACGGCAGACCCATTCGCCCAAGCAGCAGCCAGAGCGCCGGAAGACTGAGACCGAAGCAGACCATGCTCACCAACCGCCCGCTCTTGAACAGCGAAAGCCCGGTCGTGTCGCTCACCGCGACCACGGTCCACTGGTACAACGGAAACTCGAACGGCACGGACCACGGCTTTCCGAGCACCGGCGTCGGATAGGCGAGCGAGAAATCCGCGTCGCGCTGCACGAACAGCGCCGTCATCGCCGTCTGGGTCTGCCGGAAGCCGTTCCCCATGAGCGCCCGGCTGCGCCAGCCGGTGGCCAGCGCCCACACGGCGAAGGCCGCGAACAGCCCGAGCAGGCAGAGGGCGGCGACACGTTCCCGGCGGGAGGCGTTCTCGAATGTGGGTTCCATCGGAAACGTCCCCAAGAAATCATCCCGCCCCGCGCTGCCAATCCGCATTTCACGCCCGGCGGTGGTCACGAGGCACCCCGGCCGCGCCCGACACCTCCGCCCCACCCGCAAGACAAGGGCCGGACGATGCGGCCCCAGAAACCGCGCCGTCCGGCCCAAACCCAAATCAACCCAACAGCTGCAAAACTACTTCAGCACCACCTTCGCCTCGAGCGTGGCGCGGTCGGACGCGCCGCCGACGAGGATGCGGTACTCGCCGGGCTCGGCTTTCCAGCCGTGCGTGGTCGTATCCCAAAACGAGAAATCCGGCGCCGTGAGGCGGATACGCACCACCCGGCTCTCCCCGGGGGCGAGCTCGAGCTTGGAGAAACCCTTCAGCTCCTTCACCGGCCGCGGCACAGAGGCCTCGACGTCGCGCACGTAGAGCTGCGCCACCTCGGCGCCGGCGACCGTGCCGGTGTTCTCCACCGTGAACTCGATGCTCACGCGGCCGTCGACCTTGAACTCGCCGGGCGTCACCTTGATGTTCGAATACTCGAAGGTCGTGTACGAGAGGCCGTGGCCGAAGGCGAAGAGCGGCTTGATCTGCTTGGCCTCGTACCAGCGGTAGCCCACGAACACGCCCTCCTTGTACTCCACTTTGCGGATGGGCTGCGCCATGTCGCTGTCCGGACCCCAGCCGGTGTAGAGCTTGTCCTCGGGCCGGAGGTAGCCGAAGCCGGGCGAATCCTCGAAGCGGCGCTCAATCGTCATCGGCAGCCGGCCGGAGGGATTCACGTCGCCGCAGAGCACCTCGGCGAGTCCGGTGTTGCCGGCCTGCCCGGGATACCAGCCGTAGATGATCGCCGCAGCGCGGTCCGCCCAACCCGTCATCTGGATACCGCCGCCGGAATTGACGATCACGATCGTGCGCGGGTTCAGGCCCACCACGCGTTGCACGTTCTTCTCCTCGCTCTCCGGCATCGCGAACGGCCGGTCCCAGCCCTCATTGTCCGAGGTGCCGGTGCTGAGCAGCACGACGTCGGCCGCCTTGAGCTGCTCGTCGGTCGGCTCCTTCACGTAGGCCACGCGATCGCCGTAGGTCGCCTGCACGGCCTGCAGCAACGTCACGACGTTGTAGCCTTCGACGTCGGCGGCGCCGCCGCCGCGCGGCAACGTCTCACAGAAGAGGCCGGTGATGAGGATGTTCTTCGCGGCGTCCTTCTTGAGCGGAAGGATGCCGTGATCGTTCTTGAGGAGCACAACCGCCTCGCGGCCGGTCTGCAGCGCGACCTGTTCGTGCTCGGGAAACTTCTGGAGGAAATACTCGTCGCGCACCGGGCGGTCGTAGAGGCCCATCGCGATGCACGTGCGGATGATGCTGCGCGCCATCCGGTCGATCTGCTCGATCTTCACCTTGCCGGACTGGAGCAGGCGGTCGCCGTCGGCCTTGATGAACTTCTCGCCGGGCATCTCGAGGTCCTGGCCGGAGCCGATGATCAGCTCGGCGTCCCACACGGACCACCAGTCCGTCATGACAAGCCAGCGGAAGCCCATCTCCTTGCGGAGCAGCTGGGAGATCACCTTCTCGCTCTGGCCGGCCCACTCGCCGTTCACCTGGTTGTAGGAGGTCATCACCGCCATCGCGCCCGCATCGATGCCGGCCTGGAACGCCGGCAGGTAGATCTCGCGCGCCGTGCGCTCGTCGAGCACGGAGTTCGAGGTGCGGCGGTGGTAGTCGGTGTTGTTCGCGTAGAAGTGCTTGAGCGTCGGGATCGTGCCGGTGTCGAGCACGCCCATCGTGTAGCGCTCGATCAGCTTCGCCGCGAGAAACGGGTCCTCGCCGAAGTACTCGAAGTTCCGCCCGCACTGCGACTGCCGGTAGATGTTCATGCCCGGCCCGAGCAGCACGGCCACCCCGCCGGCGCGACACTCCTCGCCCACGCTCTTGGCGTAGCGGTACGCAAGGGCCGGGTTCCACGTCGCCGCAAGCGCGATACCGCAGGGGAACGACACGGATTTCTCCAGCGCGTTGCTGAGGTTGCGCCGGATGTTCACGCCCTGCGTGGCGTCGGCCAGGTACAGCTCGGGCACGCCGTACTGGGGAAAGCCCTTGATGAAAAAGGTATTGCTGCCGGTGATCAGCAGGAGCTTCTCCGCCGGGGTCATCTTCGCGAGGATCTCGCCGGCACGGCGGTCCGCGTCCTCGTAGCTGACAGGGGTTTTGAACGACGGCTCGGCGAGCGCGGTGGTGATCATGACGGTGCAGGCGAGGGTGGCGGCGGCCGCCGCCGCAAACGGGGGTAGCGAGAAACGGGGGTTCATGCGTGAACCCGGAAGTTGCGGTCCGTGGGCCCGGTTGCAACGCGCACCCGCTTCGCCTCCCGACCGCGTCGCATGAATGACGCATCAACGCCCCCTCCGGCCGCCGTCTCGCGCGGTGTCATCCGCACGCGCGACGCCCGCCGCCACTGACGGGCGTTCAGCGCCGCGCCCGCAGCGCGATGACCACGAACTGGTGCGGTTTCTTCACCCCCCACTCGCCCTGCACGTGCCACTGGGTGATCGTCGTAAAGTCCATGCCGGGAACTCGGCCCGCGTATTCTCCGCCCGCCGGATGAAAATCCGACAACGGCACGCGAAACCATACCGGCTGCCCCGGCACGATCTGGTCGACCCGCACCCGCGCCGTCACCAGGGTTCCATCCACATCGTTCAGGCCGATCACCACCGTGGTCGCCTCGTTGGTCTGACCCAGGCCGAGCGCGACTTCGATCCACGCCGCTCCGCCGAGATTGTAGACCGGCGCGAGATTGCCGCACACGCCACCATCGCCCTGGGCGCCCTTGCTTCCGAGAATCGCCAGGCCGGTGGCCGTCGGATTGATCCGATCCTTCCAGCTCCCGTATCCATATACCGTTACCGACTCTCCGCGCAGATCGACAACCATGGCCGTCGCCGGCGTGGGCGCAGCCGCAGGCGACGCCGGTTCGGGATCGGCCGCGGAGGAGAGGATCGCGCAGGCGCAGAACGCCGCCGCGACGAGGAGGGAGGACGAGGGGAACTTCATGGGGCTGTGGGGTTGGGCTAGTGCGCGACTCCGAGTGCGACGCCCACGGCGGGCCCGCACCCGCCGCACGCAGGGAGTTTCCATCCCGCCCTCGCGCTGACAACGCAGAATCGCCGTCCCGTTGGCGTCGCGGTCCTGCGGTTCGCCCGGCGCATAGCCGCCCGCCGCATTTTTCCTGAAACCTCCGCCGGTCCCGCGCGTTTGGTGCTGCGTAACCAACTCACCGCCCATGACCCGCACCACCACCCACGCCCTCTTCGGCCTGCTCGCCCTGTCGCTCTTCGCCGCACTCGTCACCCCGGCCGAGGCCCGCACCCGCAGCCGCTCGACCGAACGCCAGCACGGCTCCACCCACCGCGAAAGTTCGACCACCAACAATCGCGGACAAACCACCACCCGCACCGCCGACCGTACCTGGGACCGCAATACTCGGACCGGCACCGTTGCCACCCAGACCACCCTGCCCGACGGTCGCACCGCCGGCCGCGAGGGCACCGTCCAACGCCAACCCGACGGCTCCACGTCCTCCCAAGGCACCTACCACCGCTTCAACGGCCAGACCGGCACCTATCACGCCACGTCGCAGAAGACCGAGACCGGCCGCGTCTCCCACGCCGAACGCACCTCGGCCGACGGCCGCACCGCCACGGTCGACTCGACGCGCATCCGCACCGAGGACGGCTTCAACCGCACCACCACCAAGACCGCCGCCAACGGCCACTCCGTCACCAAGGAGGTCGACGTCTCCAAGACCGACACCGGCACCACCCGCACCGTCACCCGCACGCACTCCGGCGTCAACTGAAGCAGTCCTCCGCCGCCTTCGTTCCTTGAACCATCGGCGCGCCGTGCCATTCCTCAACCGCTTGCCCGACGCGCCGCCCACCCCTGCCGCCGCGCCCGTTCCGGACTCCGGCCCGGACGATGCCGCGCTCGTCCTCGCCGCCCAGGGCGGCGACCGCACCGCGCTCGACTCGCTCGTCCGCCGTCACCATCCGGAGGTGACACGCCTGATGTGGCGCTTCGCCCGCCGCTCCGCCGACCTCGACGATCTCGTGCAGGAGGTGTTCGTCCGCGTCGTCCGCGCCCTGCCCGGCTGGCGGCCCGACCGGCCATTTCTCCACTGGCTGCGCCGCATCGCGGTGAACACCGGCCGCGATCACTGCCGCCGCGAGGCCGTCCGCCGCCGCTGGCAGGCCGAGCCCTCCACCGACCCCGAGGCGCCGCCCCCGGAGGCCGTCGCGCCCCGCACCGATCCGGCCGCCCGCCTCGCCGCCGACGAGGCCAAGGCCCTCCTCGCGCGCCTGCCGCCCGACGACCGTACCCTCCTCACGCTGCACTACCTCGAAGGCTGGGAGTTCGCCCGCATCGGCGAACTGCTCGGCTGGTCCGGTCCCGCCACCAAGCTTCGCGCCTTCCGCGCCCGCCGCCGCCTCCAATCCCTTTTGAAAAACCACGACCTGCCATGAAACCGTCACCTGACTCCAACGACGCGAAGTGGGCGCAGCTCGCCACCCGCGCCCGGGCCGACCAACCGCCGCCGCTCGACGTGTCCGCCGCGCTCCGCGCCGCCCGCACCGCGGCCGCCACGCCCGCCACCGCCGCCCCGCGTTCCGTGCTCGACGATTTCGCCGCACTCTTCGCCACGCCGCGTCGGCTCGCCGGTTGTGGTGGCTTCGCCGCCGTCACCCTCGCCCTCGCCACCTGGTACGGCCTCGGCGTCTGGACCCAGCTCGAACCCTGGGCCGACCTCCTCTGGTCCGCGATGGAGGGCTCCGTATGATCACCATCCACTGGAAGGCGTTGCTCGCCGCATTTTTCCTTTTCGTCACCGGCATCGCCGTCGGCATCCTCGGCACCGTCGGCTTCGGTGTGCGCCAGATGCGCGCGACGCTCCACGAGCCCGCCGCCCACGGTCGTTTCGACCGAGCGCTCGGCCGCGTGGAGAACCGCCTCGTGCGCGAACTCGATCTCGATGCCGCCCAGGCCGCCATGGTCCACCGCGAGCTCGCCCGTTCCGGTCAGGAACTGCGTGCCCAGCGAACAGAGACAGCGCAGCGCAACCGCCGCACCATCGCCGCCGCCGTGATCCGCATCGGCGCCGAACTCCCGCCGGAGAAACGCGCAGAACTCCGCCGCCTCGTCCGCCAACGCCTCGGACGCCTCGGCCTCGACCTGACTGACACCGACTCCGAGGTGAAAGCACCTCCGGCGTTGCCCGAGCGTTGACCCTCATCATCACGGAACGCGGCACGGTCGCACGGAAAACGGCCTGCGATCGGCCACCTCGCTGCGGCGGCCCGTTCCCTCCGATGGCCGGATCGCCGCTTTGCCCGCCCACCGTCGACCGTCCACTGCTCACCGGTCACCGCCTTTCCGTCGTTTCCAAATCCGCGCCGGCGTGAAACAAACTCCGGCGACATGCCGGAACCTCTCCAGATCGCCATTGTTGGCGGCGGCGCCGCAGGCTTCTTCGCCGCAATCACGTGCGCGGAGGCCCTCGGCGCGCGCGGCCGGGTGACGATCTTCGAGGCCACCACCAAACCGCTCGCGAAGGTCCGCATCTCCGGCGGCGGACGCTGCAACGTCACCAACGCCCGCACCGACCCGCGCGAGCTCGTCGCCCACTACCCGCGCGGCGGCCGCGAACTGCTCGGGCCCTTCCACCGCTTCGGTCCCAAGGAGACGATCGCTTGGTTCGAGGCCCGCGGCGTGCCACTCGTCACCCAGCCCGACCTCTGCCTCTTCCCGGTCAGCGACGACTCCGCCTCCGTGATCGACTGCCTGCTCGGCGCGGCGCGCGCCGCCGGCGTGGAGTTGCGGACACACTGCGCGGTGAAACAGATCGCCCACGCCGCCGGCCGTTTCGCCCTCACTCTCGGCACCGGTGAAACCTTCGCCGCCGACCGCGTGCTCCTCGCCACCGGCGGCGCCAAGGGCCTCGATCTCGCCGCCGCACTCGGGCACCGGATCGAGCCGCCCGTGCCGTCGCTCTTCACCTTCCGCATCGCCGATCCGCGCTGCGCGCAGCTCGCCGGCATCGTGATCGAGGAGGCCGTCGCCTCCGTGCCCGGGACTCGGTTACAAGGCGCCGGCCCGCTCCTCTTCACGCACGAGGGTCTGAGCGGCCCCGCCATCCTGCGCCTCTCCGCCTGGGGCGCGCGTGAACTCGCCACGCGCGAGTACAAGTTCACCGTCGCGCTCAACCTCGTGCCGCCGCTTACCACCGCCGCCGTCGTGGAGCGGCTCAACGCGCTGCGGACCACGCACGGCCGCAAGCAGCTCCACACCTGGAGCCCGCTCGAACTGCCGCAGCGTCTCTGGGAGCAGCTCGTCGCCGCCTCCGGCGCGCGCCCCGGCGTCGCTTGGGCCGAGGCGCCCGCCGCCGTCGTGCAGACGCTCGCCCGCCTCGCCACCGCCAGCGAGTTCCCCGTCTCCGGCAAGGCCGTGAACCGCGAGGAGTTCGTCACCTGCGGCGGCGTAAACCTGCGCGAGGTCGATTTTCGAACCATGGAAAGCCGGATACTTCCCGGCCTCCACTTCGCCGGCGAGGTGCTCGACGTCGACGGACTCACCGGCGGCTTCAACTTCCAAGCCGCCTGGACCACCGGCTGGCACGCCGGCTCCGCCATGGCCCGTTGATGGCGTTCGTTCTGTCTCCCGCCGCAACGCCCCCCCCAGCCCCGCCCCCCAGCCATCACCCCGATCTGCACATTTTCGTGATACGGTCGTATCACGAAAATGTGCAATAGGTCGCCGCGTCCTCCGAGCGATCCTAGTCCGCTCACACTCCCAAACTGCACAAACTAGTGATACGGTCGTATCACTAGTTTGTGCAGTTCGGGTTCGGGCCCGGTCAGGCGTGGGCGGGCGGCTGGACACGGCCAGGGGGCAAGGCAGGCGATTGCCGCGAGGGGCACGCGGAGTAACGTTTCCCAGCGGCGCCCAACACCATCACCACTTCCGCCATGCCCCCCGCTGTCGTCCCCGCACTCGCCGACCTGCGCAACCAACTGGGCGAAGGCGCCCTCTGGCATGCCCGCACCGGCCGGCTCTACTGGGTCGATATCGTCGGCCACACCGTCCACGCCTACGAGCCCGCCAACGGACGCACGCTCACCGCGCTCGTCGGCGAATCCGTCAGCACCGTCGTCCCCACCCGCCGCGGGGAGGTGTTGGTGGCCCTGCAACGCCGTTTTGCGTTCCTCGATCTCGCGCAGGCGCGACTCACGCCGTTCCCGGCCGAGCCGCTGCTCTCCCCCGACCACCGTTTCAACGACGGGAAATGTGACCCCGCCGGCCGCCTGTGGGTCGGCTCGATGGCGGTCGAGGCCGTGCTCGGCGACGGCCAGCTCTGGTGCCTTCACCCCGAACTCCGTGCGGAGCCGCGTCGCCACAATCTCACGATCCCCAACGGCATCGCCTGGAGCCGCGACGGCCGCACCCTCTACCACATCGACTCGCCCACGCAGCGCGTGGAGGCCTTCACCTTCGATCCGGTCGATGGCGCCTTGTCGGCTCAACGCACGCTGCGCGCCTTCGCCCCGGGCGAAGGTTGCCCCGACGGCATGACGATCGACGCCGAGGGCCACCTCTGGGTCGCCCTCTGGGACGGCTGGCGCGTCGTCCGCCTCGACGCCGCCACCGGCGCCACGCGCGATGCGATTCCGCTGCCCGTGCAACGCCCCACCTCCTGCGCCTTCGGCGGTCCCGCGCTCGACACGCTCTACATCACCTCGGCGTCGCTCGGTCTCTCCGCCGACGAGCGAGCCGCCCAACCCCTCGCCGGCGCCATGTTCGAGAGCAGGCCCGGCGTCACCGGCCTTCCGGCACACGAGTTCGCCGGGTGAGCAATCCCGTGGTGCGGCGCTTCCGCCCGCACCGCTCGACTCGGCTCAAACCCACCCGCCTGCTGTCGCCCACCGGCGCGGTCTGAAGATCCGCGCCACGGCCGCACGCCTCCGCCGTGGTGCGGCGCTTCCGCCCGCACCACTGAGCGTCGCGCAACCACGCGCCCCGTCACGTACCCCGTCACCGTCCGTTCCGCACGCGTTCCTTCTCGGCCTCGCGTTCGTCCTCGAGCCGGGCGCGCTCGCTGACCATCTGCTGGCGGAGCTGCACCACCGCCTCCCCGTCAGTGCGCTCCACCGCCTCGTCGTACGCCTTGCGCAGGAAGATCTCGCGCTCGGCGATCTTCGCCTTGTAGCGCGCGTCGAGTTCCGCGAGCCGCTCCTTCTGCTCGGCGGTCACGGGGGCCGCATCCGGTTCCGCGGCCTTCAGCCGCTCCATCGCAAGTTCGTAGGCGCTCTTCATGGTGGAGCCGCGATAACCGCCGCCCCGGCCGCTGGCAAGTTTCCCGACGGCCGCTCCGCCGCCTGCCCCGCCGGTTCCGGCGCCGGCGGTGCACCGTGGCGGACCAGCACGGCGAGCACCACGACCAACGCCGCGACCGGCGTCCGCAGCCCGCCCGCCTTGCGCCACCGCCACGCATACCCGGCAAGTAAGGCGGCCAGCAACGCCACCAGCACCGCATCGCCCAGCCACTCCGCGCGCCATTGCGCCGGCCAGTACATCCCGGGCACGCGCATCGCCGCCGCCAGTCCCTGCTCCATCGCCGCGATCAACAGCGCGCTCGCGTGATTGAGAAATACACACACCGGCTCCAGCCCCAGCAGCCCCGTCAGGATCGAGCCGATCCCCGCCACGATCGCGAGACTCGAGGCCGGGATGCACAGGAGGTTCACCACCATCGAACCCGGCGTGAGCACACCGAAATTGCCCAACGTCATCGGCACGCTCACCAACGTCGCCGCCACCGCGAGCGCCGCGCCCGAGATCACCGCCCCGCCCGCCTCCTGCGCGCGACTGCGCCACCAGCCCCATTCCGCCGCCGGCCGGTCCACCCACGGTTTCCATCGCGCCTGCCACCGTTCGCTCAAGGGCAGCCCGTAGAGCAACAGCGCCGCCACCACCGCGTACGACATCTGGAACCCCAGCCCGAACAACTGCCACGGCTCCCACCACAGCACCACCAGCGCCGACGCCGCTATGCCCGCGAGCGGATTCCGCGTCCAACGCAGCGCCTTCGCCGCGAGCACGAACGCGATCATCAGCCACGCCCGCAGCGCCGAGGGCGCGCCGCCCGTGATCTGCACGTACAACAGCAGCGCCGCCAGGCCCACCCCAATCCCCGCGAGCCGCGGCACCCGCGCCGCCCCGAGCAGCCCGGCGAGCACCGTCCAGATCACCGCAATATGGAGACCGGAGATGGCGAAGAGGTGCATCGTGCCCGAGTTCATGAACAGCTCGCGCTGGCCCTCGCTCAGCTCCGCCCGGCTGCCCAGCAGCATCGCGACATGGATCGAGCGCAACGCCGGCTGGTCCTCCAGCCCCAGCCCGAGGATCCGTTCGAACCGCCGCCCCGCCGCCGCACAGAACTTCCGATACTCACTCGCCTCGCGCTCCAGCGCCAGCCACCGCGCCCGGTTGAACTTGAACGCCGCCCCGGAGTTCACGAGGTACCCGTCGAACCCCGGTTCCACCCGGCGCGGCAGGGGCGTCAGCACTCCCGCCGCACGGATCCGCGCCGTGGCCAGGACCTCCGCTCCGGCGGCCGCGCGCACCGAGAAAAACACTCGCTGCCCGACCGTCTCCGTCACCACCGCGGGAGCCGCCACGATCCGCGCGAAACCGGTCGACGTCACCCGCCCGGGCACCTGCGGGAAAACTCGCTCAACCTCGAGCACCAGCTCCGCCTCGCGCGCCGGCAACCGCGCCCACGCCGCCAGCCGGTTCTCGCGCAACTGGAAATACGCGCACGCCGCCGCGCCCACCGCGAGCACCACGCCCGCCGCCCAGCAAACCTGCGGCCCCCGGCGACCCTCCACTCCGGTCGAACGCTTGCGGGCAGGACCGGTCACCGACCGTTCCTCCGCAACTCCGTCGTCCGTCTCCGCGTTTTCTGGTCGGCCGGACGCCGCCCCCACCTCACCTCCGCCGCACCGCGCCAGCGCCCCAACCGCCAGCACCACGCCCAGCGCCGCGACCATCAGCCACCAACCGCCGCCCCAACCAGCCGGCAACGCGCGCGCCACGGCGAAGCCGCCCATGGTCGGTAGCAGCAGCCACAACACCGGCGCCCGATGCCCGATATTCCGCTCCATCCTGTTGGTTGTTTCCGAATCCGTCCGCTCCGTCAGATCCGACCGACCGGTCGGATCTCTCCGAGAAAATCACACCAGGTGCGCGATGAACTGCCGCCCGCCCGCGCCGACCCCGCGCGCCATCCCGCGCCGCAGGTAGTCGCGCCCGGCCGCCACCGCCTCGCTCAGCGACCGGCCCAGCGCCAAGTGCGCCGCGATCGCCGCACTCAGCGTGCAACCGCTGCCGTGCGTGTCCACTCCTCCGATGCGCGCACCGGCCCAACGCTCCGTGCGACCGTCCGGGGTCGCGAGCACATCGACCAGTTCGTCGCCGCCGAGGTGCCCGCCCTTCAGCAGGAACGGCACCCCGAAACGCCGCGCCAGCTCGAGCGCACCCGCCTGCATCGCCGCCTCGTCGCCCGGACGTCGCCCAAGCAGCACGGCCGCCTCGTCGAGGTTCGGGGTCACCAGCGCAGCCAGCGGCAGCAGTTGCTCGCGCACGGCTGCCACCGCCTCGGGCTGCAGCAACGCCGCCCCGCTCGTGGCCACCATCACCGGGTCGACCACCACCGGCACCGCGCGCTGCTCGCGCAGCAACGCCGCCACCGCGGCGATGATCGGCGCGCTGAAGAGCATGCCCGTCTTCACCGCCCGCACGTCGAAGAACCGGAACACCTGTCGCGCCTGCTCAACGACAAACTCGGGCGCCATCGCCACCACGCCGCTCACGCCGTCCGGATTCTGCGCCGTCAGGCAGGTGAGCGCAGTCGTGCCAAATACGCCGTTGGCGGCGAAGGTCAGCAGGTCCGCCTGCACGCCCGCCCCGCCTCCGCTGTCGGAGCCGGCGATCGAGAGCGCCACGGGAAGTTCGTTCATGCCTCCGCAGGTTGCCCACACCGGCCGCCGGGCAAAACACTTTTCTCGCGCTCCGGCGCATCGCCCCCGCCGCCGCGGTCAGCCCAGCTTCGCCTCGCGCACGGTGAGCGGGCGGATGCACAACGCACCGAGCACGCCGCACGTGAAACCGCCGATGTGCGCCCACCACGCGACCCCGCCGAGGTGCACCGACTGGCCCGCCGTCGCCGCCGCCGCCAACCACTGGGTTCCGATCCAGAACAACAGATAGGCCACCGCCGGCACCTTGATCGGCAGCGGGATGATCACGATCGGGACGAGCAGCGTCACCCGCGCGCGCCAGCACCAGACCAGATATGCGCCCATCACGCCGCTGATCGCGCCCGAGGCGCCGACCGTCGGCAACGGGCTCGCGCCCGCCATCAACCCGTGCGCCACCGCCGCGGCCACACCGCAGCCGATATAGAACACCAGATAGAGGACCCGCCCGAGGCGGTCCTCGATGTTGTCGCCAAAGATCCACAACGCCCACATGTTGCCGATCACGTGCAGCCAGCCGCCGTGGAGGAACTGGCTGGTGAAGAGCGTCACCACGGCGTCGCGGATCCCAAGCATGTCGCCGTGCGCGAACGCCGCCTGTGCCTGCGCCGGCACGAAACCCCAGCGCAGGAAAGCCCGGCGCAGCCCGGTCTCGCCCAGGCGCTGCTCCCACCAGAACACCAGACCGCACCCGACGATGAGCAGCAGCGTCATCAACGGGAAGCGCCAGCGTTCCTCCGAATCGTTCACCAGCAACATGCCCGCGACAGAAAGGGCGCAGGCCGAGGCTGTCGAGAGCGCGGCCGCTCCAATTGGCTCCAAACTTTCCAGACACAGCGGCACCGACCAACCTGCCCGCGCTGCAAGCCACCGCGCTGAGGTGGCCCTCCGGAAAAACCGGGTCAGCGCCCAGACCTACAGGCGCGGCCGTGCCGACACCCACTACGCACCACCGCGCTTGCCAGGCCGCGCCGCCTGCGGCCTCATGACCGCGATGCCCGCCGAGGACCAGCCCGACCTGTTCGCCCCCGCCGACTCCGCCTCCACCGCGCGCGGCGCCGAGTGGCCGGCCTCGCCGCGCAAGCAGCCGCTCGCCGCGCGCATGCGCCCGCGCTCCCTCGCCGAGATCGCCGGCCAGCGTCACATCCTCGAGCCCGAGTCGCTCCTGCCCCGGCTGGTGAAGAGCAACCAGTTCGGCTCGCTCATCTTCTACGGTCCGCCGGGCTGCGGGAAGACCAGCCTCGCCGAGGCCATCGCCCGCGAGACCGGCTGCCGCTTCGTGCGGATCAACGCCGTCATGTCCAACGTCGCCGAGCTGCGCGAGGTGCTCTCCATCGCCCGTCACCGCACGGAGACGACCATCCTCTTCATCGACGAGCTCCACCGCTTCAACAAGTCCCAGCAGGACCTCCTCCTCCCCGATGTCGAGCAGGGCAACGTGCGCCTCATCGGCGCCACCACCCACAACCCCGGCTTCTACGTCAACCCGCCGCTGCTCAGCCGCAGCCACCTCTTCCGCCTCGACCCCGTCGGCGTCGACGATGTCACCGCCGTCCTGCGACGCGCCCTCGACGACCCCGAGCGCGGCCTCGGCCACACCGGCTGCACGACCTCCGACGCCGTCCTGCGCGACCTCGCCGCCCTGTGCGACGGCGACCTGCGCCGTGCGCTCAACGCCCTTGAGACCCTCATCCTCGGCCTGCCGCTCAAGGGCGAACTCACCTCCGCCCAGCTCGAGGTCTTCGCCAAGGAACGCCGCATCCGCTACGACGCCGACGAGGACGAGCACTACGACACGATCTCCGTCTTCATCAAGAGCGTGCGCGGCAGCGATCCCGACGCCGCGCTCTACTGGCTCGCGAAGATGCTCGCCGGCGGGGAGGACCCGCGCTTCATCGCGCGCCGCCTCGTCATCAGCGCCTCCGAGGATGTCGGCCTCGCCGACCCGCTCGGTCTGCCGCTCGCCGTCGCCGCGCACCAGGCGTGCGAACTCGTCGGGTTACCGGAAGCCGAATACGCGCTGGCCCACGCCACTGTCCATCTCGCCAGCGCGCCGAAGAGCAACTCCGTCACTCTCGCCCTCGCCGCCGCCAAGGCCGCGCTCGCGCAGGGCCCCGTGCAACAGGTGCCGATGCCGATGCGCGACAAGGGAGGCCAGGCCTCCAAGCGCCTGGGCCACGGCCAGGGCTACCTCTACAGCCACGATTTCCCGGAGAACGTAAGCGGCCAGGACTACCTCGAAAAACCGCAACGGTTCTACGAGCCCAAGCCCGTCGGCTTCGAGGCCAAGACCGCCGAACGCATCGCCCACTGGCGCGAGCTCCGCCGCCAGCTCCAGGCCAAGGCCGCCAAACGCCCCCCGGCGCCGTAGGACGCGCGTGACCGCCTCCTCCGTAGCTAGATGACGGAGTCATCCAGCCCAGCAGGGAGTTGAATGTGGAAATCAGGGAAACTGGAACGGACTGACTGGCTGGGGGCGCTGAACCCGGCAGCAGAGATTCGATCCCATCACAGAGGGCACAGAGGCGGAGGAGAGCACAGAGAAGGCGGGGAGCACCGGGACGGGGAGGTTTTAACCGCAAAGAACGCAAAGACGGCAGAGGAACGCGGTAGAGCCGCAACTGAAGGAGCGAGAAGCGAGGCCGCAGGCCGACCCACCACCGCTCACCGTCCACTGTCCACCGTCGACCGTCCACCGTCGACCCGCCTCCTCCGTAGCTGGATGACGGAGTCATTCAGCCCGGCCGGAAGTTGAATGTGGAAATCAGGGAAACTGGAACGGACTGACTGGCTGGGGGCGCCGAACCCGGCAGCAGAGATTCGATCCGCCCACAGAGGGCACAGAGGCGGAGGAGAGCACAGAGAAGGCGAGGAGCACCGGGACGGGGAGGTTTTAACCGCAAAGAACGCAAAACGGCGGAGGAACGCGGCAGAGCCGCCACCGAGTGAGTAAACCGCTAATACACGCTAAGGGACGCTAATCCCGGAAGGTATATCGTATCGCACCCCGCCTGCGCGTGGGGCGGCGCTTCAGCCCGCCAGGCTGTAGCCGGGAGCGCTGAACCCGGCAGTAGAGATTCGATCCGACCACAGAGGGCACAGAGGCAGAGGAGAGCTCAGAGTCCGGAAGGTTCTAACCGCAAAGTACGCGGCGAAGAACGCGGCGAGGGAGGCCACAGGCCGACCCCGTCCACCGTCGTCCGTCCACCTGTCACTTGGTTACCTGCTACTTGTCACTTCTCCCACTGCCGCACCTGCCACTTGTTACTTCCGCCCGTCCACCGCCCACCGGCCCACGCCCGGTCAAACCCGCGTAAACGCCGCCACCCCCGTCCGCCCCGAGCTTGCCACCCTCCCGCACCCGGGACACCCTACCGCCCGATGAAGAAGCTTTCCGCCCTGTTGTTGCTCGCCCTCGGCCTCAGCGTCATCCCCGCCGGCTTTTCCGCCGACAAGAAACCTGCCGCGACCAAGCCCGCCACCGCGGCCAAGCCTGCGGCCGCGACCGCCGCCACCCCGGAGGCCGCCGAGGACACCCTCGACGAGAAGAACCTCGTCGGCGTGCTCCTCACCCGCGCCAACGGCACCTTCGTCAACATCAAGGTCGCCGACGGGAAGTTCACCATGGCCTTCTACGACGCGGCCAAGAAGCCCATGGAGCCCGATGTGCCAAAGGCGGTCGTGCGTTTCCGCAAGGACCTCAAAAACCACCGGCATCTGCTCGTCTCCACCGGCGACGGCAAGACCCTGCAGGCGCCGACGCCCGTCGCCCGCCCGTTCATCTTCAACGCCGCCCAGGTCGTCCTGCTGAGCGGCGCCGAGGAGGCCTCCGCCGAGACCTTCACCGTCAACTTCAAGCAGCCCATGCCCGGCGACGGCGCCACCATCCCGGCCGATGAAATGACGCCCGAGCAGCTCGAACAGGCCCAGCCCTGACGCCGAAGCGTCGTTCCGCGGCCGTTCGGTACCGGGACTCCGATTTGCCCGACCATCACGACCATCAAGCGTCGCCGTGGCCCGTCGCCTCGCCTCCTTCCTCCTTTTCCTGGCCGCCGCAGCGTTGCTGCCGGCGGCCGATTTTTTCGTGTCGCCAACCGGCAGCGACAGCGCGGCCGGCACCGCCGCCGCTCCCTTCGCCAGCCTGACCCGCGCCCGCGATGCCATCCGCGCCCTCAAGACGAAATCGGGCCTGCCGCCCGAGGGCGTGACCGTCTGGCTGCGCGGCGGCTTCCATGAGCTGTCGGCTTCCCTCCTCCTGCAGGAGGCCGATGCCGGCACGGCGACCGCCCCGATCGTCTACGCGGCCTACCCCGGCGAGGAGGCCCGAATCACCGGCGCGAAACGCCTCGACGCGTCCTGGTTCTCCACCGTCACCAGCGCAGCGCCCGTCTGGAGCCGCCTCGATCCCGCCGCCCGCGGCCAGATCGTCGTGGCGGACCTGCCCGCGCATGGCATCACCAACTTCGGCTCCCTGCGCAATCGCGAGGCCAGCAACCGGCTGCTGCCATTGACCCTCGCCTGCGACGGCCGCCCGCTCCCCCTCGCCCGCTGGCCCAACGACCCGCAGGAGTTCGCCCTCACCCAGACGGTGCCTTCCACCACGCAGATCACCTACGCCGGTGACCGCCCCTCCCGCTGGCTGCAGGCCGAGGATCCTTGGGTGCACGGCCTGTGGAGCGCCTATTGGGCGGACTTCCATCTCGAGATCGACGCGATCGATCCGGCCACGCGCACCCTCACCTTCGCCCAGGCGCCAACCAGCTACGGCATCCTTCCGCAACGTCCGTTCTACGCCTACAACCTCCTCGAGGAGCTCGATCAGCCCGGCGAATACTACCTCGATCGCGCCACCGGCCGGCTTTACCTGTGGCCGACCCGCCCCCTCGCCGACTCCACCCTGCAGGCGAGCCTGCTCGAAGTGCAGCTGATCCTCGTCGGCGGCGCCGCCCACGTCTCCTTCCGCGACCTCGTCTTCGAGGGCTCGCGCACCGAGTTGGTCAAGGTCGCCCGTGGCAACGACATCCGCTTCGAGCGCTGCCTCTTCCGCAACGGCCGCATCGGCGCCAACCTCGCCGGCACCCGCAACGGCCTCGACCAGTGCGAGGTCGTCGACTGCCACGAGGACGGCGTCGTGCTCTCCGGCGGCGATCGAGCCACGCTCGTGCCCGGCGCCAACTTCGTCACCAACTCCCGGATCCACCGCGTCGCCCGCTCCTCCTGGGCCTACCGCCCCTGCGTGCGCCTGAACCGCGGCTGCGGCCAGATCGTCGCCCACAACCTCTTCGACGACCACCCCCACTCCGCCGTGCTCTTCGACGGCAACGACCACCGCATCGAGCACAACGAGATCCGCCGCGTCTGCCGCCTCACCGCCGACTGCGGCGCCATCTACACCGGCCGCGACTGGGGCTACCGCGGCAATCGCATCGCCGGCAACTTCATCCACCACATCACCAGCATCTGGAGCGGTGGCGCCCACGCCGTCTACCTCGACGACATGGTCTCCGGCCCCGCCGTCGAGGGCAACGTGATCTACCGAGTCACCGACACCGCGATCTTCTGCGGCGGCGGCCGCGACCTGGCGATGACCAACAACCTCATCGCCGCCTGCGGCGTCGGCCACTACAGCGGCGACTACGCCCGCGCCCGCGTCAACAACACCCCCGGCGACTCCGCCAACCTCCTCGCCCGCCTCGCCTACGACGGCATCAAGTACCAGGAGGAGCCCTGGCGCACCCGCTACCCCGCCTGCGCCGCCATTCCCAACGACTTCGCCACGATCATGACCGGCCTCTGGCGCAACCCCGAGGGCTGCGTCTTCGACCGCAACGCCGGGTGGGACAACAAGCTCTGGTTGCGCGAATACAACAGCTCCGGCACCGGCGTCTTCGCCGTCTACGCCTCGATCGCCGGCAACGACCCCGCGATCCCCCCGCTGCTCGACGACACCGCCGCGCGCGACCGCTCCCTGCGGCCCGCCCGGCTCGCTCCCGCCCTGCCCGGCTTCGACCCGATCGCGTTCGCCGCCATCGGTCGCGATTGCTCCGCCTGGCCCGCCGCCACCCGCCCCCCGCCGCCCCCGGCGCTCTCCTGCCGCACCGCCTCCCACACCACCGTCGAGATTGAGTGGGTCGACTACGCCAACCTGCCCGCCAACCAGGAGACCGGCTTCACCCTCGAACGCCGCCTCCGGCCCGACGGCCCCTGGCGCACCATCCGCACCTACGGACCGGATACCGGGTTCGACACCGACCGCGGCCTGCTCCCCGGCCGTTCCTACGTCTACCGCCTCCGCGCCGCCAACGCCGCCGGCTCCGCCCTCTCGACGGAGGCCGAGGTGGCCCTCCCCGTCCTCTTCACCCCGACTGCCGGCCCCACCCGCCTCGAGGCCGAGGTGGGCTATTCCGTCGTCGCCGAGACCACCACCGCCGGCGTCAGCCAAGGCACCGTCGGCGTCTCCAACGGCACGCTCGACAGCGACCGCAGCGTCCGCCTCTTCGACGTGGGCGACGCCTTCAGCCGCACGTTCACCCTTCCCGCCGCCGGCCTCTACCGGCTCGGTTTCCGCGGGCGCGCGGGCGGGGGCTTCTTCTGGCCCAACGGCTACGTTTTCCACCTCGACGGCCAGCCCCTCGCGCTGCGTGGCGACCCCGCCTCGCTCTCGGCCTTCGATGCGTCCTACGGCGGCTGTTACTGGGGCACGATGTACAGCGAACCCCTGCAGCTCGCCGCCGGCGCCCACACGCTCGTCGTCACCGCGGCGACCGGCTACTGCGTCGCCGACTACCTCGAATTCGCCCCGGTCGCCACGCCCGCCGAGAACACCTTCGACCACTGGAAAGGGTGCCACTTCACGGCGGCGCAGTTCCACGATCCCGCCCTCGCCGGCCCGCTCGCCGCGCCGGCGGGCGACGGTGTCGCCAATCTCCTCAAACACGCCTTCGCCCTCGCTCCATGGTCCGTGCAGCCGCCGCCGACCGGCTCGGTCGCCCTCGCCGGCGATCGGCTCCAGTTCGAGTACCGCCGCCCGGTTGGCCGCACCGGCATCGCCTACATCGTGGAGGCCTCGCCCGATCTCGTCGCCTGGAGCGAGCTCCCCGCCTCCGTCGTCGCCAGCGACGACGAGCAGGAGACGCTCCGTGCACTCGACACCGCCCCCGCCGGCGGCACCGCCCGCCGTTTCGTCCGGCTGCGCGTCGTCGCCGTCCCCTGATTTCCATCACTTTCCCGATGCTTCGTCTCGTGCCGTTCCTCCTCGCCAGCCTGCTCGCCCTGCCGCTCGCCCTGCCGCTCGCCGCCGCCCCGAACCAGTTGTGCTTGGTTGTGCTCAAGGCGGAACGCCGCCTCGAGCTCCTGCAGGACGGCAAAGTCATGAAGACCTACCGCATCGGACTCGGGACCAACCCGACCGGCCCAAAGCTCCACGAAGGCGACGGGCGCACGCCCGAGGGCACGTTCTACGTCTGCGTGAAGAACCCCCGCAGCAAGTTCCACCTCTCGCTCGGCCTGAGCTACCCCACCCCCGCCGACGCCGCCCGCGGTCTGGCGGAGCAGCGCATCACCCGCGCGCAACACGACGCCATCCTCGCCGCGCACCAGACGCGCGCCACGCCACCGTGGAACACCGCCCTCGGCGGCGAGATCTTCATCCACGGCAACGGCTCCGGCAGCGACTGGACCCTCGGCTGCATCGCCCTCGACGACGACGCCATGACCGAGCTCTACGCCCTCGTTGAAAAGGGCACCACGGTCGAAATCCGGCCGTAGCCGCGATCAGCCAGTCGAGCGGCGAGGAACGAGGGACGAGAGCCGCATCACCGAGGGCAAACCGGTCAGGCCGAGCGGCTCCGGTCGTGCCACCGACGGTCCGGCACTCGTCCCCCTCGACGCGCGGCCCCGTCTGCCGCAACCCGACTCAGTACCGCAGCGTCAGGCGCAGCATGTCGACGAGCTGTATTCCGTCCTCAACGATCGGCTCCGGGTAATGAGCGACAAAGAAATCATGGTCGATGCGTGTAACCCGAAAGCCCTGCCGCTGGTAGAAAGCGAGTTGGTAGCCGAACGTGCCGGTGCCGACCTCCAGTTGCCGTGCGCCCCGATCGCGGAAGAAATCGATAACCCACTGCAGGAGCGCCGTTCCGTATCCGGCTCTTTGGTGCGCGGGGTGAACCGCGATGCTCATGAGCTCATAGGTGTCCGGGCCACGTGCCTGCACGACGCACGCCCCCACCACCACCGCACCGTGCGCAGCGATGAAGCACTTGGCTCCTGAAAGAGAGGCGCGGATCTTGTCTTCCGAGGGATCGGCCAGCAGCAGCAGCTCCATTGGAGCATCGCTCGCGGAAATCTCTTGGATCAGGAGCGACATTTTTCGACAGGCCGACGGTACAAGTGAGAACCGGCGGGAAGCGAGCAGTGATTGGAAGGCGGACACTTCACCGGCGTTGTCTCCGCTGTCTGGCTCGCTCTCTGTTCTCTTCCTCCTCCCCTCCAAGCCGGTGCAGCTCTCTTCTATCGGCCGCGGACCAGAAGCGTCATGAGCTTGTCCTGGGGAATTGGATTGGAAATAGCCGCTTCAAAGACGCCGCGGATCACGTCGTGCGGCCCGATTGCCAGATGCGATATATCATAGCTGATCGGAAAAACCTGATCCCGTTTCTTCCCCAAAAACGCCGCCAGCGCGTCCGGTCCCTGCGTCTCGTACCAAAACTGAAAATAGTGCGCGAGGTGGAAGCGTCGCCCCTTCGCGAAAACGTTCAGCGAACGAAAGTGGTGGCGATATTTCTTCGGTCCGAAGCCGAGGTCAGAGATCGCGGCAGGAAACCTCGAACCATCCGCGAGAGTGACGCTGGTGCCGAACAATCGCCCGGCGAATCCCCGCACGGGGAGCTTTGTGATCGGACGCATCGCGGTATCCCCGGCGGGATGTCCATCGTCATTCAGGAACTCCCACACGGGATGCTGCGACAGGGCCTTGGGACCGATCTTCGATGGTAGACGAACTTCCATGGCTTGATCACGCATCAGGTGAGCCACGACGCACCGCGGACGTTGATTGGAAAACGGGCGTCATAGAGTCGTTGGGTGTGGCGTCTTGTTGGTTTTTCATCTCGGTGCTTGGAAGTGGGGCACGAGAATGGCAGAGGCGCGAGCTGCATCATCGTCGAGAACCCAGAGCGCAAATGGGCCGGACCAAGCGCCCTGTGGATAGAGCCCCTTCTCATCCTTCTTCACCTCGAAACGCACGCTGGCCTCCTTCAGGACTAGAACTGCGCCGGCGATCTCCGCTTCCGAGAACGAACCGAAGAACGTCCACGGATCATCCTTGTCGGCGTCGCTGGGTATCGAGATATCCATGACTCTTGGCGAACGATTCAGGTGAGCCATGGCGGATACGCAACTCCGCTTGGAAGGCGGACGCTTCCACGCCATTGGCTCTGCTGACTGGTTCGCCCTCCGTTTCTCATTTCTGATCCTCCGAGAACCACAGCTTCTCTACGGTCATCGCTTCTGTGATTCGCAACATTCGCACTCGCCGATCCTTCAGCTCGTCTGCGCTTATCTCGGCTTCCGCCGTTCGCTGAATACCGGCCTCGTCGATCCAGGTCAGTGTGAGTCGATTCTGCTTCCGCATCTTCTCGTCTCCGCTGAACCCGCTCTTTGCTTTCGGAATGAGGGTGCCATGTACAAAACGGTGGTCGAAATCACTAACAACACGGACCTCGGTCAACTCCTTGGAACTCCCGTTCTCTACAGCGTACTCGATGTGCCGGGTGCAGGCGGTCAGCAGTAATACCAGCGCAAGAATCGGAGTCGTGTATCGCATGATCACTTTTGGCGAACGATGTCGGTCAGCTGCGTCGGCGACCAGACAAAGATTGGAAGGCGCGCGCTTCGCTGCCGACGTCAGCTGTAGCGACATTGTTCGACAAGCCGCCCTTTACCTCTGTCCGCGGCAGGCCTCTGCGCACCGTCCCCGCACCTCGGCATTGCCCTGATGCCGGCCTCCGTCTTTGCCCGATACCAACGGTGCCCGCTTTCGATACAATACCGCCGCCGGCGCGGCGGTCGATAAGCTCTAACGCTCTGCGTTGAGCTTTCGACCTTAGCCGGCGGCGGGACTGCCGCGAAAAACAGTCCCTTTCCCTTTTTCGGCCCTTTTGAACGTCCGCTGTCATTGTTTCCCGGTGGTGGCGTCAGGTCTCGTCTCAGAACACTTCCGACGTGAAAGACGTGGCGGCGAACGTTACAGCTCAGCCACGCCGGCTGACGAGTTTGAAAACAGAACGGAGTAGAGCCCCGGCGTTGCGCTGTGGCGGCTGGTTCGGCTCCGATTTCTTTGATGTCATCGGGAAAGCCAATCGTTGTATTGCTTCCAGTCGGCATCGATCACGCGGCGCTTTTCTTCTTCCGATGCTTTATCGAGTTTAAACATCCTTTTTCCGTAACCGGGATATTCCGCTGACAAAAGTGTATCGCGGTAGTCGCATTGCGCTCCGTCGATTTCGCGGCGTAGATTCTGCAGACAGCCTCGCGCAAGTTTTAGCACCGCCAACTGAATGCGGTCCTTCTCGCGCTCATAATCTTTAACGCCGTACGCATCCAGTATCGCGATCACTTCCGAAAAGGCCTCCGCCGGAAAATCGCGACGAACCACGCGCTCAACATCTGCGCGACTGACGGTTGGAGTGGGCTGATTCATTTTTGCCGAACAGTGTTATTAACCTCAATTGAACTGAGCTTTTCGGGAAGCGGGTGCGGGAGAGGTTGGGAACCGCAAGTGCTTGTTGAACAGGATCTGTCCTGGCGCGAATGTCGCTTTCCGGGTGGCGGAACGACTCCGCAAAAGCTGCATTCGTTGTAATGGCCCCGTCAACCCCGCAGGGCGGGACCTGGGGCGGGCGTAGCGGCCCGCCGTCACCTCAACCACGTCGCGAGAGGACCAGACCATGAATCGGGACCAAGACGGGGAGAACCGGGAGCGGGAGTTGATCTCGTTCCCTCGTTGGGTGGAAGTGTTGGCGGAGACGCCACTCTTCAGCGGACTGCGCGAGACATACCGGAGCGCGATCATCGCGTTTCTCGGGTATTGCAAGCGCCGGCAGGCGGGGGCGTCGGTCATCCTGATCCAGTCGTACCTGACCGGATTGTCGGAGCAAGAGCGGAGTGGCGCGAGAGAAGCATTACGCTGGTGGTACCGGGCGGCGATGGGCGGTGGGTCGGCCTGTGGCCTCGCTCGCTGCGTTCTTCGCCGCGTTCTTTGCGGTTACCCCCCCCCCCGTCCCGGTGCTCCCCTCCTTCTCTGTGCTCTCTGTGGTCGGATCGAGTCTCTACTGCCGGGTTCAGCGCCCCCGGCTACAGCCTGGCGGGCTGAAGCACCGCCCCACGCGCAGGCGGGGTGCGATACGATATACCTTCCGGGATTAGCGTCTCTTAGCGCGTATTAGCGGTTTACTCACTTAGTTACGGAGCTGCCGCGCTCGTCTGCCGTCTTTGCGCTCTTTGCGGTTAAACCCTCCCCGTCCCGGTGCTCCCCTCCTTCCCTGTGCCCTCCTCCGCCTCTGTGCCCTCTGTGACGGGATCGGGGCCCTGCTACCGGGGTCGGCGCCCCCGGCTACAACGGGCTGCTGCCGGCATCAGTGTGCATCACCGGAGATCGAAACGCTCACGCGTTCCGCCACGGGGATGAGCCACTCCTCCGTTTCCCGCCTTCCACCTCTGCTTTTCCAGTCTCCGTGTTCTCTGTGGCCTCTGTGGTTCAACATGCCGTTTCCCGATCCGCCGGGTTCGGCGCCCCCGGCTACAACGGGCCGTTCCTGCTTTCCTGATTTCCACATTCAACTCCCTGCCGGGCGGAATGACTTCGTCATCCAGCTACGGAGGAGGCGGGTCGACGGTGGACGGTCGACGGTGGACAGTGGACGATGAGCGGTGGTGGGTCGGCCTGCGGCCTCGCTTCGCGCTCCTTCAGTTGCGGCTCTGCCGCGCTCCTCTGCGCTCTTTGCGTTCTTTGCGGTTAAAACCTCCCCGTTCCGATGCTCCCCTCCTTCTCTGTGCCCTCCTCCGCCTCAGTGGCCTCTGTGACGGGATCGGGTCCCTGCTACCGGGTTCGGCGCCCCCGGCTACAACGAGGCGGGCTGAAGCGCCGCCCCACGCGCAGGCGGGGTGCGATACGATATACCTTCCGGGATTAGCGTCCCTTAGCGCGTATTAGCGGTTTACTCACTCGGTTGCGGCTCTGCCGCGCTCCTCTGCCGTCTTTGCGTTCTTTGCGGTCAAACCCTTCCGGTCTCTGTGCCCTCCTCCGCCTCGGTGCTCTCTGTGGTTGGATCGAATCTCCGCTGCCGGGTCGGCGCCCCGGCTACAACGGGCTGCTGCCGTCATCAGTGTGCATCAGTGGTTCAACCCTCCAGGTTTCGATCCGCCGGTTCGGCGCCCCCGGCCAGCGGGTCCGTTCCAGTTTTCCTGATTTCCACATTCAACTCGCTGCCGGGCTGAATGACTCCGTCATCCAACTACAACAGAGGCGGGCTGAAGCGCCGCCCTACGCGCAGGCGGGGTGCGCTACGCGGCAGATTGTCTCTGTGAACTCCTCCGCCTCGGTGCCCTTTGTGGTCGGATCGAATCCCACGCGGAGGCGCGGAGAGCGCGGAGCTCAGATCCAATCATCCGTCCGGTCACGAACGACCGGCCAGCGGAAACCGGTCACCGGCGCGGTCAGGGCTTGCGAAGGCGGCGGGTGCAGGAGCGGCCGTGAGCATCGAGCTGCTCCATGGCGGAGAAGGCGGCGACGGTGGGCGCGGCCTTCGGCAGGCTCCGCGCATCGTAGCGCACGACGCTGGTGCGTCGCAGAAAATCCGCCACGCGCAGGCCGCTGAAGAACCGGCCGGTGCGGCCCGTGGGCAGCGTGTGGCTGGGGCCGGCCACGAAATCGCCAAGGGCGGTGGGCGTGTCGCCGCCGACGAGCACCGCGCCGGCGGTCGTGATCTTCTTGAGCAGCGCGGGCACGGCCTTCGCGGCGACCTCGAGCTCGAGGTGCTCGGGCGCGATGAAGTTCGCGATCGTGGCGGCCTCGTCGAGCGACTTGACCACGAGGGCGAGCGCCCCGGTGTCGAGCACGCGGCGGATGAGCGCGGCGCGGCCGGCCTCGGCGAGCTGGCGCTCGATCTCGGCCTCGACGGCCGCGAGCACCTTCGTGGAGGTGGTGACGAAATAGACCTTCTCGCGGCCGGTGCCGTGCTCGGCCTGCGCGAGCAGGTCGGCGGCGACGTATTCGGGATTCGCAGAGCCATCGGCGATCACGCAGACCTCGCTCGGGCCCGGCAGCAGCGCGACGCCCACGGTGCCGAAGACCTGGCGCTGCGCCTCGACGGTGTAGGCGTTGCCGGGGCCGAAGACCTTGTCGACGGCGGGGATCGTCGCCGTGCCGAAGGCCATCGCGCCCACGGCCTGCACGCCGCCGAGGCGGTAGACTTCCGTGATGCCGATGGTGTGCAGCGCGCCGAGCATCGCGGGCGAGACCGTGCCATCGGGGCCGGAAGGCGTGAAGACGGCGATCTCGGGGCAGCGCGCGATCTGCGCGAGCACGACTGTCATCAGAACTGTGGAGACGAGGGGCACCTGGCCGCCGGGCACGTAGAGGCCCACGCGGCGGATGGGATAGAAACGTTCGCCCACCTGCGCGCCGTCGGGGTTGCGGGCGGTCCAATCCTTCGGGAGGCCGCGGCGGTTGTAGGCGACGATGTTGCGGTGCGCGGCCTTGATGGCGGCACGCTGTTCCCGCGAGAGGGACTTGGCGCCGGCGGCGAGTTCGGCGGCGCTCACGCGGAACTGCGCGGGGGCGAGCTCGGCCCCGTCGAACTTGCGGACGTACTCCGCCACGGCGGCATCGCCGCGCTCGCGCACGGCGGCGAGGATCGAGGCGACGGACTCGCGGATCTCGGCCGGCGCGGAGGCGGCGGCGCAAAAGCGCGCGAGTTCGGAGCGGAAGTTGGGTTCGGAGGACCGCAGGAGACGCATAGCAACGGGCACGAAAGGCCCGCGCGCCGCGCTTGGCAACCGGACAGTGCGGGCGGCGCTGGTTCCTGGCCGTGATCAGCCAGTCGAGCGTCGAGAGACGAACGATCAGCGCCAGATCTGCGAGGATGAACCCAGACAGCGCAGTCGGAACTGAAAGAAGACAGCGAAGAGAACGACGCAGGGCACGATGGGCTACGAAATCTGCAACCGCGGGCTTCACCTTGCAGGTGAGCGGATCGTCATCCCACACGCCGGCAACGCGTCCGCGCTGTCGAGATCCGCCTTCGTTTCCTTTGTTACCTTCTGTCGTCTGCGGAATGCGGGATAGACCGGAGCGGAAGTGCGGCTCGGATCGTGCAACCGTCGGTTCCGCGTTCGTCCTTCGGCACTCGTCGGCATCAACACGAATACGTCCGCGGCGCGATGCGGGCGTGGAGCCCCACCAACACGCGGCGAAGAGGCGAAACGGACCGTTGCCCTACCCTTGCGCCTACTTCGCGGACGACAACGGGGCGGCGAAGCGCTCGTCCGGGAAGGTCTCGTTCACGGTGATCTTCTCGAACGAGATCGTCACGGTGTAGGGTTTGCCATCCTGGGTCCGCCCGGCGGAGCGCATGCGTTGCGGGAAGCGGACGCCGTTGACCACGACCTCGCCCTCCTCGCGGACCTGCCCGCCCACGGGATCCTCGGACATGATCAGGCGGCCGGTGGCCTTGTCGAAGTAGCGGACAAAGACGAGATCCGGGGAGTGGACGAAGGCCACTGCGACGACGGTCTTGCCGTCGATGGTGCTCTCCCCGCGCAATTCGAGCCGGCCGCCACGGGCCTCGATCCCGCGGTAGAAGGCGAGGTTCTCGAAGGTGACCGCCTGCAAACGCCGCAATTGGGCGGGGGGCAGGATGACCATGCCGCGTTGGAGCGGCGCCTGGAGCGTTTCCACCTGCTGCCAGCCGGAGAGATCGTCGAGGCCGACGGTCTCCCGCATGCGGTCGGTCGTGCGGATGTTGAGATGCTGCGCAGGCTGCTGGACGATCATCTCGAGGGTGCCCGAAGCCTCGGGCACGATCTTGCCGCGGTCGTCGCGCAACTCGATCGTACCGACGTAGTGGATCGAGCGGATCGCCTCGAGGCTCTTGTCCGAGCCGAGGTAGGCCCGGGCGCGGGCGATCACCGCATCGGCGGACGCGGCGGGGAGCGCGGACACCAGGGCGGGGAGGAGGCCGAGCACGAGCAGCAGCTTCGACGGAAATTTCATGGCCGCGAAGTTGCCGAGGCGGCGGCGAAAACGCAATCCGCGGTATCGCACAAGGCGACACCGCGGAGGAACTGCGATGGCGATGACGGGCGGAGGGCCCGCCCGCTTACTCCCACTCGATGGTGGCCGGCGGCTTCGAGCTGATGTCGTAGACGACGCGGTTGACGCCCTTCACCTCGTTGATGATGCGGGTGGAGATCTTCTGCAGCAGGTCGTGCGGCAGGCGGGACCAATCGGCGGTCATGGCATCGACGCTTTCGACGACACGCACGGCGATGACGAAGTCGTAGGTGCGTTCGTCGCCCATCACACCGACGGTCTGCACCGGCAGGAAGACGCAGAAGGACTGCCAGACCTTGTAGTAGTAGCCGGAGTCGACCATCTCCTCCTGGAGGACGGCATCGGCATTGCGGAGGATCTCGAGGCGCTCGGGCGTGATTTCGCCCATGATACGGACGCCGAGGCCGGGGCCGGGGAAGGGCTGGCGCCAGACGACCTCGCGGGGCAGTCCGAGCTCGGTGCCGAGGGCGCGCACCTCGTCCTTGAAAAGTTCACGCAGGGGCTCGAGGAGCTTGAGCCGCATGCGGGCGGGCAGGCCGCCGACGTTGTGGTGGCTCTTGATCACCGCGGCGGGGTTGCCGTCGATGGAGACGCTCTCGATGACATCGGGATAGAGCGTGCCCTGCGCGAGGAATTCGGTGTGGCCGATGGACTTGATCGCCGTCTCGAAGACCTCGATGAAGGTCTTGCCGATGATCTTCCGCTTCTTCTCGGGGTCGGTGACCTTCTTGAGCTTCTTGAGGAAGAGCGGACCGGAATCGGCGACACGGAGGTCGATCTTGAAGTTGCGCTTGTAGAGGGCGACGACGGCGTCGCGCTCGTTCTTGCGGAGCAGGCCGTTGTCGACGAACACGCAAGTGAGCTGCTTGCCGATGGCCTTGTGGATCAGCGCGGCCGCCACCGAGGAATCCACCCCGCCGGAAAGCCCGAGGGTGACGCGGCCGGTGCCGACCTTCTCGCGGATATCGGCGACGGCGCGGTCGACGAAGTTGGCCATGGACCAATCGCCTTTGCAGCCGCAGACGTTGTAGAGGAAATTGCGGATGATCTGGATGCCGTTCTCGGTGTGGTGCACCTCGGGGTGGAACTGGAGACCGAAGAACTTCTTCTCGGCGTTCTCGATTGCCGCATACGGAGAGTTTTCCGTGCGGGCGGTGGCGGAGAAGCCGCGCGGGAGCTGGGTGAGCTTGTCGCCGTGGGAATTCCAGACGCGGACGACGTGGCCGAGGCCGGAGAAGAGCGTGCCCTGGCGGAGGATCTGGAGGCGGCCGTGGCCGTACTCGCGCTCGTCGCTATGCGCGACCTTGCCGCCGAGGAACTGGCCCATGAGCTGCACGCCGTAGCAGATGCCGAGGACCGGCAGGCCGAGGGTGAAGATGGCCTTGTCGGGGATGGGGGCGTTCTTGGCGAGCACGCTGGAGGGCCCGCCGGAAAGGATGATGCCGAGCACGCCATCCTTCTTCAGCGTCTCGGCCGGGGTCGTGTAGTGGTAGATCTTGGAGTAGACTTGGCACTCACGGATGCGGCGGGCGATGACCTGGGTGTACTGGGAACCGAAGTCCAGGACGGCGATGGTTTGAGTCATGGCGAGAAAAGGGAGAAAGTGGCGAACGCGAACGGCGGCAGTCGATACGAAACAGGTGCCGATGAACAAAAAGACGCGTCAGAAGCGCAGACGCGGGTTGGGATGGCCGCACCGGGGGCACGGGTTGAGGTCACCCGCCGCCACCGCCGTGTAGAGCCGGCTGCATTTGAGGCAGTGGAAGGTGGCCTTGCGCCGCGTGACGTCGTAGAAGGCGTGGTCGCGGCGGTCATAATAGATCCAAAGGCCGACGAGGACCGTGATCATGCCGCCGACACCGAGGATCAGCAGGGAGGCGAGATCGGAGGGAAGCACGGCGATGGAGCGGTGGTGGGACCGGGAAAGCGCAAGACGCGCCCCGCCGAAGCGAGACGCGTCTTGTGTGAGAACTGCTTGGCGGGAAGCGCCGCTGGCGCGCGACTCAGGCCTGAGGTTGCTCGGCGGCCGGAGCAGGAGCCTCGGCGGCGGCCTTCTTGGCGGCCTTGCGCGGACGGCTGCTCTTCTTGTAGCCCGGATCGTCGGCAGCGACGAGCTCGATGAGCGCCATCTCGGCGGCATCGCCGAGGCGTTGCGGACCGATCTTATAGATGCGGGTGTAGCCGCCGGCGCGCTGGGCGAACTGCGAAGCCTTCTCGTTGAAGAGGAGGGTGATCGCATCCTCGTTGCGGAGCTCGCCGAGGGCGATGCGGCGCAGATGGAGGGCGCGGGGCTGAAGCTTGCCGTCCTTCTTCTCGATGGCGGCGGCCTTCTTGGCCTTGGTGATGATCTTCTCGATGAAGGGGCGGAGGGCGCGGGCCTTGGCGAGGGTGGTCTTGATGCGGCCCTTGGTGATGAGCGAGGCGCCGAGATTGGCGAGGAGCGCCGACCGGTGCTCCTTCTTCACTCCGAGCTGGTGATTGTGTTTGGCGTGACGCATTGGCGTGAAACGGGTGTGGTGTGCGGCGACTGAAGGGCCGGCCCCTGGCGGGGCGGCCCCGGTCGACTCAGGCTTCCTTCTTGGAGTCGAGGAGGCGCTCGTCGAACTTCATGCCGAGCGAGAGGCCGAGGCCCTCGAGCTTTTCCTTGATTTCGTTGAGCGACTTCTTGCCGAAGTTGCGGTACTTGAGCATCTCCTGCTCGGTCTTCATCGCGAGCTCACCGACGGTGGTGATGTTGGCGTTGTTGAGGCAGTTGGCCGCGCGAACGGACAGCTCGATCTCGTTGACCGACATGTTGAGGAGCTTGCGGAGCTTGTTCTGCTCCTCGCTGACCTCGGGCTGGACGCTCTCGAACTCGTAGTGCTCCTGCGAGACCCGGTCGAAGACGTCGAGGTGGTGTTTGAGGATCGAGGCGGACTGCTTGAGGCCATCGTCCGGGGTGATGCGGCCGTCGGTCCAGACTTCGAGCACGAGCTTGTCGTAGTCGGTGATCTGGCCCACGCGGGTGGCTTCCACGGAGTACTTCACGAGCCGGACCGGAGAGAAGAGGGAATCGATCGGGATGACACCGATCGGCTGGTCCTCCTTCTTGTTCTCGGAGCCGGGGCAGTAGCCGCGGCCGGTCTTGATCTCGACCTCGGCCTCGAACGTGCGCACACGGTCGAGGGTGCAGATGAGCTGCTCGGGATTGATGATCTGGACGTTGGAGTCCGGGGTGATGTCGGCGGCGGTGATCGCGCCCTCCTTGTGCACCTTGATGTGAAGGATGATCGGCTCGCGCTTGTGCGAGATGATCAGGATCTTCTTGAGGTTGAGGACGATGTCGGTGACATCCTCGACAACGCCGTCGATGCTCTGGAACTCGTGGCTCACACCGTCGATGCGAATCGACGAGATTGCCGCGCCTTCGATGGAGCTGAGGAGCACACGGCGCAGCGAATTGCCGACCGTGTGTCCATAGCCGGCCTCGAACGGCTCGGCGATGAACTTGGCGTAGGTGGCCGTGGAGCCTTCCTCGACCTTCACCAGCTTGTTGGGCAGTTCGAACTTACCGAGACGCTTGGGCATGGTGCGAAACGATGAGGGTTGCGATGATTAGGATTGGTTGATCAGCGGACGCCGGGTGCAGCACGCGTTAGCGGCTGTAGAACTCGACGACCAGCTGCTCGTTGATGCCGGGGTCCATCTCCTCACGGGTGGGGAGGCGGACGATGGTGGCCTTGAGGGCCTCGGCATTGAGGGTGAGCCACGCCGGAGGCGTGCGGAGGCGATTCTCCTCCAGATTGCGCACGGCGATCTGCCGGGAGCCCGGCTTGGCGCGGACATCGACCTCATCGCCCGGGAGGACGTTGTAGCTCGAGATGTCGACCTTCTTGCCGTTGATGCGGACGTGGCCGTGATTGACGAACTGGCGGGCGGCGCTGCGGGTCTTCGCGAAGCCGAGCAGGTAGATCACGCTGTCGAGCCGCGTCTCCAGAAGCTGGAGGAAGCGGGCGCCGGTGACGCCGCGCTCACGCTTGGCGATGGCGAAGATGCGGCGGAACTGCCGTTCGAGCAGGCCGTAGGTGTAGCGGAGCTTTTGCTTCTCGATGAGCCCCTTGGCGTATTCGGAAGTCTTGCGGCGAGCGGCCTTGGGGCCGTGCTGGCCAGGGGGGAAGTTGCGCTTCTCGAGCGCCTTCGTCGGGCCCATGATGGGGGCGCCGAAGCGGCGGTTGATACGGGCAACAGGACCGGTGTAACGAGCCATGGAAAAGAAACGGTCGGAGGTGAAAGATGTGGTGGTGTACGGCGCGATCAGACGCGACGACGCTTGCGCGGGCGGCAGCCGTTGTGCGGGATCGGCGTGATGTCGACGATCGCGGAGACCTCGAGGCCGACGGCCTGGAGGGCGCGCACGGCGGAGTCGCGGCCGAGGCCGGGACCGGCGATGCGGATCTGGATCTCCTTGAGACCGTGGGCCATGGCGCCGCGAGCGGCTTCCTGGGCGACGATCTGGGCGGCGTAGGCGGTGGACTTGCGCGAACCGCGGAAGTTGCACTTGCCGGCGCTGGCCCAGGAGATGACGTTGCCCTTCAAATCAGTGATCGAGACGATCGTGTTATTGAAGGAGGCGGTCACGAAGGCGATGCCGGTCGTGATGTTCTTCGCACCCTTGGCCTTGCGGACCTTGAGCGCGGTGACCTCGTCCTTGAGGAGGTCGGCACCGGTGGCGATCTTCGGAGCCTCGGCCGGAGCGGCTTCGGCGGCGGGCGCGGCGGCCTTGTCGGCAGCAGCGGGGGCCTTGACGGCCTTGGTCTCTTCAGCGGCGGCGGCCTCGACGGGCTTGCCTTCCTTCTTCGGAGCCTTCTTGGGAGCGGATTTCTCTTCAGCCATGGCGGTGCGTGTTACTCGGCTTTCTTGGAGACACCAACGGTCTTGCGCGGGCCCTTGCGGGTGCGAGCGTTGGTCTTGGTGCGCTGGCCGCGCACGGGCAGGCTGCGGCGATGACGCGTGCCTCGGTAGCAGTTGATCGCCTGGAGACGGCGGATGTTGGAGGTGATCTCACGACGGAGATCGCCCTCAACCACCCACTTCTTCTCAGCGATGAAGGACATGATCTTGTTGAGCTGCTCCTCCGAGAGATCGGAAGCGCGCATGTTGGGATCGATGCCGATTTGCGCGACGATCAGGTCGGCCCGGTCGGGGCCGACACCGTAGATGTAACGCAGGGCGTACGGGACTTTTTTCTTGGCGGGGATTTCCACCCCAAGGAGACGAGGCATGGTGTTGAGTTAGAAGTGTGGTTGGAAAAGTGGTGAGCGAGTCAGGCGGTCGGGATCGTGAGGATCTCGGGGCCGGTCTCGGTGGTGAGCACGGTGTGTTCGAAGTGGGCGGAGGGCTTGCGGTCGGCGGCGACGATGGTCCAGCCGTCGGAGAGGGTCTCGATGCGGTGAACGCCCATGTTGACCATGGGTTCGATCGCCAACGTCATGCCCGGGCGGATCTTTTCGCCAGTGCCCTTGCGGCCGAAGTTTGGGATCTGCGGTTCCTCGTGCATCGAGCGACCGACCCCGTGGCCGACCATATCGCGAACCACGCTGAATCCATTTCCTTCGACGAAGGTTTGGATGGCATGGGAGATGTCGCCGATGCGGTTGCCGACCTTGGCGCACTCGATGCCGTGATAGAGCGCGGCTTCGGTGATCTTCAGCAGGCGGTCGACCTCCGGTGCGGTGGCGCCGATGCGGGCGGTGGTGGCGTTGTCGCCGATCCAGCCCCGGTATTCGACGACGACGTCGAGCGAGACGATGTCGCCGGGGCGGAGGATGCGCTTGATGGAGCCGATCCCGTGCACGACCTCCTCGTTGACGGAGATGCAAGTGTAGGCGGGATAGGCGCGCTGGCCGCGCGAGGTGCGGTAGTTGAAACACGCACTGCGGGCCCCGTAGCCTTCGATGAGCTTCTTTGCTTCCTGGTCGAGATCGTAGGTGCTGATCCCCGGCGCGGCGAGCGCCCGCATCTTGGCGAGCACATCGGCGGCGACGCGGCAGGCGTCGCGCATTCCGGCGATCCCCTCCTTGTTCTTGATCGGAATCATACGAGGGAAAGGGACCGGGCGGTCTGTTCGTCGGCTTCGACGAGCAAACCGCGAGTGCGATAATGGTCGGCCGCTGGACCGGATGATCCGGCGACTACCAGACAGGCGTCGAGGTCTTCGCCGCGGACTTCGAGCCACTCGTCAAAAACGAGCGCCTGAAGCGCGGTGCGCGGAAACCCGAGAAGGCGGAATCCGCTCTCGGCCCGGCGGGCGAAGTACCAGCGTCGAACCACTGCGAGAACCGTCTCGTCGTCTGGGACGGCACCTTCCTTGGCTGCGCGTCTTAGCGCGGCACCCAGGGATGTCTGTCGTTGCGACTCGGCGGAAAGCAAAGCTTCGGTTGAAACGTGCTCAGAAATCAAAGAACGGAATAGGCAAGGGACCGAACCTGAGCATTCGGCCCCCGTTGGGAGAATCAGGAGTTTGGATTTTGGCGATCCAAGCAGGGAAAAGAGATCGGAAATGGCAACCATCCCCCGCGAAGTAAAGACTTATGATTGGCTAAAGTAACGAATCGCCCACGCGATGAGGCCGATGGCGAGCAGCGAACCGCAGGCGAGCAGCAAGGGCTGGATATTCTTCGCCTCGGCGCTGTCGGCGAGGCCCGACATCGTAGTGCTGCGCGCACGAATCCGGCCCTTCTTGAGGAACCCGTCGTAATGACGCTGGAGGAGATAGGTCTCCAACTGGCGCATCGTGTCGAGCATGACACCCACGGTGATGAGCATTCCTGTGCCGCCGAAGAAATAGGCGAGGCGTTGGGGAAGACTGATCTTCTGGTAAAGGAAATCGGGCATGACCGCGATGAACGTGAGGGCGATGGCTCCGAAGAGCGTCAGGCGCGTCATCACGAAATCTAGGAACTTGGCCGTCGGCTCACCGGGGCGCACGCCGGGAATGTACCCACCGTACTTCTTGAGATCGTCGGCAATCTGGATCGGTTTGAACATCACCGACACCCAGAAATAGCTGAAGAACAGGATGAGGAGCGCGTTGCCGGAGTAGTACAACCAGTCGCCGCGGTTGAGCCGTTCGGCGAAGTCGAGCAGGAACGGCAGATTGAACTTCGCGCCGGCGAACTGCATGAGCATCGGCGGGAACATGAGCAACGCGCTCGCAAAGATCACAGGCATGACGCCGGAATAGTTGATCTTGAGCGGGAGGAAGGAGCTTTGTCCGCCGTAGACGCGCTGGCCCACCACGCGTTTGGCGTACTGGACCGGAATCTTACGCTGCGCTTGGGTCAACGCCACGATGAACGCCGTGACGCCGAAGAACAGGGTGACCATGATCACCGCGTGCAGCACGCCGAAGCTTTGGCCGGTGCCGATCGGAGCAAAGAAGAGCTGATAGGTTTGCATCGCGGCGCCCGGGATATCGGCCAAGATGCCGATCGTGATCAGGATCGAGATGCCGTTGCCGACGCCGCGCTGCGTGATCTGCTCGCCGAGCCACATCATCAACAGCGTTCCGGCCGTGAGGAAGATGGTCGAGGTCACCAAGAACCAACCCCGGTGGGCGATGACGATCGGGCCGTAGAGGGCCTCGTTATAGCCGGGGAAGAGACGTCCGGGATTCTCCAGCGCTCCGAGGAGCAACCCGCCTTGGATGATGCAGATAACCACCGTCAGGTAGCGGGTATACTGCTGGACTTTCTGGCGGCCGACATCGACTTCCTGCTGCAGCCGCGCCAACTGGGGCACCACGGCGACCAACAACTGCATGATGATCGAGGCGCTGACATTGGGCATGATGCCCATCGCGCAGATCGCACCCTTCAGCAGGGCGCCGCCGGTGAACATGTTGTACAGACCGATGACCGCACCCGCACCCGACGCCGCCTGGTCGGCGAAGAATTTCTGCAACGGCATCGGATCGATGCCGGGCAGCGGGATGTGGGCGCCAACGCGCGCCACAAAAATGAGGGCCATCGTGAAGAAAATCCGTTGCCGCAGCTCGGGAATCTTCAGGCAGTTCGCAAAGGCGGAGAACACAGGAGGGTTTGTTCGGAAGGGGGAAAAGGGCGGCGCACCCGAAGGCGCGCCGGAGAGAACATCAGGCTACGAGAGCCTGTCCGCCCGCCTTTTCGATCTTCTCCTTGGCAGTGTCGGAGAATTTCGCCGCGGTCACCTTGATGGCGCGGGCGAGTTCGCCGTTGCCCAGGACCTTAACCGGAAGGCTGGCATCGCGCGTGATTCCGACCTGAGCCAGAAGCTGGGCGTCGATTTCCGTCACCGAGTCGTCGAAGCGGGCGAGATCGCTCACATTGACGACCGAGAAGACGGTCTTGAAGTTCTTGTTGTTGAAACCGCGGTGCGGGAGCTTGCGGTAGAGGGGCATCTGGCCGCCTTCGAATCCGGGGCGGATGCTGCCGCCCGAGCGAGCGGTCTGGCCTTTGCCACCCTTGCCGGAGGTCTTGCCGTGTCCCCCACCCTCGCCGCAGCCGACGCGCTTGCGACGGTGGACGGCTCCGGGGGTGTTCTTGAGTTCGTGAAGCTTCATGATCGCTGGATGGTTGCGCGGGGCCGATCAGGCCTGGCGGACTTTCTGGAACTGTTCGGCGGTGCGCAGCTGGCGCAGACCGAGCAGGGTGGCGTTGACGACCGCGATATGGTTCTTCGAACCCATCGACTTGGAGAGAACGTTGTGGACACCGGCGGCCTCGAGGATCGCGCGGACGCCGCCGCCGGCGATGACGCCGGTACCGGGGCTGGCGGGGCGAAGGAGAACCTTGCCGCCGTCGTACTCACCGAGGACCTCGTGGGGGATGGTGTCCCCCTTGAGCTTGACGGTGACCATGTTCTTACGGGCGTTTTCGGTGCCCTTGCGGATCGCATCCGGCACTTCATTGGCCTTGCCGTAGCCGATTCCGACCATGCCCTTGCCATCGCCGACGACGGCGAGAGCGGAGAAGCTGAAGCGACGACCGCCCTTGACGACCTTGGCGCAGCGGTTGATGAAAACGACCTTTTCGATGAGGCCGGATTCCGGGGCTTCAGGAGCGCCGCGACCACGATCGGAGGAAGAGGAACGAGAGTGTTGCATGGTCTCGGATTAGAACTTCAGACCGGCCTCGCGGACGGCTTCGGCGAATGTTTTGACCTTACCGTGATAACGGCGGCCGTTGCGGTCGAAGACGACGCTGCTGATACCGGCGGCGACGGCCTTGGCGGCGAACGAGCCGGCCAAGGTCTTGGCGCTGGTCCCGTTGGCGGCGAGCTTCTGGGCCCGCAGATCGGGGGTGAGAGTCGAGACGGCGACAAGGGTTGCACCCTTCACGTCGTCGATGGCCTGGGCGTAGATGTGCTTGCCGCTGAAGTGGACGCAGAGACGCGGGCGAACGGCGGTGCCGACGACCTTCTTGCGGATGCGCCACTTGCGCTTCTGGAGCAGCTGGGCTTTGCGAATGGTATTCATCGCTGGATTCCTTTTGGTTGGTGGCGCGATTAGGCGACGGTCTTGCCTTCCTTGCGGCGGACACGCTCGCCGACGAGACGCACGCCCTTGCCCTTGTAGGGTTCCGGCGGATAGAAGGCGCGGATTTCCGTGGCGACCTTGCCGACGAGCTGTTTGTTGCAGCCCTCGACCTTGACCTTGGTCTGTTCGACCACGGTGACTTTGATCCCCTCGGGGATGTCATACTTGATCGGGTGCGAGTAGCCGAGGGCGAGGTCGACGACCTTGCCGACAACGGCCGCCTTGAAGCCGACGCCTTGGATCTCGAGATCCTTGGTGTAGCCTTCGACGACGCCGATGACCATGCCGTTGATCACCGAGCGCGCGGTGCCGTGCATCGCGTTGGCGAAACGGGTCTCGACGGCGGGCGTGACGACAATCTTGCCGTCGGCCTGCTCGATCTTGACGGCCGGATTGAAGGTCTGCTGAACCTTGCCCTTCGGTCCCTCGACGAGGACGGTGCCGTCCTTGATCGAGACCTTGACCTTGGCAGGGATGGCAATGGGGAGTTTTCCGATACGACTCATGGTGGTGCTCTCCGTTACCAGATGCTGCAGAGGAGCTCGCCACCAAGCTTTTGGCGGCGGGCGTCTTGGTCCTTCATCAGACCCTTGGAGGTCGAGACGATGGAAATGCCGAGACCGTTGAGCACGCGCGGAATATCGCGGTAACCGTAATAGAGACGGCGGCCGGGTGTGCTCAGACGGCGGAGATTGGTGATGGCGGGGACGTTGTCCACGTACTTGAGACGGACAACGACGGTCTTGTGACCGGCTTCATCCTGGCCCTCGGAGACGTCGGAGACGTAGCCCTCTTCCTTGAGGATGCGGGCGAGCGCAGCCTTCAGGGTGCTATGCGGCACAACGCAGTCGGCCAAACCGGCCTTGGCTGCGTTGCGGACCCGCGTGAGAAAATCACTGATTGGATCGGTCATGGTGCGTGTGGATGGGGACCGGCCGATATCCTACTGCCGGTCCGAAAAGGTCTTTACCAGGAGCTCTTGGTGACGCCCGGAATCTTGCCGTTCAGGGCGAGTTCGCGGAACGTGATACGGGAAACGCGATAGCGGCGGATATAGCCACGCGGACGGCCGCTGAGCGCGCAACGATTGCGCACGCGGATGGCGGCGGAGTTGCGGGGCAGCTTGGACATCGCCTTCTGCGCCGCGAAGAACTCCTCGTCGGAAGTCTTCGGGTTGGCGAGGATGGCCTTCAGCTCGGCGCGCTTCGCCGCGTGTTTTTCAACGAGGGCGATGCGGCGGTTGTTCTTCTCGATGGCGGAAGTTTTCGGCATGGCGGGATCAGGCGGCGGTGGAAGTCTTGACGGGGGCGGCGGCGGCGGCCTCGGTGCGGCGGAACGGGAATCCGAGGAGCTTGAGCAGCTCGCGGCCTTCCTCGTCGCTCTCGGCACTGGTCACGATCGAGATGTCGAGTCCCATCATGCGCTTGGTATTTTCCAGCGAAATCTCGGGGAAGATCGAGTAGTCGGTGATACCGAGGTTGTAGTTGCCGTTGCCGTCGAACTTCGTCGGCACGCCGCGGAAGTCGCGGATCGCCGGGAGGGCGACGACGAGCAGACGCGACAGGAAATGCCACATGTTTTCGCCGCGCAGCGTGACCGTGGAGCCCACGATCTGGCCCTCGCGGAGCTTGAAGTTGGCGATCGCCTTGCGGGACTTGGTCAGAACGGCCTTCTGGCCGGCGATGCTGGTCAAGTCGCGCTGGGTGTCGGCAATGACGGTCTTGTCGGCACCGGCATCGATGCCGGTGTTGAGGACGACCTTCAGGATGCCCGGCACCTGGTGCGGGTTGGTGTAGCCGCGGCTCTGCTTGAGGGCAGGGACGACGGTCGCGATGTAAAACTGCTTAAGTTGCGGGACTTTCTTCATGGGTGTGCGCCGGATTTCCGACCCGGCAGCGTGGTAAGTTGGTCAGAGTGACAACTCAGGACTGCGCCTTGCCAGCCTTTTTTGCGGCGGGCTTCTCAGCGGCGGTCACCACCTTGAGATTGGAGACGTGGACAGAGCCTTCGCGCTCGACGATGCGACCCTGGGGATTGGCCTGCGATTTCTTCTCGTGGCGCTTGATCATGGCGACGCCCTCGACGACGGCGCGCTGCTTGGCAGGGCGAATCTCGAGAACCTTGCCCTGCTTGCCCGTGTGGGAGCCAGAGATGACGGCAACGAGATCGCCGCGTTTGATGTGAAATTTCTGCTTCATCAGAGGACCTCGGGTGCGAGGGAGACGATCTTCATGAAGTTCATCGCACGCAGCTCGCGGGCGACGGGCCCGAAGATGCGGGTCCCCTTCGGATTGCCGTCGGCATCGATGATGACGACCGCGTTGCTGTCGAAACGGAGATAGCTGCCATCGGCGCGGCGCAGGGGCGCCTTGGTGCGGACGATAACGGCCTTGACGACCTCGCCCTTATTCACCGTGGCGTCGGTCGTGCTCTCCTTGATGTTGACGGTGATGATGTCACCGACCGAGGCGGTGTCGGTGTTCTGGCCCATGCGGCTGATCATCGAGGCCCGGCGGGCTCCGGTGTTGTCGGCCACATCTACATACGAACGCATCTGGATCATGGCGCGTTACTCCTTGGTGACTTCGAGGTTGGCCTCGAGGGCGTTGGTGTTGGCGGCATGGACAACCTTGAGCACGCGCCAGCGCTTGAGGCGGCTGAGCGGGCGGGTTTCCATGATCTCGACCTTGTCGCCGACCTTGGTCTCGTTCTTCTCGTCGTGCACGTGCACGACGGTTTTACGATTGATGACCTTCAGGTAGCGCGGGTGCGGGATCTTGTAGGGAATGGTGACCTTGACGGACTTGTCGCCCATCCGGCTGGTGACGGTGCCCAGGAGGGTTTTCCGTTCGGTGCGATTTGCGGCTTCCATAGTCTGGGGCGGTCCGTGTTAGCGGGCGGCCGCGGGAGCCGCGGCGGCCTGTTTCTTTTCGGTGAGGATGGTCTCCATCCGGGCGATGTCCTTGCGATACGCCTTAAACGTATGCGGCTTGTCGATCTGGCCGGTGTGCTTGCGCAGGTTGTTCTGGAGAAGGGTCTCGCGGGTCTCGCGAATCTTCGTCTCGATCTCCGCAATGGAGAGCTCGCGAATGTCCTTGGGTTTCATGACGTCGTCTCGGTTGGTGGCGGCGGTTGTGGGCGCGCTCAGGCCTCGACGCCTTCACGGGCGACGAAGCGGCATTTGCAGGGCAGCTTGGTGTCGGCCAAGCGCATCGCCTCGCGGGCGATGGTGACCGGAACACCAGCGAGTTCGAAGAGGATCGCGCCGGGCTTGATCAGCGCGACGTAGAACTCGACCGGGCCCTTGCCTCGACCCATTCGGGTTTCGGCGGGTTTCTTGGTGACGGGCATGTGCGGGAACACACGGATCCAGACCTTGCCCTTGCGCTTGAGGTGGCGGTTGATGGCCACGCGGGCGGCTTCGAGCTGGCGGCCGTCGAGACGGACGCGAGTCATGGCCTGGATGCCGAATTCGCCGAAGGCGATGGTGTTGCCACGCTTGGCGTTGCCGGCGTTGCTGCCCTTTTGGGCGCGGCGGAATTTGGTGCGTGCGGGTGAGAGCGCCATGGCGAAATCAGTTGTTGTTGTCGGTGTCCTTCTTGCAGATCCAGCACTTCACGCCGATCTTGCCATAGACGGTCAGGGCCTCGGCGAAACCATAGTCGATGTTTTCGCGGAGGGTGTGAAGTGGCACGCGGCCGACGCGCTGGAGCTCCCGGCGGGCGATTTCCGAGCCACCGAGGCGGCCGGAAGCCTGAATCTTGATACCATCGGCACCAAGGCTCATGGCAATCTGCATGGCCTTCTTGATGGCGCGGCGGTAGGAGATGCGGCGTTCGAGCTGGAGGGCGACATTCTCGGCGACGAGCTGCGCCTCGATCTCGGGCTTCTTGACCTCCTGGATGTCGAGGAGGATCTCCTTGCCGGTGAGCTTGGCGAGATCTTCCTTGATCTTCTCGACCTCCTGCCCCTTGCGACCGATGACGATGCCGGGGCGGGCGGTGAAGATCTTGACGCGCACGCGGTTCGCGGCGCGCTCGATGAAGATGCGCGGCACGGAGGCGAGCTTGAGCTTGCCCATGAGCTGGGCGCGAATCTTCTGGTCCTCGGCGAGGAGCAGGCCGAATTCCTTCTTGCGCGCGAACCAGCGCGACTGCCAGTTACGGCGGACGGCCAGACGGAAACCGATCGGATTGGTTTTTTGTCCCATGGCGTTACTTGGTTGCGGCGGCTTCGGAGAGAACGATGCGGATGTGCGACATCTTCTTGCGGCGGGGCATCGCGGTACCGCGAGCGCCGGCCTTGAAGCGCTTGAGCACCGGACCGGTTTCGATCACAGCGCTGGCGACGACGAGATTGTCGGACGAGAGGTTGTTGTTGTTCTCCGCGTTCGCGATGGCCGACTTCAGCGTCTTGACGATGAGGCGGGCGGACTTGCGCGGGATGAGGGTGAGCAGTTCGACGGCCTGAGGGGCGGGCAGTCCCTGGATCTCGCGAGCGACCTCGCGCATCTTCTTCGGGGACATCCGGGCGAACCGGGTAAGAGCTTGGACTTCCATGGTGGTGGTGTGTTGCGGTTGGCCGCCGGGCCCGCGGTGGCGGGTGGCGGCCGTGTCCAGTTACATCAGACGGCCTTGGCGGTGGTGGCGCCGTGCGCTTTGAAGAAGCGCGTCGGGGCGAACTCACCGAGCTTGTGGCCGACCATGTTCTCGGTCACGAAAACCGAGACGAAGGCCTTGCCGTTATGGACGTTGAAGGTGGTGCCGACAAAGTCGGGGGTGATGGTCGACCGGCGCGACCACGTCTGGAGGGGCTTCTTGTTGCCGGCCTTCTTCGCCTTCTCGAATTTCTCGGTAAGGTGCGGATCGACGAAGAAGCCTTTCTTGATTGAACGGGCCATGGCGTGAAAACGTTTGGGTTACGCGGGCTAGTGGGTTATTTCTTGCCGCGCGGCTTTCGGCCGTTCTTGCGGGTGATGATGAGCACATTGCTCGTCTTCGAGCGCTTGCGGGTCGGGAAGCCCTTGGCGAGCTGGCCCCACGGGGAGACGAGGTGCTGACGACCGCCACCGCCCTTGGACTTGCCCTGACCGCCACCGTTGGGGTGGTCGACCGGGTTCATCGCCACGCCGCGAACGCGGGGACGACGGCCGAGCCAGCGATTACGGCCGGCCTTGCCGAGGGATTGGTTCATGTGGTCGCCGTTGCCGACTTCGCCGATGGTGGCGCGGCAGCGCTTGTTGACCATGCGGATTTCGCCGCTGGGCATGCGCAGGACGGCGTTTTCGCCTTCGATGCTGATGAGCTGGGCCGAGTTGCCCGCGGAGCGGGCAATCACCGCGCCCTGCTCCGGGAGGAGCTCAACGCAGTGGATGAACGTGGCAGCCGGGATGATCGAGAGCGGGTAGGCACAACCGGGGAGGAACTCCTCGGGCACCTTGTTGCTCGAAACGACCTTGCCGCCGACCTTCAGGCCCTTGGGGGCGATGATGTAGCGCTTTTCGCCATCGACGTACGCCAAGAGGGCGAGGTTGGCCGAGCGATTGGGATCGTACTCGAGCGCCTGGACGGCGGCCGGGATGTCGATCTTGTTGCGACGGAAGTCGACGATGCGATACCGGCGCTTGTGCCCACCGCCGCGACGGAGGGAGGTGGTGCGCCCGTAGCAATTACGGCCGCCGTTGCGCCGGATGGCTTCGGTGAGACGCGCTTCGGGCTTCTTCTTCGAGAGCTCCGGATCCACATTGAGGACCAGGTAGCGCAGCGCCGGGGTGATGGGACGGAATGTCTTGAGAGGCATGGTGGTGTCTCCGGGTGGGCGGCTCAGGTGAGCTCGATCTTGTCACCCTGTTTGAGGGTCACGATGGCCTTCTTGTAATCCGAGCGGGTGGTCGGCTGGCCGTTGCGAGCGCGCTTCGGCTTGCCCTTCACGTTCACGACGTTCACGCGCTTGACGGTGACCTTGAATGTCGACTCGACGGCGGTGCGGATATGCTGCTTGGTCGCCTCGGGGAACACCTCGAAGGTGTACTGACCCAATTCGGACGACTGCAGGTTCGACTTCTCCGTCATGCGGATGGTCTTGAGGACTTGATAGGCGGGCTTCATCAGTTGCCTCCCTTCATGCGGGTGAGGACGTTCTCGAGGGCCTTCTCGGAGAGGATCACCTTCCGGTACTGGGTCAGGTCGAGGGTGTTGAGTTGGGTGGCGTCCTGCAGGCTGAGCCGCTCAATATTGGCGGCGGCGCGGCGGACTTCGGTGCCGAACGGAGCGTCGACGATGAGGATCTTCCCCTCGGGGGCGATACGGCCCATCAGGCTGCTGATCGCCTTGGTCTTGGCCGAGGCGACCTCGAAACGCTCGATGACCTCGATCTCACCGGCGACGGCGCGATCGAAGAACGCGCGGCGCAGCGCGAGATTCTTCACCTTGGTGTTGATCTTCTGGGAGAAGTCCTGGGGGCGCGGTCCGAAGACGACGCCACCGCCGGACCATAGCGGGGAACGGGTCGAGCCGGCGCGGGCGCGGCCGGTGCCCTTTTGCTTGAACGGCTTCTTGCCGCCGCCGGAAACCTCGCCGCGGGTCTTGGTGCTGCGCGTGCCCTGGCGGGCGTTGGCGCGATGGGCAACGGCGACCTGCTTCACTGCCTGCAGGCCTTTGTCGCCTTCGAAGGTCTCGATCGCGTCGAAATCCTTCTCGACGAACTCGGAGCCATCAACGGTGTAAACTTTGAGCTTCATGTCTGGGCGCTCCTTTAGGCTTTGGCCGCCTTGATGGCGGAGCGGATGATGACGTCGGATCCATTGGAGCCGGGAATCGCGCCGCGAACGAGCAGCAGATTCTTGTCGGCGAGGATCTTGACGACTTTGAGGTTTTGCACGGTGCGATTCACCGCGCCCATGTGGCCGGGCATCTTCTGATTCTTGAAGACGCGGCCGGGGGTCTGGCGCATACCGATGGCGCCGACACGCCGGTGGAACATTGAACCGTGGGAGGCAGGACCGCCGGCCATGCGCCAGCGGAACTGAACGCCCTGGAAGCCCTTGCCCTTAGTCTCGCCGATCACATCGACGAGCTGGCCTTCCTTGAAGCTTTCGACGGTGACGACGTCACCGGCCTTCACGGTAGGAGCGGACGGAAGACGAACTTCCGAGAGGCGGCGAATGGGCTCAATGCCGGCCTTCTTGGCGTGGCCGACTTCGGCCTTGCTCAGACGCTGTTCTTTCTGGGGGCCGAAGCCGAGTTGAACGGCATTGTAGCCATCCGACTCAACGGTCTTCACCTGCACAACTGGGCAGGGACCGGCTTCGACGACGGTGACGGGGACGAGGGCGTTTTCGCCGTCGTACACCTGCGTCATCCCGACTTTTTTGCCGAGGATTGTTTGGATCATGTTTCTAAGCGGTAGGTGGAGGTTATCCGTTTACGGGACCTACATTAGACGCGGCGCCCGCGAGGGCGGGCCGTCGCCTAAGGCTGGGGGTCAACCCGTCATACGTTGATGGTGATATCGACGCCGGACGGGAGATTGAGTTTCTTGAGCTCGTCGACCGTCTGGGCGGTGGGCTCGATGATGTCGAGAAGGCGCTTGTGGGTGCGGATCTCGAACTGCTCCATGGACTTTTTGTCCACGTGCGGAGAGCGGTTGACCGAAAGCTTCTCGATTCGGGTGGGCAGCGGGATGGGACCCGAGACGCGGGCGCCGGAGCGCTTGGCCGTTTCGACGATTTCGGAGGCCGACTGATCGATGATGCGATAGTCGAAGCCCTGAAGCTTGATGCGAATGCGTTGACCTTTCATGGGTGCGGTGCGTCGGGATTACGTGCGCGCAGGGGCGCGGGTGGACGTTTCGACGATGCGGGTAAGAACCTGCGCCGGGACTTGGTCGAAATGGGACGGCTCCATCGAATAGGAAGCACGGCCTTTAGAGAGGGAGCGAATGTCGGTGGCGTAACCGAACATGGTTTCGAGCGGGACGAGGGCGGTGATGATGCAGGCGCCTTCGCGCATCTCCATGCCCTGGATCTGGCCACGGCGACGGTTGATGTCGCCCATGATGTCCCCCTGGTATTCTTCCGGGACGGTGACTTCGACCTTCATGATCGGCTCGAGCAGGATCGGAGCGGCGGTCTTCATCGCTTCCTTGAAAGCGAAGATGCCGGCCATCTTGAAAGCGATTTCCGAGCTGTCGACCGCGTGGAAGGAGCCGTCGACGATCTTTGCGAGAATATCGACCACGGGGTAACCGGCGATGGTGCCGTTGTTGGTACCCTCGTAGATGCCTTCCGTGGCGGGCTTGATGAATTCCTTCGGGATGACGCCGCCCACGATCTCGTTGAGCACCTCGTTGCCTTTACCCTTTTCGTTGGGCTCGAGCTTGATGCAGACATGA
>JAHFTC010000105.1 GCA_023269585.1 Opitutaceae bacterium
TGCGCCTCAACGGCGGTCCGTGGGTGGGGCTCACCAACCAGACGGTGACCAGCGAGCAGCACGAGGCTGAGTTCGGCGGGTTGAACGGCTCGTACATGACCGTGCGCGTGCGGCTGCCCGTGCGTGCGCTGGGCAGCCCGGGCCTGAGGGCCGGCGGCAACCTGCTCGAGTTTCGCTTCGACGCCACCGACGGCATCTCCAGCGGCTGGCGTGTGCTCGCGCTCGACGTACGCACGGTGGTCGGCGCTTCGGTCCTGGCGCCCAACTTCGTCCGCGACAACCCGGACGGCTGGCTGCCCCCGCGCAATACGCCCGCCGACATCGCGGCCGGCAAGGTGCTGTGGGAGACGGCCTCGCTCACCGATCTCGGTTTCGCGAACACCCAGCATCCCATCCGCGGCAAGTGCGCGAGCTGCCACTTCCGCGACGGCGGGGATCTGGCGTATTTCAACTACTCGAACAAATCGATCATCTCCCGCTCGCGGTTCCACGGGCTCGGCCAGACGGAGGCCGAACAGATCGCCTCGTACATCCGTTCGCTCGATCTGAAGTTGCCGGCCGGGTACACGCGGCAGGACGCGGGCCGGCCGTGGGATCCCCCCTACCAGCCGGGCCCCGGTCTCGATGCCCGGCCGGTCGAGCTCTGGGCCGCCGGAGCCGGCCTGGATGCCGTGCTCGAACGCGACGCCGACATGAAGGAGTACTTCTTCCCCGGCGGGCAGATCGATCCCGCCATCACCGGCGCCAGTGGGTTTCTGAATCCGCGGGAGACGCCGCAGGCGTTTCAATACCCGGACTGGAACGCCTGGCTGCCGACCTTCGCGCTCGAGGATCTCGTGGCGGATCCTTCGGTGCTGCCCACCTCGGAGCCGGTGAGGCACCTTCAGACGGCCGAGGAGTGGCTGGCCGCCTACCGCTGGAACCGCATGGAGACCGATGAGTGGTTCATGCGGATGGGCCGGTGGTACGTGCAGGTCTTCAACGAGAGCCGGGTTCGCGGCAGCGGCTTCCCGGGTGAATACTGGTACACGGACCGGACGCACCCGGGGCGCACCCTCGAGCTCTCCCTCGCGCAGTCGCGGCACAACCTCGCGCGCAGCGCCTGGTTCAACCTGCGGCTCTTCGAGCTGCTGCAAAACTACCAGCTCACCGGCCTCACCGAGCGCAGCGGGGCCTCGGGCACGCCCGTGGTGCCGACCGGCTATCGGAGTTGGGCGGTGATGGCGCGCACGGTGTTCGAGACCGCGCCGCATTTCGTCTCCGACCACGCCGGTCTCGATTTCAATTTCACGCAGCCCGGCAACTATCTCTCGACCGCCTGGTACTCGCTCGAACAGGTCTTCAACGGCGGCTACCACGCCGCCGCCTTCGGGATCGACTGGAACTACCATCCGTTCCACATCATGGGTACGCATCGCGGCGGCGTCGGGTTCTACAACGACGGGCCGATCCACGCTTATCGCGCCGCGTGGTCGCTGCTCTGGATGTACCAATCGATCCCGACAATCGACCTGTCCAAGAACCCGCCGCAACCGTGGACCCCAAAAACTTTCGGGTTCTTCCAGCGGCAGTTCGGACTCGGGCTCGAGCTCGCCTTCGGAGCCGCCGAGCTCGAAGCCCGCGGCGACATCACCCGCGACGATCGCGCCCGGCTGCAGGAGGCGCTGGCGCAGGCCTTCCTCGGCATCGCCGAGCGCTACACGCCCGACCAGTGGCTGCGCCGCGCGGTCGACGACGATGCGCACCGCACCGCCGAGAACTTCGAGACGATGGCCTACGCGCCGCGCTACAATCCGTACCATGCGTACGACCTGCCCGAGCGCGGCTACCAGGCCGACGCCTACTACCTGCGCATCAAGCTGCTCAAGGAGAGCGGCCTGCTCCAGCCCGCCACGGTCACCCGCCTCGTGAACTGGGGCAAAGGCGTGTGGCCACTGGGGGAGTGGGATCTGCTGTATCCGTGATCCCGGGCATCGGCCGCGCGGGTGTTGGGTGCCGGCGGCCGAGGGCGCGGCCCGGGCGGCGCTTCTCCACGAACTCAAGCAGGGGCCGAGCCGGAGCTCGGCGCTCGCTGCTGATCGATTCCGGTCAGCTCTTCAGCCCGGGGAAGTCGAGCGTGGCGAAGTGGTCGGCGAGGGTCTCGGCGCGGCGGATGAGGCGGTAGTTCGTGCCGCCCTGCCAGAGGACTTCGGCGGAGCGGAGCTTGCCGTTGTAGTTGAAGCCCATCGCGTGGCCGTGCGCGCCGGTGTCGTGGATGACAAGCAGGTCGCCGATCGCGGGATCGGCGATCTCTCGGTCGATGGCGAACTTGTCGTTGTTCTCGCAGAGCGAACCGGTGACGTCGTAGGTCTTGCGCGGTCCGCCTTCGCGCGCCGGCACCGAGATGTGGTGGTACGAACCGTAGAGGGCGGGGCGCATGAGGTTGGCCATGCAACTGTCGAGGCCGACGTAGTTCTTGTACGTCGCCTTCTTGTGCAACACGCGGCTCACGAGGTAGCCGTACGGGCCGGTGACCATGCGGCCGCATTCCATGGTGATGCGCATGGGCGCGAGGCCGGCCGGCACGAGCGTGCGCTCGTAGGCGGCCTTGATCGCCTGGCCCACCGCGGCGAGGTCGACCGCCTGCTGGCCGGGGCGGTAGGGGATGCCGATGCCGCCACCGAGATTGAGGAGTTCGATGCGCGCGCCGGTGGTGCGGAAGACTTCGATGGCGAGGTCGAAGAGCATCTGCGCGGTTTCGACGAAGTAGGCCGGATCGAGCTCGTTCGAGGCGACCATCGTGTGCAGCGCGAAACGTTTCACGCCCTTGGCGCGCAGGAGGCGGTAGCCCTCGATGATCTGCTCGCGGGTGAAACCGTACTTGGCCTCCTCGGGTTTGCCGATGATCGCGTTGCCGGCCTTGAGCGGACCGGGGTTGTAGCGGAAGCAGAGGAATTCGGGGAGCCGGCCGCCGAGCGCCTGTTCGAGGAACGCGATGTGGCTGATGTCATCGAGGTTGATCAGCGCGCCGAGCCGGTCGGCTTCGCGGTATTCCTCGGCCGGCGTGTCGTTGGAGGTGAAGACGATGTCCTCGCCGCGGATCCCGACGGCTTCGCAGAGCCGCAGCTCCGCCAACGACGAACAGTCGCCGCCGAAACCTTCCGCCTTCAGCACGGCGAGCACGTGCGGGTTGGGCAGCGCCTTCACGGCGTAGAAGTTCTTGAAGCCGCCCGGCACCCAGGCGAAGGCCGCGTTGAAGGCGTGGGCGTTGGCGCGCATCGCCGCCTCGTCGTAGAGGTGGAACGGCGTGCCGACCTGGGCGGCGATGGACTCCAGCTGGCCGAGGGTGAATGGAAGTTTCTTGGCGGACATGATTGTGGGCAGCAGTCACGTGACCAGAAACCTCGGGAAGTGGTCAACGCGGGACTGAGGGCGCCGCCGGGCGCAAGGGGGCTCCGAATTCCGGGGCGGCACGGAACGACCGGAAAGGAGGGCAGCGGGTCTTTGGGGTTACAAAACTGCAATTGTAAAAAGGATATGGTGGTCCGAGATTGCGCTTGGCCTCCGAAGGGCGTCCGGGCTCAATCCCGACTGCAAACCCAACGAAGCCATGAAACTGTCGAAGCTCCTGCTGTTAGCCCTCGCGACCACTGCAACGTCGCTTTTCGCCCAGACCTCAACGATCAATTTGCCAGACACGGGTGCGGGTGGCGCAGGAAACGTCGATCCGAATTGGTTCGTGTACAAGTTTTCAAGCACCAGCGGTCTTAATGTTGTTACGGGTGCGCCTGGATTGAACACCTATCTCGCCGCGCTCAATAATAGCACGGTCACTACGGTTGCAACGGCGCGCGATGCGACACCGTTCTCGAGTTCATGGGTTACACCTACGGCGACCGGTGCGACATGGCTCTCGATCCAAAACAGCGGAATCCAAGCGGCCCATGATCAGTCCGGTGGTGGTGGCTATGCCTTCGTGTATAACTTGGGAGCGGCTTTCAGCGGTGTGAATGCGGACTTCTCCAACAACGTGGCCCTGTCGTTTCGGCTCAATGGCGACAATGGTTTCAGTGCGCATCTGACGTCATTGTTGGGCACGCAGTTCGTTGGGGGCCCGGCACTTCTTGGTTCTACCGCTTCGAATTTCAACAGCGTTTCCGGTGTGACTGTATCCTACACTGGCCTAGTGTCCCAGACTACCTCGTTGGTGATTCTACTGAGTAACGATGTGCAGCCTACTGGTAATCCGGGTGGTATCTTGGTTCAGGACTTCTCCGGTAGCTATACCGCTGTTCCCGAGCCGTCGACCTATGCGATGGTCTTGGGGGCGATGACGCTTGGCCTTGTGGGCTGGCGCCGGTTCCGCAAGTAAGCGCAGCACTTCAATGGGTTCTCTTTGGCCGGGGCTTTTCGCCCCGGCCTTTTTTGTTTCCGGGGCGGACGGTGTGGCCGCTCGACGATCCGGTGGACGTGTTTCGGAACCTGCATTCCGAAGACGACCGAAGCCGGGAGAACGCGTTCAAGCTACACGCCTCAGGTGGAGGGCAGGCTTGATGCCCGCAGTGTAACCCGGATGGCGGGGGTAATGCTCGCGTCACCGGGCGGAGCTTCTTCGAGGTGACGAAGGGAACAGCGGCGCTTCGTTCCGCTGGTCTTTCCGGCTATGGGCATAATGCAGCGAGCAGGGCGCTTCGCAGGGCGCGCGTGGGAGTACGCTGGCCTACGGGCTCAATCAACTTTGCGGAGGTTCCGCGTGGCGGTTCGATCCCCGCGGAGGATGCCCCCGCTGCCTGTAATGAGGCGACTGCGGGGCGACTCGCGCCTCTGTCCGGCAGAAAGACGAAACGGATTCGTTTAACCTCCTTTTCCACCCGGTGCGGTGTGGTCCGGCCTGAGTTGGAGGAATGAGTCCGCTGGCGGGGGAGATCGTCCGCCGAGGCGCCCGGGCGGGGATCCGGCGCCGGGCTTTCGAGCCTGAATCGATCCAATTGGAACCGAAGCCAGGAGGTGCGGATGCTGCGGCAACCGCAGCGCCAGCCCGCGAGTCTCGAGTGGGGTTACCGCCCGCAGTCTTGACGCCGCCCCCCTCCGTCCCGTTTGTTCGACGGTTTACATGCTCACGCTCGCCGACATTTCCAAGTCCTACGGCACCCGCGAACTCTTCTCCGAGGTCTCGCTCTTTGTCGCGCGCACCGACCGCTTCGGCCTCGTGGGTGCCAACGGCGTGGGCAAGTCCACCCTCTTCAATCTCATCCTTGGCGAGGAGTCGCCCGACGACGGCACGATCACCTGGGAGCGCGGCGCCGACTTCGGCTTCCTCCCTCAGGAAAGCGCCCCGGCCGGCGACGAGACGATCCTTCACCTCGCCACGAGCGGCAAGAAACTCGAGCCGGAGAACGACGAGGATTACGACATCGATTGGACGCTCGAGCCGCGCGCGAAGAAGATTCTCGCCGGCCTCGGGTTCCGCGAGGAGGACCACCTCAAGCCCGCGAAAACGTTTTCCGGTGGCTGGGTCATGCGCGCCCACCTCGCCCGTCTGCTCGTGAGCGAGCCGGCGCTGCTCCTCCTCGACGAGCCGACCAACCATCTCGATCTCGAGGCGCTGCTCTGGTTTCAGGACTACCTCACGCGCTATCCGGGCGGCCTGCTCCTCATCTCGCATGATCGCGCGTTCCTGAACGCCCTCTGCAACGGCATGCTCGAGCTGCGCGCCGGCACCCTCCATCGGTACACCGGCAACTACGACGATTTCCTCCGTGAGAAGGAGGCCCGCAAGGACCAGCAGGCCGCGCAGTACAAGAACCAGCAGCGCGAGATCGCCCATCTGCAGAAATTCGTCGATCGCTTCGGCGCCAAGGCCTCCATGGCCTCGCGCGCGAAGTCGAAGGAGAAGCAGATTGAGCGTCTGCAGGAGGATGCCGTCGAGGCCCCCGTCGAGGAGCTCAAGCGCGTCAACTTCCGTTTCCCGCAGCCGCCGCGCTCCGGGCTGAAGGTCATCACCCTTGAACACGTGCAGCAGGCGTACGGCGACCACGTCGTCTACCGCGACCTCAACCTGCAGATCGAACGCGGCCAGCGCATCGTGCTCGTCGGCCCCAACGGCGCGGGCAAGTCCACCCTCCTGAAGATCCTCGCCGGCGTCATCCCGATCCAGGGTGGCACGGGCGAGCTCGGCAGCAGCGTCGTCCCGGGCTATTTCGCGCAGAACCGCGGCGACAACCTCAACAACAAGGCCACCGTGCTCGAGAACGTGATGGAGCTGCGCACCGAGGCCAACCAGCTCACCGAGCAGCGCGCGCGCACCATCCTCGCGGCGTTTCTCTTCCGGAAGGACGACGTCTTCAAGCCCGTGACCGTGCTCTCTGGCGGCGAGAAATCCCGCCTCGCGCTCGCCCGCCTGCTCGTCGATCCCCCCAACTTTCTGCTCATGGACGAGCCCACGACGCACCTCGACATCGCGTCGATCGATGCGCTCGTCCATGCGCTCAAGCAGTACGAGGGCACGTTCGTGTTCATCAGCCACGACGTCTATTTCATCCGCGCCCTCGCGCAGACCGTCCTCCACGTCCACTCCGGCCGGCTCACGTCCTACGCAGGCGATTACGACTACTACCTCGACAAGTCGAAGGCCACCAATGAGCGAGCCGCGCTCACCGCCGGCTTCACCGACGCCCGCCCCGTGCAACAGAAGGCTGCCGCGGTGTCACCGGTGCCCGCGCCGCAGCCCGAGAAGCCGAAGAAGATCGGCGCCAACGAAATCCGCAAGCTCCGCACCGAGGTCAGCAAGCTCGAGGAGACGGTCGCGCAGCTCGAGGCCGAGCAGGCGAAGCTCACCGGGGACCTCGAAAGTCCGGAGACGTACACCGTCGCCGGACGGGCGCAGCACTTGAATCGCGAGCTCAGCTCCGTGACCGACCAGCTCACCACTGCCACGCAGCAGTGGGAAGCCGCCGCCTCTCGCCTCGAAGAGGCAAGCGGCGGCGCCGCGAACGCATAGGTCTGGGTGCTGCTGAGCGGTTTCCCTCTCCGTGCGGAACCACCGCGCTTCCGCTCCAAGAAGCGGCAGGTTGTGGCGTAGGTCGTCCCTTCAGGGCGACCAGAGGTTTCCGCTCGATCGGATGTAGGCCTGGCAGCGAATCGGGCGGCCTGAAGGCGCGCCCCACTCAGTGCCCGGGCTCGCGCAACTGCGCTAACCCGGCCTGGGCCTCGGCGTAGTTGGGATCCAGTGCCAGAGCCTTTTCGAACTCGGCGATGGCTGCGGCACGGCGCCGCGGGTCGCGCGCGAGGGCCGAGGCGAGCGCGCAACGCACTTCCGCGGTCTCGGGCAGCGTCAACACCGCCAGTCGCAGTTGTTTGATGCCCTCGTCGAGCTCGCCCGGCAGGGCCGCGAGGGTGCGACCGAGCTCGAACAAGGCCTCGCCGTTCTCCGGATCGAAGCGCAGCACCGTGCGAAATTGGGCGACGGCTTCTGCCTCGCGGCCGGGTAGTTGGCGCAGCGCGCGGCCGAGATTGAGTCGCGGGGCGGGTTCGTCGCCCTTGATCCGGATCGCCTTCTCGAAGGCGGCGAGCGCCTCCGCCCCGCGGCCGGTCTCGCGCTGGAGGGCAAGGCCGCGCTGGTTGTAGCGCTCGGCGAACGCGGCCAGGATGGCGGCCATTTTCTGAAACTCCGCGCGCGCCTCGGGGGCGGTCGCGGCGGACTTTCCGTAGGCGACCGAGAGGTTGTAGTGCGCCATCCAATTGTTCTGCGTCACTGCGATCGTGTGACGGAAGAGCGTGATGCTGTTCTGCCAGCGGCGGAGCTGGAGCGAGGTCAGCACCGCGCAGGCGACCAGCGCCACGCCGGCGGCGGCACTGAGCAGCGCCGTGCGGCGCGGGACGCGGGCGCTCGCCTCGGCGACCAGCCAGACGAGCGCAATCAGCAGGCCGATCGACGGCAGGTAGGAATAGCGGTCGGCCATCGTCTGCCCGCCCACCTGCACAAACCCGATCACCGGCACCAGTGTGCCCAGAAACCAAAGCCAGCCGACCAGGGCCCAGGCGCGGCCACGGCGCAGGGCGAGCAATGCGGCGCCGGTGAGCGCGAGCAACAGTGCACCGGCGAGGAGGGTGGCGCCGAGCGGCGGTTGTTCGCCGAAGTTGGGGTAGAGCACGGCGAGCTGGGTCGGCCAGAAATGTTTCCCGAGGTACTGCGCGTAGGCCAGAAGGGCGTTGGCCGCGCGGCCCCAGAGGGTGAAGTCCTCCAGCGTCTTCACCGCACCACCGGCGGACTGTGCCAGGGTGGTGAGCACGCACGACACCGCGGAGAGCGCGAAGAATGGCAGCTTTTCGACGACCAACCCCCGCCAGGCGCGCGGTGCGGCGAGCTCGGCACGGCGCAGCGGCCAGAGATCAAGCAGCAGAAGTACGCAGGGGAGGGTGACGAGCATTGGTTTCGCCGTGAGCCCGAGGGCGAAGGTTAGCAACGCGACCGAGTAGGGCACCCAGGACCGGGGTTGCGCCGCGTGCCGTCGCTGCGCGTACGCCACGTAGGCCCAGAGCGAGAGCAGCCCGAGGAACAGGCTCAGCACGTCCTTGCGCTCGGCGATCCACGCGACGGACTCCACCCGTAGCGGGTGCAGGCCGAAGAGCGCGGCGACGATCAGGCTGCGCCAGGCGAAGCCGGTGGCGCGGCGCAGCACGATGAAGAGCAGTAGCGCGCTGCCAGCGTGGAACAGGATGTTCGTGAGATGGTGGCCCCACGGCGCGAGGCCGAAGAGCGTGCAATCGAGCTGGTGCGAGAGCCAGGTGAGCGGGTGCCAGTTGGAGTGCTCGAAGCTCGTCCACGCCCACCGGAAATTCGCCCACGAGAGCCCGGTGTTCACGTGCGGCTCGTTCACCACGTAGGCCGGGTCGTCGTAGGTGATGAAGTCGTGCCGTAGCGAGGGCAGGAACACGCCCAGCACCGCGAGGAAGAGCAGCGCGCCGAGCCAGCGGCCCCAGCCGCAGGCGTGGCCGGCGGGCCGCGGGCGGACCGCGCAGGCTTCAACGCGGTCGCCGGACCATGGATGCTCGACCGGCGCCGCGGCGCCGCCGTCCGCGGAGGAGACCGCCTTGGCCGGCGGCGGCTGCGGGTTCGGTCGGGTGGGGCGAGGTTTGGCCATCGTCCCGATGCGAACGCATCCACCCATGGCCCCGCGACATCAATTTCTCAGGCCTTAAACCGTGGTTCGCCCGAGTGCAGTTACGCGCGCCGGGCCCAGCGGAGCTTGGCGGGGATGGCGCGGGGGTTCGCGCCGCATTCGGCGGGCGACGGGCGGATGATCTCCTCGGCGATGGCGGCGTAGGTGCCGTCGCGCTGGCCGGCGAGAAACGCTTTCTTCACCCGCCGGTCTTCGCCGGAGTGGAACGTCAGCATCGCGACGCGCCCGCCGGGGCGCAGGCACGCGGGCAGGTGGCGCAGCAAGGTGTCGAGGGCGGAGAACTCGTCGTTCACGGCGATGCGCAGCGCCTGGAAGACGCGACGCACGGCGAGATCGGCCTCGTCCTTGTCGAGGCGCGGCAGTGCTGCGCGGACGGCGCCGGCGAGCTCTGCCGTGGTTGAGAAATGGCGACCGGCGAGCACGGGCGCGAGCAGGGCGGCGCGCGGCTCGTCGGCGTTGTCGGTGAGCAGCTGGGCGAGGGCGGCGGGCGTGAGGCCGGCGAGCAGGGCCGAGGCAGGCGCGCCGCGCTGCGGGTTCATGCGCATGTCGAGCGGGCCGGAGAACTTCACGGAGAAGCCGCGGGCGGGGTCGTCGATCTGCATCGAGGAGAGGCCGAGGTCGGCGAGGATCACATCGGCGCCGGTGAGTCCGGCCGCAGCGAGAACCTTCGGCAGGCCGGCGAAGTTGGAGCGGTGCGCAGTGAAGGTGTCCGGTCCGAAACCGAGCGCCCGCAGGCGGGCCTCGGTCTTGGGGAGCTCCATTGGATCGGCATCCAGACCGAGGAGACGTCCGCCGGGCAGGAGGCGGGGGAGGATTTCGCGGGTGTGGCCGCCGTAGCCGAGCGTGCAGTCGACGGCGATCTCGCCCCGCGCGGGCGCGAGCACCTCAAGGATCTCCGCGACCATGATCGGGCGGTGGGTGCCGGCGGCGGTCTTGCCGGAGGCGACGACCTTGGCGACCGTGTCGGCGTAGCGCGCGGGGTCGTGCTCCTTGTATTTGTCCTCGAAGCGGCGCGGATTTTTGCCCGAATAGCGCGGCCGGCGCCGGTGCGGCGTCGGCACAGGCGATGCGGCAGGATCAGGTTGGGCGCTGGGCGCGGGCTCGTCGGACATGGTTGAGCAGCGTTGGTGCCGGGTTGCGACGGGGCCAGTGGGAAAACCTCCCGCCGCCTTTAGCGTTGTGCCGAGCGGCGTTCCGCCGGTTTCATCCGGCGATGGCCGACGCCGAAGTCGTCAATGTTTCCCGCCACCTCTGGACGCAGGCGGCGCAGCAACCCGCTGCGCCGGCGCTGCGCATCCCGGTGGGCCGCGCGGGCGGCGGCGCGATCCGCTATGCGGAGCTGAGCTTCGCCGAGCTCGCGGCCGAGGCCGACGCGTGGGCGTGGCGGCTGGCGCAGGCGGGCGTGCAGCGGGGGGACCGCGTGCTCGTGCTCGTGCGGCCGGGACTGCCGCTGATCGCGGCGGTGTTCGCGCTCTTCAAACTGGGCGCGCCGCCGATTGTGATCGATCCGGGCATGGGCCGGAAAAACTTCCTCGCGTGCGTGCAGCGTTCGCAGCCCCGTGTGCTGCTCGGCATCGCGCGCGGACAGGTCGCCTCCTGGATTTTCCGCGATGCGTTTCGCTCGGTCACCCGCCGGCTGTGGGTGAGCGGCAACCCGGCACAGCGTCTCGCGCGCGGACCGGTGCCGGTGTTCCCCGCGGCGGCGACCGCGGCCGACGATCTGGCGGCGATCCTCTTCACCTCGGGCTCCACGGGCGCGCCGAAGGGCGTGTGCTACGAGCACGGGATGTTCGAGGCGCAGGTGCGTCTCGTGCGCGCGACGTACGGCATCGCGCCCGGCGAGGTCGACCTCGCGGTGCTGCCGGTTTTCGCGCTTTTCAACCCGGCGCTTGGGATGGCGACGGTCGTGCCGCGGCTCGATCCCTCGCGGCCCGCGGACGCCGATCCGGCGCATCTCGTGCAGGCCATCCGCCAGAACGGCGTGACGAACAGCTTCGGCTCGCCCGTGATCTGGACGAAGATCGCGCGGCATTGCGCCGACCGCGGTCTTACGCTGCCCGGGATGAAGCGTATTCTGATGGCGGGTGCGCCGGTGCCGCCGCCGCTCTTTGCGCTGATGCGCCAGGTGTTTCCCAACGCGCAGCTCCATTCACCCTATGGCGCGACGGAGGCGTTGCCGGTGAGCAGCGTGAGTGCGGAGGAAGTTATTGGAAAACCGGAGAGCGGAGACCGGAGACCGGAGAGCGGAGACCGGAAGCCGGTGTCCGGTGATCGGTTGGCGATCGCCGGAATCGATAAGGCCGGCACGGCGGAGGAGACGCTGCGCGGGCGCGGCACTTGCGTGGGGCGGACGGTGGCCGAGATGACAGCGAAGGTAATCGCGATCGTCGACGGACCGATCGCCACGTTGGCCGAGGCGCGTGAGCTGCCGTGCGGCGAGATCGGCGAGATCATCGTGCGCGGTCCGGTCGTGACCACTGCCTACGACCTGCTGCCCGAGGCGACCGCCCGGGCGAAGATCCAGGAGGGCACGAGTGAGTCCCCGGGGGCTGAGTCGGCCAATCCACAATCCGCATTCCGCATTCCGCAATTGGCGCCGTCCGGCGCACCGGTCTGGCACCGCATGGGCGACGCCGGTTATGTTGATGCCGCGGGCCGGCTCTGGTTCTGCGGGCGTTTGGCCGAGCGCGTGGAGACGCCCCATGGCACGCTCTACCCGGACTGCGTGGAACCGATCTTCAACGTCCACCCGCGGGTGCGGCGCACGGCGTTGCTGGGTTTCGGGCCGCGGGGCAAACAGGTCGCGGCGCTGGCGGTCGAGTGCTGGCCCGGGCAGGCGCCACGCGGCACACCGGAGAAGCGGGAGCTCGGCCGCGAGTTGCGGGAACTCGGCGAAGCCCACGGCCACACGCAATTGGTTCGCATCTTCTATTTCGTCGGCCGTTTCCCGGTCGATGTGCGGCACAACGCGAAGATTCATCGCCTCCAACTCGCCCGCGCGCTCGCCGGGACCCCGGGCCTGGAGTTCGACAAACGCTGAGCCGACTCACCCGGACGAGCGTCGAGAGACGAGTGTCGAGCGCCGGAGCGGTGTGGGGCTGCGAAGAATTTCGGTGCATTCCGCGGGGCTTGCTGGTGCAGTGCCGGCACGATGACCCGGATCTCCGCGTTTTTCCGCCATGCCCTGATTCTCGTGACACTCGTCCTGGCGACGGGAGCCGCACCGCGTGCCGCCGCTGCGCCAGCGGTGGATCTGGTCGGTACTTGGGAAGGCACCTCCAAGGGTGAGGTCGGCGGCTTTGTGTTTTTTGCGGATGGCCGGGTCGACCTGACCAAGGACGGAACCTCGATGCGCGCCTCGATGCCGCCGGCCGGCGACATCCGCTACTCGGTGGACACGAAGAAAAAGCCGATGGAGCTGGATATCATTGTTCTGATCGGTGGTGCTGAACGCGCCCGCATGAAGATGATCTTCGAGGTGCTCGGGCCGAGCAGCCTTCGCGTGCGTGGGGACACCTCTGGCGCACGGCCGGCCGGCTTCGACGGAGCGACCGAGGACGACACGGTTGTCCTGACGAAGAAGTAGCCGTCGGGCGGACCGTCCGTCGGCATCGGCCGGATCCGCCGGAAACCTTTCCCCTATGAAAATGCCACGTTGTCTTGTCCCGTGGCTGTTCCTCGCAGCGGTGGCCGCCTCGGCGCAGTCGATTGTCCTTCCGCTCTGGGAACACGGTGCGCCCGGCTTCGAGAGCCGGCGCAACGAGCCCGAGCAGGCGAAGGACTGGTGGGTGCGCAACATCCACAATCCGTCCGTCACCGTTTTCCGGCCACCGGCCGGCAAGGCCAACGGCTGCGCGGTGATCGTCGCCCCCGGCGGCGGTTTCCGTGAGCTGGTGTTCCACGCCGAGGGTGAGCAGGCCGCGGAGTTCCTGAACTCGATCGGCGTGACCGTTTTCGCGCTGAAGTACCGCCTGCCGAACGAAGCCGGTTCGCCGTACACGATGGAGCATGTGCGGGCGGATGCGTTGCGCGCGGTGCGACTCGTGCGGAGTCGCGCTCGCGAGTTTGGCGTCGATCCGCAGCGCATCGGCATGCTCGGCTTCTCCGCCGGTGGCGGGGTGGTGATGCTGGTGGCGTTTGGCCAGAACCCGGGGGATCCGCAGGCCGTGGATCCGATCGACCGTGCGAGCGGCCGGTTGAACTTCCAGATGCTGGTCTATCCCGGCGGCCGGGTGCCCGGGGCGATCCCCGACGATGCCCCGCCCGCCTGGCTGCTCTGCGCCAACGACGACGACTACGATTGCGACGACGTGACGATGGCGCTCGTCGAGCGGTTCCGCGCCGCGAAGGTGCCGGTGGAGCTGCACCTGCTCGCCCGCGGCAAACACGCCTTCAACATGGGCGACCGCTCCGAGTTTCTCGCGGTGCGCGGCTGGCCGCAGCGTCTCGCGGATTGGCTCGCGGACAGCGGTTTCCTCAAACCGGCGGCGAAATAGGGCCGGGCTCGGCGCGCACTGCTGCGCGGCGCGGTATGGCTGAACCGCCGCGCGGTTCAGCCAACTGACGATTCTGCCCAGCACGCTCTCGGCAGCGCGAACGATTCTCCGTCTCGCTGCGGCTACGGCATTGGTGGTCGCAGCACGCGGATCATCTCGAGAAGGAACGCGCGGCGGATCGCGTCATAGCCGCGGCGATTGGGGTCCTCGAGGTTCACGAAATACCAGTAGGTGGGATCCTCGGCGCGGTAGTGCGGGTTTGCGCGGTCGCGGCAATGCAGGCCGTGGCCGAGCAGCGTGGCGTGCACGTCCACAACGTGGACATGGCGCCGCGCGGCCGCGGCTTCGCGGATGTGCCGGTTGAACTCGGCGTGGATGCGCAGGCCGTCGGGCCAGGCCGGAAGGGGTTTGATGAGGCGGAGCAGGGGATTCACGCGCTCGATGTCGCCCGCGCCGTCGGTGGGGTCGAAGATGGTGGAGACGAAGATGTCGCAACCGCCCGGGAAACGCGCCGCGATGCCGGCGAGCAGCGGATCGAGCCGTTGCCGGAACGCCGCGGCGTAACGTTGGCCGTCGGCCCAGGTGGCGCCGTAGAGCGCCTCGTCGCGGGGCGGGCTGGCGCCGTAGTCGTGGATGAGGTCGATGCCGCCGGTCGAGAGCACGACGATACCACGGGTGGTGGCGGGCTGCGGCGCGAGTTCCGCGAGGTGATGGCGCAGGTGGTCGCCGGAGCTGGTGGAGTTGGCCGCGAGGTTGCGTTTGCGCAGGTTGGGGAAGACACGGCGCAGTTCTCGGCCGGTGATGTCGGGCTCGTCGCCCTCGGGCACCTCCGCCAGCCGATCGAAGAACCCGAAGCCGGGTTGGGCGCCGAAACCGGTCACGACACTGTCGCCCATGCCGAGCAGCAGTGTGTCGCCTTCATGCCAGATGCTCCCGAACGCCTCGGCCGGCACGGCCGGACCGGCGGGCCCGGAGCCCATCGGCGGGTTGTAGCGACGGTAGAACCAGAAGA
>JAHFTC010000016.1 GCA_023269585.1 Opitutaceae bacterium
TCGGCCTGCGCCTGCCCAAAGGCGCCCGCCCCATCGCCGATGTAGTGCCGAAAAACGCGACCTGAACCGCGCAACTCGTTGATGTTGCGAAAAGTCGCTTCCGCAACTGACGAACTTGGGTTAAGCCCGCCCCACCACCGGAACGGAACATCCCTGCATGCGTGGCCTCGCACTCCAGCCCTCGACGCTCGCCGCCTCGCCTCTCGACCGCCTGATCCCCCTCACAGCGGCTCGACGTCCACTGCGACCTTCACGGTGTGGCTGCCGCCGCCGGTGAGGATGCCCATCACCGGGCTCACGTCGCTGAAGTCGCGGCCGAACGCCACCGTGATGTGCTCGCCGCTCGGCTGGCAGTTGTTCGTCGGGTCGAAATCCACCCAGCCGAAGTTCGGGCAATGGACCGAGAACCACGCATGGGTCGCATCCGCGCCGACGAGCCGCGGCTTGCCCGCCGGCGGCAACGTCCGCAGGTAGCCGCTCACGTAGCTCGCGGGCAGTCCGAGCGAGCGCAGGCACGCGATCGCGAAGTGCGCAAAATCCTGACACACGCCGCGCCGCTTCTCCCACACCTCGGCGAGCGGCGTGGCGATCGTCGTCGCCACCGGGTCGTAGGCGAAGTCCGCGTGGATGCGCCGGTTCAGGTCCGCCACCGCCGCCAGCAACGGCCGCCCTTCGGGAAAGCTCTCCCGCGCATAGTCGGCGAACTCCGGCCGCGGCTGCACCAACGGCGAACCGAAGACGAACTGGAACGGCGCGATGGCCGCCGCCGCCACCGGATCCCGGTACCGTTGCGCCACCTGTTCCCACGGCTCCGACAGCGCGGGCGCCGGCACGTCGCGCTCCTCGACGCTCACCACGCTCGTCGCGGTGACCTCCATCTTCGCATGCAGCTCCTGGATCGCGAAGAAGCACACGCGGTTGCCGAAGAAATCCGGCCGCTGCACCTGCACCGCCGGCTCGGGCGAGATCGCGATCCGCCAGTCGGTGCGCGACTGCACCGCGGTTACCCGCGGCTCCACCCGCGCGGCATGGTGCGACACCGCCACCGGCTCGGCATACTCGTAGGTCGTGCGGTGCGTGATACGGTAGTTCATGGTCCGCCCTCCTTCGGCAGGGTCGCCTCGCCGCCGGCGCGTGAGATCGAGGAATGGGCGAAGTAGTTCACGGCGATGGCATCGGAGAGGTGCGGCATCGAAGCGGCGATGTGGCGGATCACCTTCGCGATCCCGGTGTCGGCCGCCTTCTCGCCGGCGCACCCGAGCTCGCGCGGATCGGCCAGGCGCAGCCGCGCGACGCAGTCGATGAGGATCCGTTGGCCGGCGCTGGGCAGCGCGGCGAGTTTCTCCCGCGGCAGCCGTTCGAAGTGCTTCACCAGCTGGTTGAGCTGGAACAGGAGCGAACGGGGGTTCGTGTCGTCGAGCAGCACGAGGTCGCTCACCGCGGCGAGCTGCGGGAGCACGTTGTAGCGCGAGCGATACGTGATCGAGCAGTCGCAGACCTCCAGCACCGCCTCCAGCAGGCCGAGGTTCTCGGCATCGGGGGCGGAGAACACGCTGTCGAGGAAGGTGCAGATCTGGATCGAGCGCTCGATGCGGCGTCCCATGTCGAGGAAACGCCAGCCCTGCGCGCGCGTCATGTTGTCGTTGGTCAGGCCGTGGAACGAGGCGACGTCGACCAGCGTCTGGTTGATCACCGCCACCGCGTCACCGGCGAGGAAGGACGAGACGCCGGCCGGCGGGGTCAGGCGGTCGTCGAGCTGGGTGAGCACGCGCCAGAGATCGTTCGAGGTGCGGTCGCGCACGAGGATCGCGAGGCGCCGGAGCTGGTCGGCGGTGTCGCGCAGGCTGCCGGGGCGCGCGGGATCGAAGACCGCCGCCAACAGCTCGGCCTCGAGCGCCTCGGGCTGTTGGCGCAGCGGGAGGATGTCCTCGGCGGTGAGCTGCCCGTGCTCGGCGAGCGTGCTCAGGAGCGGCGCCAGCACTGGCCAGGCGCTGCCCGTGCTCTCCGGGTTGAAGCGCACGAGCGCGCTGCGCAGCAGACGCGCGGTCGCATCGGCCCGCTCGGCGTAGCGGCCGAGCCAGAAGAAGTTGTCGGCGAGGCGGCTCGGGAGGTTGTTGCCCACGCGGCGCAGCTCCACGGGCTGCGAGGACTGCCCGAGCAACGTGACCTCCGTCACCGGCGCCGCGGCGCGCACCCACACGTCCTTGCTCGCGCCTCCATGTTGCAACGACACGAAACGGCCCGCGGGCTCCGGCGCGATGCGCCCCAGCCCGCCCGGCATCACGCGGTACGAGTCGCCGTGCGCCACGAGATAGACGCGCACGCTCACCGGGCTGGCGACGAAGCCGCCGTCCTCCCACGACGGCGCGAACGACAGCGGCACCTTCTCCTGCGCGACATACGCGTGCGGCTGCCAGCGGATCTGGCGCAACCAGCCCGCGCGGTCGGTCGGCGCGGGCCCGGGCGGTGCGCGGAACGCCGGCTTGAGGATGAGCTTGTCGAAGTGGTCCTCGACGTAGCGCTCGGCCGACTCCTGGCCGCACCACCACGTGGCGACCGAGGGAAGTTTCAACTCCTCGCCGAGCAACTGCCGGCACAACCCCGGCAGGAACGCCATGAACGCCGGGCTCTGCAGCAGACCGCTGCCGAGCGCGTTGACGACCGCGACATGCCCCCGCCGCACCGCCTCGACGAGGCCGGGCACGCCGAGCATCGAGTCGTTGCGCAGCTCGAGCGGGTCGCAGAAATCGTCGTCCACGCGCCGCAGGATCACGTCCACCGGCTCGAGGCCGCTGAGGGTCTTGAGGAACACCCGGTCGTCGCGCACGGTGAGGTCCTGGCCCTCGACGAGCGTGTAGCCGAGGTAGCGCGCGAGATAGGATTGTTCGAAATAGGTCTCGTTGTACGGGCCGGGCGTGAGCACCACCACCCGCGCCTCGCCGCCGCGCGCGGACAGGCCGGCCAACGCGCTCTGCGTGTCGCGAAAAAACCCCGCCAGCCGCTGCACATGGAGGTCGCGGAACGCTTCGGGCAGCATGCGCGAGGCGATCAGGCGGTTGGCCAGGGCGTAGCCGGAGCCGGTCGGAATCTGTGTGCGATCCGCCACCACCCACCAGCGCCCGTCGGGCGAACGCGAGAGGTCCGCCGCGTAGAACTGCAGGTGGCGCCGGCCCGCCGGCTTCACGCTGTGCAGCGGCCGCAGGAAATCCGGCTGCGCGAAGACCATCGCCGGCGGAAGCTGCCCGGAACGGATGAGGTTCTGCGCGCCATGGCAGTCGGCGAGCACGCGGTCGATCAGTACCGCCCGCTGCACGAGGGCGGACTCCAGCGCCCGCCACTCCGCCGCCGCAAAGACGAAGGGCACCGGGTCGAGCCGCCACGGCCGGTCGAGGCCGTCGGCCTCGCCGTAGACGTTGTAGGTGATGCCCTGGTCGCGGATGAAGCGCCGGCCGGTCTCCCAGCGTCGGTGAAGTTCGGCGACACTCTCCGCCGCGAAGTCGCGCACCAGCGGCTCCCACTGCGGCCGCACGGCGCCATCGGCCCCGAGCAGCTCGTCGAAGGCCCCGGCGGGCGGGCGGTAGCAGGCGAGCAGCCGCGCCCGCGCGGCGGCCAGCGCGGCGGAGGACGGGGCCGAAGGGACGGCTGAGGTTTCAGGCGGCATCAAGTGGGAGGCCGAGAGTTGAGGGGAACGCGACCGGGCTGCAACCGTGCAGGGAAAGGAAGAGGGAATCGGCCGCGAATGGCTGGAGAGCCGCTGAACCGGCGAGCCGGCGAAGCGCGGTCGCGGCGCGACCGCGGATGGCGGGGGTAAACCCCGCCCCACCATCGGAGGGGCGGTCGCCGAGGAGCGCTTTCCCGCCTGTGGCAAAAGCCAGGCGGCGCCTAGGGGCCGATGCCGGATCGGCGCAACTCACCCCACGCGCGATCTCCTCCGATGGTGGGGCGGGCTTTACGCCCGCCAAAGAGCCGCGGCGGACCCGCGGCTCCGCCTGATCACGGCCGGCGCTCATGCCTTGCGCAGGTCGAGGGTGCAGGGGAACTCCGGGTCGATCACGGCCGCCGAGACCACCAGCCCGCCGGGCGTGTGGCCGTGGCGGAAGAAGCGCGCGAGGCGCCGGCTCTCGGCCTCGTAGGAATTCACCGGGAAGGTCTCGTAGTTGCGCCCGCCGGGATGCGCCACGTGGTAGGCGCAGCCGCCGATCGAGCGGTCGCTCCAGGTATCGACGACATCGAAGACCAGCGGCGCATGCGAGCCAATCGTCGGGTGCAGGCACGAGGGCGGTTGCCACGCGCGGAAGCGCACCCCGGCGACGAACTCGCCGTGCGTACCCGTGGATTGGAGCGGGACGGCCCGGCCGTTGCACGTGATCACGTGGCGGCCGTCGGTGAGGCCGGTGACCTTGACCTGCACGCGTTCGACCGAGGAGTCGACATAGCGCACGGTGCCGCCGGCGCCCGGCTCCTCGCCGAGCACGTGCCACGGCTCGAGCGCCTGCCGCAGTTCGAGCTGGATGTCGCGCACATGGAAGTCGCCGACGGTCGGGAAACGGAACTCCTGGTGCGGCGCAAACCACTCCGCCTCCATCGCGTAGCCGTGGCGCGCGAGATCGGCGCAGATCTCCTCAATGTCGCGGCCCACGAAGTGCGGCAGCATCCACTTGTCGTGCAGCTGCGTGCCCCAGCGCACGAGCGGCTTGGCGTACGGCTCACGCCAGAAACGCGCGACGAGGGTGCGCAACAGCAGCTGCTGCACGAGGCTCATGCGCTCGTGCGGCGGCATCTCGAAGGCGCGCAGTTCGAGCAGGCCCAGGCGGCCCGAGGCGCTGTCCGGCGCGTAGAGCTTGTCGATGCAGAACTCGGAGCGATGGGTGTTGCCCGTCGAATCCACGAGCAGGTGACGCAGCACACGGTCGATCAGCCACGGCGGGCAGTTGCCGTGCGAAGGGATCTGCTCGAACGCGAGCTCCAGCTCGCGCACGGCATCGAGCCGCGCCTCGTCGATGCGCGGGCTCTGGCTGGTGGGGCCGATGAACAGGCCGCTGAAGAGGAACGACAGCGCCGGGTGGTGCTGCCAGTAGGTCACGAGGCTGCGCAGCAGGTCCGGCCGGCGCAGGAGCGGGCTGTCGGCCGGCGTGGCGCCGCCGAGGATCATGTGGTTGCCGCCGCCGGTGCCGGTGTGCCGGCCGTCTAGCATGAACTTCTCGGTGCCGAGGCGCGACTGGCGGGCGTCCTCGTAGAGGCCGGTGGTGCGCTCGACCAGCTCGGGCCATGTCGCCGCCGGGTGGATATTCACTTCGATCACGCCGGGATCGGGCGTGACCTTGATCACGTTGAGCCGCGGATCGTGCGGCGGCGGGTAGCCCTCGAGCGTGACCGGCGTGCCCAGCGCGGCGGCCGTCGCCTCGACGGCGGTGACCACGGCCAGATAATCCTCGAGCATCTCCGTAGGCGGCAGGAACACGTGCAGGCGGCCACCCCGCGGCTCCACGCACAGCGCGGTGCGCACGATCCACGCGGCGGACTCCTGCAACAGGGGCGCGCGCTCCGGCGGCTCCGCGCGACCGATCAGGCCCATCGCCGGACCGCGTCGCGCCGCGCCGGCCGCGGCGTTGACGAAATGCTGCCGGGCGGCCAAGGCCGAGCGCGGCGCCTGCGGGTCGAGCGCGGTGACGTACGGGTAGTCGTTTTTCGCGGCCCACGGCTGCGAATCGAGCGGGAGGCGATAGCCGACCGGCGAGTCGCCGGGGATCAGGTACAGGCGTTCGCTGCGCAGATACCACGGACCACTCGCCCACACCGGGCCGTCCGGCGTCCACCGCCGCTGCAGCGGCAGCACGTGGCCCACGACGGCATCGAGCCCCTGCTCGAAGATCTTGGCGAGGCGCGCGCGCTCCTCGGCGTTGTCGAGTTTGGAGTCGAAGGGGTCGACGTTGCTCGGCAGGCGGCGTTCCTTCCAGAGGTAGTAGAGCGCGTCCTCGTAGGCCGGCATCACCCAGCGGTCGTTGACGCCCAGCCGTTTCGCGAGCGAGCGGATGAAGACATCGGCCAGCTCGGCGGTGTATCCGTATTGGGTCTTCTCGTCGGCGAGGAGATGCGGGTCGTCCCAGACCGGTTGGCCGTCCTTGCGCCAATAGGCGGCGAAGGCCCAGCGCGGGAGCGATTCGCCCGGGTACCACTTGCCCTGGCCGAAGTGAAGGAACGCCCCGGGCGCGAAACGGTCCCGCAGGCGGCGGATGAGCACATCCGCGCGGGCGCGCTTGGTCGGCCCGAGGGCGGCATTGTTCCACTCGGCCCCGTCGTAGTCGTCGATCGAGACGAAGGTCGGCTCGCCACCCATCGTCAGGCGGGCGTCGAGTTTCGCGAGGTCGGCGTCGACCTGGCGGCCGAGGGCGTCGATCGCATGCCATTGCTCCTCGGTGTAGGGCTTGGTGACACGCGGCGATTCATGGATACGAGTGACCTTCATCTCGACCGCGAAGGTCACCTCGCACTCGTCGAGGCAGCCGTCGATCGGCGCGGCCGATTGCGGGTCGGGCGTGGCGGCGAGCGGGATGTGCCCCTCGCCGGCGAGCAGGCCGGAGGTCGGATCCAGGCCGATCCAGCCGGCGCCGGGCAGGTAGACCTCGCACCAGGCGTGGAGATCGGTGAAGTCCTTTTCGGTGCCGGAAGGGCCGTCGAGGGATTTCTGGTCGGCGACGAGCTGTACGAGGTAGCCGGAGACGAAGCGCGCGGCGAAGCCGAGGTGACGGAGAAGCTGCACGAGCAGCCACGCGGAGTCGCGGCAGGAGCCGGAGCGTTTGGTGAGCGTTTCCTCGGGCGCCTGCACGCCCGGTTCGAGGCGGATCAGATACTTGATGTCGGCCCAGAGGCGCTGGTTGAGGGCGACGAGGAAGTCGATGGTGCGGCGCGGGGCTCGCGAGATGCAGGCAAGATAGGCCCCGAACCGCGGCGTGGCGGCGGCGCAGAGGCGGAAGGGCGCGAGCTCATGCTCCAGCGCCGCATCGTAGGCGAAGGGGAAATTCTCGGCAGCGGGCTCGAGGAAGAAGTCGAACGGGTTGAACACCGCCATCTCGGCCACGAGGTCGACCTCGACGACGAGTTCGCGCGTCGGCTCCGGGAACGTGAAGCGCGCAAGGTAGTTCGACTGCGGGTCCTGCTGCCAGTTGAGGAAATGCTTCTCCGGCGCGACCCGCAGCGAGTAGCCGAGGATGCGCGTGCGGGTGTGCGGCGCGGGCCGCAGCCGGACGACCTGCGGGCCGAGGTTGATCGGCCGGTCGTAGCGGTAGGTCGTGCGGTGGTGGAGAGCGACGTGGATGGCCATGGGCGGGCGGCGCCGTTGTCGCCCGGCGGGTGCAGCCGGGCGCAGGCGGTGAGTGAAGGTTTATGAAAGTGCTTCATTGCAAGGCTCGTGCCAGCGGCGCCGAGGCCGGCCAACGTGGCCAGAAAAGGACAAATTCGCCCGCCCGCGCGCGTTGGCCCGCAGGCTGCTATTCATGCAATTCATGACCGCCGCCACCGCCTCCACCCCTGCCACCCGCTCCATCATGGAGCCCTACGACGTGGGCGCATTCTTCGACGAGATGTTCGCCCCCGATGGCTCCGTGCGCCCCGCCTACCAAAAAGTCCACCAGCACCTCGGCGGACTGTCCCGTGAGGAATACTTCAAGAAGCAGACGGCGGTCGATTTGGCGTTCATGCGCGGCGGGGTGACGTTCACCGTCTACAACGACAACCAGGGCACCGAGCGCATTTTCCCGTTCGACCTGATGCCGCGCGTCATTCCCGCGAAGGAATGGGCCACGCTCGAGGCCGGCCTCATCCAGCGTCTGACGGCGCTGAACCTCTTCCTCCACGACATCTACCACGACCAACGCATCCTCAAGGAGCGCGTGATCCCCGCGCATTATGTGCTGAGCGCACGGCACTTCCGGCGGGAGTTCATGAACTTCGATGTGCCGAAGGGCGTGTACGTCCACATCTGCGGCACCGACCTGATCCGCGACCACGACGGCCGTTACCTCGTGCTCGAGGACAACCTCCGCTGCCCCTCCGGCGCCAGCTACATGATCGAAAACCGCGCCGCGATGAAGCGCGCGTTTCCCGGTCTTTACCAGTCCGCGCAGGTCCGCCCGGTGGAGAATTACGCCCAAGACCTGCTCAAATCCCTCCAGTACACCGCCCCCGCCGGCATGCGCGGCAACACGCCCAACTGCGTGCTGCTCACTCCCGGCGTCTACAACAGCGCCTATTTTGAGCACACGTTCCTCGCCCGCTCCATGGGCATCCCGATCGTCGAGGGCCGCGACCTCGTCGTGAAGGACGCCCGCGTGTTCATGCGCACCGTCGCCGGCCTCGTCCCCGTCGACGTGATCTACCGCCGCATCGACGACGACTTCCTCGACCCCTCTGTTTTCCGCTCCGACTCCCTGCTCGGCGTGCCCGGTCTCGTCCAAGCCTATCGCGCCGGCAACGTGAGCCTCGCCAACACCATCGGCACCGGCATCGCCGACGACAAGGTGATGTATTATTTCGTCCCGCGGATCATCAAATTCTACCTCGGGGAGGAGCCGATCCTCTCCAATGTCGACACCTTCCTCGCCTCCGAGGATCAGGACCGCGCCTACATCCTCGACAACCTCGCCAAGCTCGTGGTGAAGAGCGCCAACGAGGCCGGCGGCTACGGGATGCTGATGGGCCCTTGGGCCACCAAGGCCGAGATCGAGAAGTTCCGCGCGATGATCATCGACAACCCGCGCAACTTCATCGCCCAGCCGCCGATCGCCCTCTCCCGCCATCCCACGTGGTGCGGCGAAGGCTTCGAAGGCCGCCACATCGACCTGCGTCCGTACATCCTCTGCGGCGAGAAGATCACGGTCACCCCCGGCGGCCTCACCCGCGTCGCCCTCCGCAAGGGCTCCCTCGTCGTCAACTCCTCGCAGGGCGGCGGCTCGAAGGACACCTGGGTCCTCCACGGCGACGAATGAGACGGCGTTGATTTTCGATTTTGGATTTTCGATTGCCGATTTCCGCCACCACCCGCCCATAACCCACTCCGCGCCCACACCCGCCGCCCGCTCCTCCGATGGTGGGTCGGGCTTTACGCCCGACAAAACACCGCTGCCCAAAACCCACTCCGCGCTCGCCCCCAATCTCTCTCCCGCTCTCGCCGAACTGGCGGGCCTGAAGCCCGCCCCACCGCCGAACTACCGTCCCACTGCCACGACACTCGCGTCGCCACCGCCCTCCGCTGGCGTTTCCGCCACCTGTCACTTGTCACCTCACACTTGTTACTTCCGCCTCCGGCTCCGTTCCCCTCTCAAGCAAATAGCCCGGACTTGAACCACAGAGAACACTGAGAAGCCGAAGAGACCCAAACTCACTCTCCTGTTCCGACCTCCGTGCACTCGGTGCCCTCTGTGGTGAACTTCCGTTTCTGATCTCCGTTCCAAGCAGCCACCAGCCCATCCCCCGCTCCGACCGAAGTATTTACTTCCCCGCAAGGCCGCGCCCCGGCGCGCGTCTACGCTGAGTTCCACAGTCACCATCTTCGCCTCGCCGACCGGCCTCTCCACCCTCCGCTCGCCTCTTCCCTTTCGCCTCTCGCCTTTCGCCTCTCGCCTCCTTCATGAAAGCCGCCTCCCTCGCCACCCCGCCGCGCCGCAAGCTCCCCATGCTCTCGCGCGTCGCCAACTCCCTCTACTGGCTCGGCCGCTATTTCGAGCGCGCGGAAAACACCGCCCGCCTCCTCGACGTCAACCTCCAGCTCCTCCTCGACTTCGAGAAACTCGACGACGCCACGCTCACCGAGCACTGGCTCTCGATCATCCACTCCACCGCCGACGCCGAGCTCTTCGCCCAGCACTACCCGAAGGCCGACGCCATGACCGTCACCGAGTTCATGACGTTCAACCCGGCCAACCCGAGCTCCATCCTCTCCTGCACCCTCGCCGCCCGGGAGAACGCCCGCATGATCCGCGACCGCATCTCCCTCGAGATGTGGGAGGCGGTCAACGACCTCCACCTCTTCCTCAACAGCCATGAGGCGCGCTCGCTCTGGCAGCACAGCCCCACCGAGTTCTTCGCGCGCATCAAGAACGCCTCGCACCTCTTCCAGGGCCTCACCGGTGCGACGTTCCCCCACGACGAGGGCTACAACTTCATCCAGCTCGGCCGCTTCATCGAGCGCGCCGACAAGACCATCCGCCTCCTCGACCTCAAGTACCACATCCTGCTCCCCAGCGCCTCGGATGTCGGCGGCGCGATCGACACCGCGCAATGGGGCGCCGTGCTCCGCTGCGCCAGCGCCCTCGAGGCGTATCGGCGTTTCTACGTCTCCGAGATCCTGCCCTGGAAGGTGTCCGAATTTCTCCTTTTCTCGGAGACGTTCCCGCGCTCCGTGCGCCACTGCCTCGGGCAGATCGATCTCTACCTGCGCCGCATCAGCGGCACCCCCGTCGGCCAGCACAACAACGAGGCCGAGCGCCTCTGCGGCCGCCTCGTCTCCGAGCTCAACTACACCTCGATCGACGAAGTCTTCCGCAAGGGCCTGCACGAGTTCCTCTCCCAGATCCTGCCCGTCCTCGACCAGATCGGCACGATCGTCTTCGACACCTTCATGACCCACCGCCCCGTCGACGAAGTCGCCGAGGTCCGCCTCCACCAGCAGGAGGAACAACAACAACAACCCCGCGCGTGACGGCGCGCCGCGGGCATTTTCAATTCTGGTTCGCCGACGCTCCGATGGTGGGCGGGCTTTACGCCCGACATCCTGCTTGCGGCATCGCCACTCCGCCCTCCGGAAGCGGGGCGCGCTCGGCGCCCGCCGAGTCACCTCCGCGCTCGCACCAAGCGCCGTCCCCTCCGATGGTGGGTCCCGAAATACCGTCTCTGCCCACGCCCGTCTCCCGCGCACCAACCGCCCGCCCTTCCGATGGTGGGTCGGGCTTCACGCCCGCCATGCCGTCTCCGCCGAACTGGCGGGCCTAAAGCCCGCCCCACCGCCGAACCACCGCCCGCCCCATCTCTCGCGCCGCCCTCCGTCCTCCGTTCTCCGCTTCCGTCCCGTGTCAGTTGTTACCTGGTACTTGTCACTTCTCCCTTCCGCCCTCCGCCACCTGTCACTTGTGACTTGATACTTGTTACTCTCCGCCCTCCGTCTGCCGCCCAACCGCCCATCGGCATCCTACCTTCGAACACCCGCCGCATGCCCGACTCGACAATCCTGCCCGCTGCCGAGCCCAGCGCCGAACCCGCTTCCCCCGGCGGCCAGCGCATCTGCGTGCGCCACCTCACCCGTTTCCTCTACAACGGTCCGGTCACCGACAGCTTCAACGAAGTCCGCCTCCGCCCGCTCAGCGACGCCACGCAGACCTGCACCCGCTTCGAACTCCGCCTCACCCCCGAGGCCACCATCCGCGAGTACGAGGACTTCCACAAGAACCGTACCCACTACTTCGATCTCCCCGCCGCACACGCACAGCTCGACATCGAGGCGCTCTCCCTCGTCGAGACGCGCCCCGACACCCGCCCGTTGCCGCTCGCACCCTTCCCGCCGGCCCTGCTCGACGATCCCGCCTTCGGCTTCGAGCATTTCGATTTCCTCGCCGACTCCAGCTATGTGCCCATCGCCGTGCCGCTGCGCCACGAAGCGAAACAACTTCTCGGCGACACCATCCACGATCTTTGGGCCGACGCCGTGCGCCTCGGCGAACACGTCCACGACATCCTCACCTACGCGCCCAACGCCACCAAGGTGAACACCCGCGTGGTCGACGTGCTCGAGTCGCGCCGCGGCGTCTGCCAGGACTACGCGCACCTCATGCTCGGCCTGTGCCGCAGCGCCGGCATCCCCGCCCGGTACGTGAGCGGCTATTTTCTCAACCCGCACCGCGCCCCCGATGCCATCGAGGCCTCGCACGCGTGGGTCGAGATCCTGCTCCCCGGCTACGGTTGGCGCGGCTACGACCCGACGCATCGCCGCCTGCCCGGCACCAACTACGTAAAACTCGCCATCGGCCGTGACTACGGCGACATCCGCCCCGTCAGCGGCACGTTCCGCGGCCTCGGCACCCGCGAGATGATCGTGGAAGTCCAAGTCCGCCGCGCGGAGTGAGCGCGCCACGCCGGCACAAACACGATTCAGCCCGCTCCGAGCGATTTCAGAACCTTCCACGCGAGCGGTTCTTTGATCTCGATGTGACGTGGAACCGCTTCAGTCACTCCCGTGCGCGGGTTGATCCAAAGCGCATGGGAGGAGCCCTCCCGCTTGAGGTAACACCCGGCGTGCCGCAGCCGTTTCTCCAGTTCGCGCCGCTTCATCAGACGGCAATCTCAGTCTGGATCGCGTCCTCCGGCAGTCCACGCCTGGCATCCTCGATTCGATCTTCGAAGATCAGGCGAATGGCTTCACGGAGACTCGCCTTGGCCTGTGCGACCGTCTCACCTTGCCCATTCGCTCCGGGGACCTCGGGGCAGATCGCCCAATAGCCACCTTCTGGAGCCTCCTCGATGATGGCGGTGAACTTCGCTTTCATGCGCGGAAGCATGGCGACCGAGCACCATGCGTCAACCGCCGCCTCCCCGGCACCAACGACGTGAAGCTCGCCAGCGGCCGCGACTACGGCGACATCCGCCCCGTCAGCGGCACCTTCCGCGGCCTCGGCACCCGCGAGATGATCGTGGAAGTCCAAGTCCGCCGCGCGGAGTGAGCGTGTTCCGTTGGTAGGGACGTTTCTCCGAAACGTCCGTTTCGACCGCACTCCGGAACCGTTTCGACAGCAGCGGCAAACTTCGCCCTCACCTACGCCACCCCATCGGAGTCGAGCGCGTGACGATGGCCATGCCAGAAGCGCGCGATGCCTACCCGCTTCTGCGTCTCATCGATCCGGTAGACGATTCGATACGGCTTCAGAATCAGCTCACGAACCAGCGGATCGTTGAACTCGGGAACCATCCGGCCCGCGTACGGCAGTCGTGCGAGGATCTTGGTCCGCTCCACCAAAGCGAACGCGAGTCGTGCCGCCGTTTCGGGCCGATCGGGGCTGATATAGAATACGATATCCTTCAGGTCCTCGATCGCACGGGGAGCGATCTCTACCGCGTACCCCGTGAGGCGATCAGCTTCTCCACGTCTGCCACGCCGACACCCTCCCCGCGGTCGAGTTCGTTCAATCCTTCGCGAACTCCCGCGATGAACTCGATTTCACGGGCGATCCGCTCAAGGGACACATCGTCCGGCAGCCGGGCCAGCAAATGGGACACGACTTCCTTGTTGCTCATGCCGGCAGGATAGTGACTGCCCGAGCCGCATCAAGTCTTCCGCCAACTCGGCCGCACCGAGTGCACGCGCCCCGCTGGTCGGGACGTTTCTCCGCACGTCGATTTCGACCGCAGAGAATCTGGCACTCAGGAAATCAGGAACGAGCGTCAGTCCCGTGCGTCGCTCACCGAGCGCGACGAACCAGAGTTCGAGGGAGGAGCACCTGTTTGTCGCCCAAGGCTCTAAGCTCGAAGGGCAGGCGAACGGCGCCAAATCCCCGAGCCGTGTGGCGCCGCTTCGCCTCGCCGCGGGGTCAGCCCCGCCCCGCCCGTCTCACAGCGGGCGCACCCGGCCACCGGCGGCGCTCTGCAGCGCCTCGGCGAGTTCGCCGACCGCGAAGGGCTTCGGCAGGCTGTCGACCTCGCCCCACGGCGTCGTCGATTTGCCGCGGGCGGAAAGCGTGGCGGAAATCAGCAGAATCGGCAGGCCGGGCGCAACTTGGCGCAGACACGCGACCGTGCCCTGGTCGGAGTCGAGCTCGCACGAGTCGATCACCGCCGCCGCCAACACCCCGCCCATCTTTGCGGCGAGGGCGACGAGATCGGCACTATCCCCTGGATACATGACGTTCAGACCGTTCGCCGCGGCCGCGTTCTCGATCAGGCGGCGCACCTCGGCGTCGTCCTCCGAGACCAGCACCACGCGCCGCGCCCCGCGCTCGAGCCCCGGCGTGGCCGATGGCGCAAGCGCGCGGGCCGGCAGCTCGAGCCGGAAACACGCCCCGCGACCGCCACCGCCGGGCGACTCGAGCTCGAGCGAACCGCCATGCGCCACGGCGATGCGTCGGGCCACCGAGAGGCCCAGCCCGCGCCCCCGCCCCTTCGTCGAGGCGTAGGGCTCGAACAAGGTCGGCACGGCCTCGACCGGCACCCCGCTCCCGTTGTCCTCGAAACACACCACCACCCGATCGCCCGCGAACTGCGTCGAGACGCGCAATTGCGGGCGGAGCAGCCCCGCCATCGCCTCGGCGGCGTTCGTGGCGAGGTTGAGCACGATCTCGAAGACCTGCGCCTCGTTGCCCACGATCTCGCAGCCGCCGGGCGGCTCGTGGTGTTCGACCAGCGCCAGGTTGCGCGGCACCCCCTTGCGGTAGCGGATCAATGAACACGCACAGGCCACCAGCGGCAGCAGCCGGAACGGCTCGGGCCGCGCGGGGCGGCCGGTCGAATAGTCGCGCAGCGTGCGGGTGAGCTGCGCCATGCGCCCGATCGATTCCTGCAACATCGCGTTGCGCTCGTCGCTCCGGGTCTCCGCGGCCAAGCCCATCACTCCGGTGAGAACATTGTTCAGATCGTGCAACACGCCGTCGGCCATCCGGCCGAGCGCGGCCATCCGGCGTTCGTCCTCCTCGCGTTTTTGTTTCTCCTCCAACTCGGCCTCGGCGACCTTGCGCGCAGTGATGTCCGTGCGCAGGGTCAGGAAATGGGTGATCAGCCCCTCCGTCCGCAGCGGCGAGATGGTGGTCTCGACCCAGTAGAGGTGCCCATCCTTCGCGCGGTTGCAGATCTCGCCGCGCCAGACCCGACCGCCGAGGATCGTGGCCCAGAGCTGCTTGTAGAATTCGGGCGGGTGCTGGCCCGACTTCAACAGCCGGTGATTCTGCCCCACCAGCTCGCTGCGGGCAAAACCGGAGATCTCACAAAACCGGTCGTTGGCATGGACGATCACGCCCTTCCGATCGGTGAGCGCGATGATGCTTTCCTGGTCCACCACCGAGTGGACCATCCCTTCGATCTCGAGCGGTAACAGTGGCGAGCCGGGCATGGGGGAAACAGTGCGGATAAGTTTCATTGCTAGGCCCAGTAGTCAAAGTGATTGTCCCGAAACAATTTTCCCGGGTGGACTTGCCTTGCCGGTAAAACCCTTCGGCCCCGGGCCCGAGGCCTGGACCGGAGGGTTGTCGCCCGAACGCCGCGGCCGACGGAGTTGCCTCCTCGGACCGCCAGACTATCGCCCCCGCGCAACCGTCTCGCTGCAGCCGAGGGTCGAGCGGCGAAGGGCGAGGGCGAACCGCCGATGGCGCAAGCCGAGCCTCGCGGACGCCCCGGTCTCTCCTCGGTGCTCAGGCTCTCGTCGCTCGTCCCTCGACGCTCGACTGCCCGACGGCTCAGTCCAGCGTGAGCTCGGCCTGCCCGCGTAGATACCGACGCAGACTCTCCAGCAGGCGCCCGACCGAGTCCGCCTCGACCGCGTCGAGCGCTGCCAAGGGTTCGTTGAGCACGCGGCGCACGTTGTCCCGATCGCTGCCGCGCAGCCCGGCCGCCCACTCCTCCTTCACCGGGTAGCCTTCGTCGCGGGCAAACGTATACAGCGCCTTGAGCGCCACGGCGTCGGCCCGCCGGCCCTCGCTCCACGCCTGCAACGCCATGCCGAGCAGCGCGAGCACCGCCGGCCGGCTCTCCTCGTGCACCGGGTTCCGCGTAAGCAGGCGCGCGAAGGCCGAAGCTTCCTGCAGCGCCGCGAAACTCAGCCCGATCCCCGCGAACCGCCGTTGCACGCGCACTTCGCCGAAGAACCACGTGCGCCCCTGGTTCGAGCTCGTGAGCGTCGCCGCCACCTCGTCGAACAGGTCCAGCGCCACCGCCGGTTGGCGGGACGAGATCCGCTGGAAACAGAGCAGCGGCCCGCCGTCCGCGCCGAACAGCAGCACCTGCTGGTGCCGGTCCTCCGCGGGCGGCTTCTGCAGGATGAAACCCGTCGTCTGCAGTGTTTGTCCCGGCACGACAAAGCCCTACTGCGGTTGCCCGAACGCCCCCGGTCCCGCCGGCTGCTGCACCGGCACCGGTTCGCCATCGCGCTCGTCGGGCAGCACCGAGCCGCCGGAGATGATGAACTTCATGCCGTCGCGCACGCTCATCGAGAGGACGCGCACGTCCTCCCGCGGCACCAGCAGCAGAAAACCCGAGGTCGGATTCGGCGTCGTCGGCACGAAGACCGCCACGAGTCCCCGTCCGGTGACTACGCTGGCCTCGCCCCCGGAGTTGTTGGTGAGAAATCCGATAGCGTAACAGCCCGTGCGCGGAAACTCGATCAGCACCACCTTCGAGAACGCCGCGCGGTTCTCCGCGCCGAAGGTCTGGACGATCTGTTTGACCGCGTTGTAGAACGCCCCGATGCCCGGGATGCCTTGGATGAAGCGCTCCCCGACTTCGCCAAAGTACCGCCCCAGCACCCAGCGCGACACCAGTCCGAGCGTCGTGATGAACACGATCACGATCGCCGTCGACAGGATGTCCCACACCAGCGCCAACCGCGGGTTGCCCAGCCACTCCGCCGGCACCCACAGGAAGAAGAAATTCCGGAAAGTCCCGCCCACCTCCGACACCAGCCAGACGAAGACGATCACCGTCACCGCCAGCGGCGCGAGCAGCATCAGGCCCGTGAAGAAGGCGGTGCGAAGCTTGGCGAAGGCGGTCTTGTCGGGCATCGCGCGACTGTGCGTCAACCCACCGCGGAGTCGCAAGTGGAGAACGGTCGGCGCCGCCCACCCGCCCTCGTGCCTGGATCCGGGGGTATTGGCTCAGAACGGTTCGTCGCTCGTCGCTTGACACTTGTCTGCAGTGACACGCCGCAGCCAACCGCTCAATTGCCGCGTCGGTCAGCAAGCTCGCTCGCGCTCTGCAAAGCGCGTGCAAGCCCGCTGCCCTACGGTGTCACCATCGACGCGCGCCCTTTCGCTCGTGGGCTCGCGGCAATTGCATGGTCCCGCCTCAAGGCCAACTGTCGGGCGTGAAGCCCGCCCCTCCATCGACGGCGTGAACGCGCCCACCGCGTTTGCGCCCCCTCCGGCGTTTGCGGTGCCGCCCGCGCCCGCTAGCCTGCGCCATGCCGCGGCACCCGCACCAGGCCCCCTCGCCTCCCGTCGTCCTCTACGACGGCGATTGTCCGCTCTGCCAGCGCACCGTGCGTTTCGCCCGGCAACGCGATCGCCACGGCCGACTGCGTTTCCTCGCCCTGCAGTCGCCGCAGGCCCGCGCCCAGCTCGCGCGCCACGGGCTCCCGCCCGGCGACCTCGACTCCGTCGTGCTGATCGAAGCGGACCACCTCTCGCGCCGCTCGACCGCCGTCCTGCGCCTTTGTCGCCATCTTTCAATGCCATGGCCGCTGGCCGCGTGCGCCCTGCTCCTCCCACGCGCGCTCCGCGACCGTTGTTATGACTTCGTGGCGCGACGGCGCCGCCAGCTTGCGTTGGCCGACCGTTGAGCGGGCGCCCCTGATCATCACGATGCGCTGACTGAGCTGCACAGGAGGTGAAGATTTCCGTGGGTAGGGCCGGCGCTCCGCGCCGGCCGCGGACGCCGGCGGAGCGGCGCCCCTACCAAGGCAAGCCCGATTGCATCGTGAGGATCCGGGAGGGCGCCGCGCCGCCCCTTCGCGCTGGCCTCGGGCGCGCTTCCCGCTTTCTTCGCGCCCATGGTTCCGCTTCCCCTCGAAGACAATGCCGGCGATGTGATCGCCAAGGCCATGCGCGGCGCCGAGCTCTCCGACACCGCCCTCGGTCGCCTCGCCGGCCTCGAGCCCGAGGCCGTGCAAGCCGCCCGCAAGAACCAGGGCACCGAGGCCGCCCTCCGCGCCCTCGCCCCACACCTCCGCCTGCACGCCGACGCCCTCGTCGCCCTGTCCCGCGGCGCCTGGAAACCCCGGCCCGTATCCTTCCCCGACGGCTTCGCCATGGTCACCACCTCGTTCGGCGACATGACCGTCAACGCCTACCTCGCCTGGGACCCGGCCACGCGACGCGCCGCCGTCTTCGATACCGGCGCCACCGCCGCCCCGCTGCTCAAATTAGTCCGCGACCGCGGCCTCGAGCTCGAGGCCGCCTTCCTCTCCCACACGCACCGCGACCACATCGCCGACCTCGTCTCCATTCTTCGGAGCCACCCCGTGCCGGTCTGGACCTCCGAGCGCGAGCCGCTCTCCGGCAGCCGCACCTTCGCCGAGGGCCACGGGTTCGAGCTCGGCTCGCTCCGGATCCGCGCGCTTTCGACCTGGGGCCACTCGCCCGGCGGCGCGACCTACGTCGTCGACGGCCTCGCGCACCCGCTGGCGATCGTCGGCGATTCGCTCTTCGCCTCCTCAATGGGCGGCGGCATGGAGTCCTACGAGGACGCCTACCGCAACAACGTCGACAAGATCCTCCGCCTGCCCCCCGCCACCGTGCTGGCCTGCGGCCATGGTCCGCTCACCACCGTCGGCGAGGAACTCGCGCACAACCCGTTCTTCGCGCATTGATCCGGTCCCGACCCGACAAAAGGTAACGAAGGAAACAAAGCCCGAATCCAAGATTAGCCGGGCTCGCCTCCGCTCCGTCCTTCGTGCCCTTCGTTATCTTCTGTCGCTTTCCGATCCGAGGTTTTCCGGTTTGCAATCCGAACTCCATCCGAGGCGCCCCGCCTCCCCGTTGCTCGGTCTCCACGGCCTTCGCGTCGCCCGCGGCCGAACCACAATCCTGGCGGGGATCGACTGGACCGTGCGCCGCGGCGAGCACTGGGTGATCCTCGGCCCCAACGGCGCGGGCAAGAGTTCCCTGCTCGCCGCGCTCACGGGTTACCTCACGCCCTCCGGGGGCGACATCGAGGTGCTCGGCCGCCGCTTCGGGCGCAGCGACTGGCGCGAACTGCGTGAGCACATCGGCCTCGTGGGCGCGGGCATGCAGCGGCTGATCGAGCCGGGGACCACCGCGTTCGAAACCGTGCTCGGCGGCCACCGCGCCCTGATCAACCCGTGGGGCAAATTTCCCGCAACGGCCCGGCACCGCGCCCGCAGGTTGCTTGCACAGATCGGCCTCGCCGCCGCGGCCGAGCGCACGTGGCTGCAACTCTCCGAGGGCGAGCGCCAGCGCACCCTGCTCGCCCGCGCGCAGATGGCGCACCCGCGCCTGCTCATTCTCGACGAACCCTGCGCCGGCCTCGACCCCGTCGCGCGCGAGGCATTCCTCGCCTCCCTCGCCCGGTTCGCCGCTGCGCCCCGCGGCCCCGCGCTCGTGCTGGTCACCCACCACGTCGAGGAGATCGTGCCGGGCTTCACCCACGCGCTGCTCCTGCGCAGGGGCCGGGTGCTCGCCGCCGGACCGCTGCGCTCGACCCTCACCGCGGCGCGCCTCGGCGAAACCTTCGGCACCCCGCTCCGCCTCTCGCATCGGGCCGGCCGCTACGCGTTGCGCTTCACGCGCCCGGGCACCCTCCCGGGCTAGCGCCAGCCGGCATCGCAGAAGGGCCCCCGCGCGAGCCGGCCCGCCGCCGCTTTCCCCTTGTCCCCGCCGGCCCGCGCCGCAATCGTACCGGCGCCACTCGAACTTGCGCCGCACCCAAACCCCGCGGCGCGAGACGACACCCTGCCACCCCGCAGGGAAGTCCGCGCAGTGGCTATGAGAGACACGATCTACTCGAAAACAGTCCAATGAACGAATACATCGCAGAAGTCATCGAAACGATGGCGCGCCGCAATGCCGGCGAGCCTGAATTCCTCCAGGCGGCCAAGGAAGTGCTTGAGTCGCTCGGACCCGTGGTCGAGCGCCACAAGAAGTACAAGGATCACCGCATCCTCGAGCGCGTCGTCGAACCCGAGCGCCAGATCCTGTTCCGCGTGGCCTGGACCGACGACAAGGGCCGCGTGCAGGTCAACCGCGGGTTCCGCGTCCAGTTCAACAGCGCCATCGGCCCGTACAAGGGCGGCTGCCGCTTCCACCCCAGCGTCAACCTCGGCATCCTGAAGTTCCTCGGCTTCGAGCAGATCTTCAAGAACTCGCTCACCACGCTCCCCATGGGCGGCGGCAAGGGCGGCTCCGACTTCGACCCGAAGGGCAAGAGCGACGCCGAGGTCATGCGCTTCTGCCAGAGCTTCATGACCGAACTCCAGCGCCACATCGGCGCCGATTGCGACGTGCCCGCCGGCGACATCGGCGTGGGCGGCCGCGAGATCGGGTACATGTTCGGACAATACAAACGCCTCCGCAACGAGTTCACCGGCGTGCTCACCGGCAAGGGCCTCAAGTGGGGCGGCTCGCTCATCCGCCCGGAAGCCACCGGCTACGGCGCCGTCTACTTCGCGCAGGAAATGCTCAAGACCCGCAACGACGGGCTCCAGGGCAAGCTCTGCACCGTGTCGGGCTCCGGCAACGTCGCCCAGTACACCGTGGAGAAGCTCAACCAGCTCGGCGCCAAGGCCATCACCCTCTCCGATTCCGACGGCACCATCTACGACCCGGCCGGCATCTCCGCCGAGAAGCTCGCCTACGTCATGGAGCTCAAGAACGTCCGCCGCGGCCGCATCAAAGAGTACGTCGCCAAGTTTGCCGGCTCCAAGTACCTCGAAGGCCAGCGTCCGTGGTCCATCGCCTGCGACTGCGCCTTCCCGAGCGCCACGCAGAACGAGGTCACCGGCGACGAGGCCAAGGTGCTCCTCAAGAACGGCTGCGAGCTCGTCTCCGAAGGCGCCAACATGCCCTCCACCCCGGAGGCCATCGAGGCCTACCTCGGCGCCAAGATCCTCTACGGCCCGGGCAAGGCCGCCAACGCCGGCGGCGTCTCCACTTCCGGCCTCGAGATGTCGCAGAACTCCATGCGTCTCAACTGGAGCCGCGAGGAGGTCGACCAGCGTCTCCACACGATCATGGTCAACATCCACGCCAACTGCAGCCGCACCGCGGCCGAGTACGGCCAGCCGGGCAACTATGTGCTCGGCGCCAACATCGCCGGCTTCACCAAGGTTGCCGATGCGATGATCGATCAGGGCGTGCTCTGAGTCCGCCCCTCGTTTCGTTTCCGAGGCCGCGCCCCGCACCGGGCGCGGCCTTTTTCCCTCTCTCCTTCCTCCGCCCTTCCGCCCCGCCGCCATTAGTGTCGAGTAGTGTCCATTAGTGGTTCCCCACTCCGTCTTCCACCCGTCTCCCGTCCTTGGTTCTTGGCCCTCGGCCGTTGCTCGCAACGTTCCCACCGGCCACTGGCAACCGACCACCGGTCACCGTCCCTCCCGCCCATGCCGCACTCCATCACCTTCACCACCGGCCTGCCCGGTCTCGACCAGGTTCTCCACGGCATCGAAGCCGGCGACAACGTCGTCTGGGAGGTGGACGCCCTCGAGGAATACCAGGAGCTCATCGGCCCCTACACGACCGCCGCGCGCCGCGCCGGCCGCCACCTCGTCTATTTCCGCTTCGCCCCCCACGCCGCCCTCGTGCCCGAGACCGCCGGCGCCGAGATCTGCCAGGTCGACCCCTCCAGCGGCTTCGAGACCTTCGTGCGCGAAGTCCACTCCGTGATCGAGCGCGTCGGCCGCGGCGCCGTCTACGTCTTCGACTGCCTCTCCCACCTCGCCGACATCTGGCGCTCCGACCAGAGCCTCGGCAACTTCTTCGTGCTCACCTGCCCGCGTCTCTTCGATCTGGAGACAGTGACGTACTTCGGCCTCTTCCGCGACAAGCACTCGAGCTACGCGCTCGACCCGATCCGCAGCACGACCCAGTTCCTGCTCGATCTGTTCCGCCTCGACGGCCGCCTCTACGTGCGCCCGATCAAGGTCCAGCACCGCTCCCGCGAGGCGATGAACACCATCCACGTGCGCCAGGGCGACGCCTTCCTGCCGGTGAAGGAAAGCGCCGTGCTCGCGCAGATCCTCTCCCGCACCCAGTGGCCGCGGCTCCAGAGCGACCGCCGCTCCGGCTACTGGCGCAACCTCTTCCTCGAGGCCCACGGTGTGTCCGAGGATTTCAAGGCCGGCCGCTGCACGAAGGAACGCTACGACAAGATGCTCAGCCAAGTGCGCTGGTCGATGCGCGTCCACCGCTCCGGGATCGCCCCGCTGGTCGAGCGCTACCTCACCCTCGAGGACTTCCTCGCCATCCGCGACCGCATGATCGGCATCGGCTCCGTGGGCGGCAAAACCCTCGGGATGCTCGTCGCCCGCGCCATCCTGCGCGAGCGCGACGCCGACCTCGCCGCCAAGCTCGAGGCCCACGACTCGTTCTTCGTCGGCGCCGAGGTCTTCATCACCTTCCTCGTCCAGAACAAGGTCTGGTGGCTGCGCGAGGCCCAGAAGAACGACGAGACCTTCCTCCAGGGCCTCGAGGAGGGCCGCCGCCACATCATCCACGGCCGTTTCCCCAACCACATCCTCGAGCAGTTCCAGGGCATGATCGACTACTTCGGCGAGTCGCCCTACATCGTGCGCTCGTCTTCGATCCTCGAGGACGCCCGCGGCAACGCCTTCTCCGGCAAATACGAGAGCGTCTTCGTCGTGAACCGCGGCTCCCGCGAACAGCGCATGACCGCCCTCCTCAAGGCCGTGCGCACCGTCTACGCCAGCGTGCTCGACGAGGAGGCCCTCCGCTACCGCAAGCGCCGCGGCCTGCTCTACAGCGAGGAGCGCATGGCGCTGCTCATCATGCGCGTCTCCGGTTCCCCCCACGGCCGTTACTACTACCCGCAGGCGGCCGGCGTCGGCCTCTCCTACAACCCCTTCGTCTGGCACCCCGACATCGAGCCGCAGGCCGGCGTCGTCCGCCTCGTCTTCGGCCTCGGCACCCGCGCCGTCGACCGCAGCGACGACGACTACACCCGCCTCGTCGCCCTCAACGCCCCCGGCCGCCGCCCCGAGGCCAGCTTCGACGACGCCCGCGAGCACTGCCAGCGCCGCATGGACTGCCTCGACCTCAAGGACGGCCAGTTCGTGTCGCTGGAGTTCCCCGAGGTCATCAAGGAGACCCCCGACTTCCCGCTCGACCTCTACCTCTCCTACACCGACGAGAACTACCCCTGGATCACCTTCGACCGGCTCCTCACCGAGACCAGCGTCGCCGCCGACCTGCGACGCATGCTCGCCCTCCTCGAGTCGGCCTACGAGCACCCCGTCGACGTCGAGTTCACCCTCAACTTCCTCGCCGACGGCTCCTACCGCATCCACCTGCTCCAGTGCCGCACCTTCCAGATCCAGCGCGAGACCGGCACCATGCTGCCCTCCGAGCAGATCGAGCGGCAGCGCCTCCTCACCGCCAACGGCGCCGTCATCGGCGTGAGCCGCGAGCAGCCGCTCACGCGCCTCATCTACATCGTCACCGAGACGTACGCGAAACTCAACGACCAGGACCGCTACGCCGTCGCGCGCCTCATCGGCCGCCTCAATCGCAAGCACCCCGAGGACGACCGCGGCCTCATGCTCATCGGCCCCGGCCGCTGGGGCACGCACAGCCCGTCGCTCGGCATCCCCGTCTCCTTCGGCGAGATCAGCCGCGCCTCCGTCGTGTGCGAGATGGTCGAGATGCACGAGCGCCTCATCCCCGACGTGTCGCTCGGCACCCATTTCTTCAACGACATCGTCGAGCACGACATGCTCTACCTCGCGTATTTCCCCCGCAACACCGGCAACACCATCGACGGCGCCTGGTTCCGCAGCGCCCCCAACCGCCTGCTCGAGCTGGAGCCCGACGCCAAGGCCTTCGCCGACATCGTGCGCGTGATCGACTGCGCCGACATCCCCGGCCGCGTCTGGCTCCGCGCCGACGCCACCCAGCAGAGCTCGATCGTCTTCCGCACCGATTAGCCCGGGAAGCGCAGCGGGAGCCGACAAAGGGCAACGAAGAGAACAAAGGAAGAGCACGTTTCGCTACGGAAGCTGCATCCATGATCCTCACCCCGCAGGTGAGCGAGGACTCCAGATGCACCTCGGCAGCCTTGTCCCGCTGTCCGGAACACCTTCGTTTTCTTCGTTACCTTCTGTCGTCTCCGGAGTTTCGGATTAGGCCGGTGCGCCCAGCGCCACAGCGCAGCTCCTCCGCCCCCGGAAAACACAACCGCCGCCGACCCTTTCGGATCGGCGGCGGAAAATGGAGCGGGCGAAGAGACTCGAACTCTCGACGTCCACCTTGGCAAGGTGGTGCTCTACCAACTGAGCTACGCCCGCAGGAATGAGGTGCGGAGTAAGGAGTCCGCCTCTGTCTCCGTCAACACGCTTTTTTGAAAAATCGCGCGGCCACTTTCCGCGCGATTTCCGCTCTGCAAATCCCGGCGCCGGCATCACCACCGCCCTGCCTTCCGCTCCCCCCATGCGACCGGTCGGAGACCGGCCACCAACCCCTGCGATTCGCCACGGGTTCTCGGCGTCCACCGCTCCCCTCACGGTCCACGGTCCACAGTCTACGGTCCACCGTCCACCGTCCACCGTCTACTGTTCACGGTCCACCGTCCACCGCTCACTCCTGCATCCGGAAATTGATCACATAGGTGCCGCTCTTTCCGCCGGGCACTGCACCGATGGAGCGGACCCTATGGAAGGCGTCGATCACCGAGTCGTCGTAGTCGGCGCTCCCCGACGTCTTCACGATCTTCACGGCCGAGATCGAGCCGTCGGCCGCGAGGTAGAACGAGACCCGCGCCACCAAGAGGTCGGCCACCGAATCGGGCATCTCGTGCGCCGCCTTCACCGCCGTGATCAGGCGGTTGAAGTAGGCGTCGAGCGCCGCGATCATGACCTTGGTGCCATTCGTGCCGCCGTCGTCGCCCCGCGGTCCCGCGGCCGACTGCATGAGGTCGTCGACGATCCCTTTGGCGTCGATGCCGGGCGCGGAACTCCGCGCGCTGCTGCGGACCTTCTGGTTCGACGCGAGCTGCTTGGAGTTCTGCTTCTGAAACTCGGCGTAGGATGTCGTCTTGTTGCGGGTCGATGCCGTGGTGGAAGTCGGCGTGCTCTTGGTGTCCTTCGCCCGCTGCGCGGCCGCCTTCGCCTCGGCCGCGGCGATCTCCTGCGCGGTCGGGATCTTCACCGCCTTCACCTTCGACTTCTTGAACTTCACGAGGGTGTCCTTCACGCCGGGATTCTTCGAGGGCGCGCCGGGCATTTCGAAATGGTCGCCGATCTCGATGTCCTCCGGGTTCACGAGATCGAACATCTGCGGATTGATTTCCGTCGCCTTCCGCACCCACAACGAGAACAGGACGATCGCGCCGATCACGACCGCATGGAATGCGGCCGAGAGGGCGAAGGCTCCGGGCGAGCTGGCGCGCATGGTGGACACAGTGAGGTGCTCGGCGTCCCGTCTATTTCTCCTGCTGCGTATTGAGGCTTATCTTACTCAGGCCCGCCTTCTTCACCTCGTCGAGCACGGCGACCACCTGCTGGTACTGCAGGCGGAAGTCGGCATCGATGAAGATCACCGGCGGCTTGGGGTTCTCGGCCATCGCTTGGAGGTTCACGCGGATCTGCGCCAGGCTGGTGCGGTTGTCGCCCCAGTAGTAGTTGCCGTTCCGATCCACCGCGATGCGCTGCGCCTGCTCCTTCGTCGGCTTCTCCGACTTCGAGCCCTGCACCGGCAACTCGAGCGGCAGCGACGACGACGACTGGATCAGCGGCGTGGCGATCATGAAGATGATCAACAGCGTGAAGCCGAGATCGATGAGGTTCGTGACATTGAGCTCGGCCACCGGGGCCAGCTGCCGTTGCCTGTGGAAGGTGCGCGCCATGGCGGGGTCCTCATTCCTGCGCGGCCGGAACACCCGGGCCGCTTGGCGCCGGACTGGTCGTCGCCTCGAGTTCGATCCGGTCGGCGAGGCTGCTCGCGTAGCTCTCGATCTCCATGATCAGCACCTTCACGCGCGTGAGCAGGTAGTTGTAGCCGAAAACCGACGGGATCGCCACGATCAGGCCGGCCACCGTCGTGAGCAACGCCGCCGCCACACCCGGCGCCAGGGTCTGGATCGACGCCGACTGCTGCATCGCCACCGCACTGAACGCCACCATCACGCCCCACACCGTGCCGAGCAGGCCGAGGAACGGCGCGCCCGAGACGATCGAGGCGAGGAAGATCATGCTGGATTCGTAGCGTAGCGTCTGGCGCGCAAGCGCGCGCTGGATGGCGTTCTCCGCCTGCTCGAGGCACGACCGCGCATTCTGCTCGCCGCGCTCGCGCCCGATCTGCGCGGCGCGCTCGTGGGCCTCCAGCGCGTCGGCAAACAGATCGCCGTAGGGGATCGCGCGTTTCGCCCGGAAGGTCGGCGGCGCCTCGAAGACCCGGCGTTGGTCCCGCAAATGGTATTCAAAAGCCTCGTTGAGCACCCTGAGCTTCTTGAGCTCGAAGTGCTTCCCCAGCATCAGCGACCACGCGAAGATGCTGAAGACCGCCAGCAACCCCGTGATGGCCTGGCCGACCAGGTCGGACTGGAGGAACACCTCGACGAGGTTGATGTTGGCGAGCAGACTAAAACCAGCGGAAAGAGGGACTGACATCGGACTCGCAGTGTTGGGCGGTCGGCCGCGGCGCTTCAATGGAATTTCCCCCGAAAAAACGCGCGCGGTCCAGGCCCGCCGCGTACTCCAGTTTCCAGCAGAGCAGCCCTCGCGCCCCAACTCCACCGCCCCAACTCCACCGCCCCGGCTCACCCCTCGCGCGCCAACTCCACCGCACCCTCGCCGCCCCGGGAGCCCCGCCCCCGTCGCCGCCCCGGCTCCACCCTCCCCCCTCACCAGCCCCGGCTCCACCTCTCGCGCGCCCCGCCCCCTCCTCGGCCCGGGCGAGCCGTCCTCGCCGCCCCACCAGCCCCACCAGCCCCACCAGCCCCGCCAGCCGCATCTTGTAATACAATAGAGTACAAATTCGCGGCCGGGAACGGGGGGGCGGGGGAATGGCGGCTTGTACTCTATTGTATTACAAGTACCGGAGAGGCGCAGCGGGGAAAGGAGGACGGAAGCCAGTGGCATCCTTGCGCCCGCGACACCCGCGGGACCGGTCGCCCGCCTCACCCACGGGAGCGTGGGAGGCTGGTCCCCTTCAGGCCCGCGAGCGCGGGGAGCTAGCGATGCCCTCTGGAGCGTCCTGCGAGTGGTCCCCTTCACCCCTGGGAGCGCTGGTGGTCCCCGCTCCGCGATCACCCCGTCGCGGTGGTCGTCCCCGCTGCGCGACCGCCCCGTCGCGGTGTCGTCCCGACCGAAGAGCAGCACCGGCACGATCCGCCACGGAGGGACCCGCCGGGCCCTGGCGTTTTCCGTTGCCGCGCGTTTTCACCGGCCTTTCCCTCGTCGCCCTGCAACCCGCTCCCCTTTCCCACCCGACCCACTCGTGAACCTGCGCGGCAAATTCATCACCTTCGAGGGCTCCGAGGGCAGCGGCAAGAGCACCCAGATCGAGCGCCTCGTCACCCGCCTGCGCGAGGCCGGCCTGGAAACCTTCGTCACCCGCGAACCGGGCGGCACCGAGCTCGGCGAGGAGATCCGCCACCTGCTCCTGCACCACCGCGCCGGCGGCGCCATGGCCGCCGAGACCGAACTGCTCCTCTTCGCCGCCGCCCGCGCCCAACTCGTGCGCGAACGCATCGCGCCGGCCCTCGCCGCCGGCCAGGTCGTCATCAGCGACCGTTTCCACGATTCCACCACGGTGTACCAGGGCGCCGCGCGCCGCCTCGCCCCCGAGGCCGTCGCGCGCATCAACCACTTTGCCGTCGGCCCCCACCTGCCCGACCTCACCTTCCTGCTCGATGTGCCCGTCGAGGTGAGCCACGCCCGCGTCCGCGGCCGGGGCGACGGCCGGCCCGACCGCATCGAACGCGAGTCCACCGAGTTCTTCACCCGCGTGCGCGACGGCTACCTCGCCCTCGCCCAGGCCGAATCCCGCCGCATCGCCGTCATCGACAGCACGCAACCTGTCGACGCGGTCGCGGCCCTCATCTGGCAAACCGTCCATGAACGCCTGGCCTGACAGCATCGCCCGCACGCCCGCCGCCGCGGTGCTCGACCGCGCCCTGCGCGACGGACGCCTGGCGCACAGCCTCATCTTCCAGGGCGACAACCTCGCCCTCCTCGAGACCGCCGCGCTCGCCCTCGCCGACCGGCTGCTCAACCCGGCCGACACCCCGCAGGTGTACCCGCCCCTCAAGCACCCCGATTTCATCGCGCTGCGCCCTGAGGGCAAGCTGCGCCAGATCAAGATCGGCGAGTCCGGCGGCGGCGCCGCGGAAAACTCCATGCGCGGCTTCCTCAGCCGCATCGACCTCACCCCGCAGGTCGGCCGCCACAAGGTCGGCGTGGTCTACGAGGCGGACCGGATGAACGCCGCCACCTCCAACGCGTTCCTCAAGACCCTCGAGGAGCCGCCGCGCGACACCACGCTCATCCTCCTCACCACGCACCCGTATTCACTGCTCGCGACCATCCTCAGTCGGTGCCTGCGTTTCCGTTTCGCCGCCGCCGCCGCCCAGGTCTCGCATCCCGATCTCGGCCCGTGGCTCGAGCTCTACCGCGGCTGGCTGCGCCAACTCACCGAGGGCGTGGCCGACAAGAAAGGCGCCGCCACCCAGATCTTCACGCTCTACGCGCTCATCGCCCGCTTCGAGCGCATCCTCGACGAAACGGCCACGACCACGCGCAAACAGGAGACGGCCGCCACGAAGGACACCATGTCCGACGACGAGCTCGAGGCGCTCGAGACCGGCATCGCCGTGGGCGTGCGCCAGTCGCTGCTCTCGGAGATCGAGCACGCCACCCGCGCCTTCGTCGCAGCCCAGCCGGAGAGCGCGTCCGTGTTGCGCACGCCGCTCGTGGCCGCGATCCGCAAGCTCGAGGAATGCGCCGGCCTGCTCCGCGCCAACCTCAGCACCACCGCGGCGCTCGAGGAGTTCTTCCTCTCCTCGTTGCGCCTCTGGGCCCAGGTCGGCATCGCCCGCCGCGCCGCCGCGGCGTAGGTGCGCCGCGGTCCGGCGGTAGGCCCCCTCGCTGAGGTGGCCCGCCGGAGGAGCCGGAAGCCGGGTCGCCGCCCCGGCCTACAGCAACCAGCCAAAACACGAGCCCTCGCGAAGACCCGCACCCCCTCAGGCCTTGAAGAGATCGACCGGTTGGAACACCGCGATCCCGTCGGCCTGGAGCGCGGCGAGGGCCTTGTCGGTATCATCGAAGCGGAACACCATCACCGCATCGGAGCCGGGCCGCTCGGCAAAGGCGTACATGTATTCCACCGACACGCCGGCCTTCTCGAGGAGCACGAGCACGCCGGCGAGGCCGCCGGGACGATCAGGCACCTGGAGAGCGACGACCTCGGTGGTCGTCACCGCGTAGCCGGCGTCGATCGCGATGGTCTTGGCCTTGGCGACATCGGGCGTGAGCAGGCGCAGCAGGCCGAACTCGCCGTTGTCGGAAAGCATGAGCGTGCTGAGGTTCACGCCGGCGTCGGCCAGCGTGCGGCACAGCGCCGAGAGGCGGCCGGGGCGGTTCTCGAGGAAGACGGAAAGCTGGGTGATTTTCATCGGGGTAGAGGGAAGTAGTGGGGAGCGAGTAGCGAGCGGTAGGGACGGCGCTCCGCGCCGTCCGCGGCGGTCGCGGAGCGACCGCCCTACCTCGATCAGCCCTCGTTCCGTTTGTCGAAAAGGCGCTTGGCCTTGCCTTCGGAGCGCGGGATCGAGCCGGGCTGGACGAGCGTCACCTCGGCGTGGAGACCGGTGATCTGCTCGATGCTGCGGCCGAAACGCTTCTGGAGCTCGTCCATCGCGCCGACCTTGTCGCTGAGCATCTCGCCGGTGATCTCGACGCGCACTTCCATGCGGTCGAGCCCGGCCTTGCGGGTGAGCACGATCTGGTAGTGCGGGAGCGAGGCCTCGGTCTTGAGCAGCGCGGTCTCGATCTGCGAGGGGAAGACGTTCACGCCGCGGATGATGAACATGTCGTCGCTGCGGCGGCTGATCCGGCGGATGCGGCGGATGGTGCGGCCGCAGGCGCAGGGGCGCGTGTCGATCGCGGTGATGTCGCGCGTGCGGTAGCGGATCGCGGGCATCGCCTGCTTGCTGAGCGTGGTGAAGACCAGCTCGCCTTCGGTGCCGTCGGCCACGGGCTCGAGCGTCTCGGGGTCGACGATCTCGACGAGGAAGTGGTCCTCGAAGATGTGCAGACCGTCCTGGCATTCGCACTCCGTGCCCACACCGGGGCCGATGATCTCGGAGAGTCCATAGATGTCGTACGCCTTCACGCCGGTGGAGCTCTCGATGTACTGGCGCATCTGGTCGGTCCAGGGTTCGGCGCCGAACACGCCCCGCTTCACCTTCAGGTCCTTCCGGAAATCGATGCCCATCTTCTGCGCCACCTCGATGAGGTGGATGAAGTAGCTCGGCGTGCAGCAGATGCCGGTGACACCAAAATCCTTCATCACCATGATCTGCCGCTCGCTGTTGCCGCCGGAGATCGGGATCACGGTGGCGCCGATGCCCTCGAGGCCGCCGTGCAGGCCAAGGCCGCCGGTGAAGAGCCCGTAGCCGTACATGTTCTGCACGATGTCGCCGCGCGAATACCCGGCGGCGTAGAGCGTGCGCATGATCACCTGTTTCCAGACCTCCATGTCCTGCGCGGTGTAGCCCACGACGATCGGCTTGCCCGTGGTGCCGCTCGAGGCGTGGAGGCGCACGACCTCGCTCATCGGCACGGCGAACAGGCCGTACGGATACGTGTCGCGCAGATCGGTCTTCACCGAGAACGGCAGCAGGCGCACATCCGTCAGGGTGCGGATGTCGGCGGGCTTCACGCCCTTGGCGTCCATCCGGTCGCGGAAGAGCGGGACCTTCTCGTAGGCAAGGGTCGTGACGGCCTTGAGGCGTTGGAGCTGCACCTCGCGCAGGCGCGCTTCGGGCATGTAGTCGAGGGCGCTCTCCGGAAAGAAGGTGCCCTCCAGGTCGTTCCAGAGGTTGCGGATCATGTTTGGGGCTTGAGGCGAAAAAGGGGGCGCGCTGCGGGTTTTGTCCTTCGGGCTGGGAAAGCGCGGTCACGGGGTCCGAATCGCCTGCAAGCAGGCTCCTACATCGGAAACGGGGCAATCTCAGAGTATCCGTTTTGCTCCGGTGGTGGGGCAGGCTTTGCGCCCACCACCTGCGCCGGGCCGGCAGGCGGGCCCAAAGCCCGCCCTACCGACGAAGAGGCAGATCACCCGCGGCCGAGGGCGAAGGCCTGGTCGTTGGCGGCGTGGAGCTTCTCCGCGAAGTGTGCGCGCAGGCTCGACTGCCACTGCTCGACCGGGAAATCGAAGTGCCGGCTGAGACGACCGAGCAGGGCGACATTGAGCGCCTTGCTCGACGGCAACTTGGCGGTGTCGATATCCGCCGGGGTGATCAACGTGCCGCCGGGGCGCAGGCCGCCGCGGACGACCTCAACCTGCGTCGGATCGAGCACGACCAGGAAATCGCACGCCCCATCGGGGATCATGGGGCTGTGCACCGCGGCGCCAAAGCGCACGTCGCTCTGCACGGAGCCGCCGCGCTGGCTCATGCCGTGGACCTCGGCCTTCTTCGTCTCGTGGCCGAGGCGGAAGACGAGGTCGGCGAAGATGTCGGAGGACTTGATGACGCCGGTGCCGCCGATGCCGGCGAAACGGACGTTGGTGGTGGAAGTTGAAACCTGGAGCTGGGAAGACATGGGAGGAATGGCGCTGAAAAGCGGGGCCCGGCGGACTCTGCCTTTGTGATTTGGTTTCTGGAGTTTGGCCTTTCGCCTGGTTTCAGGTGTTGCAGCTGCAACCGCAGCCGCAGCCTTCGGCGGGCGGGGTGTCGTCGGCGGCCTTCGCGGCCACGAGCGCCTTCTCCTTCTGCTCCTTCTCCCACGCCACGATGCGACCGGCGGCGAGGATGCAGGGGCTGCGGCCGATGAGCACCGTGAGCTCGTCCTTGCGGAGCGCCTCGGTAAGCACCTCCTTGAACCGCGCGCGTTCACGAACCGGATTCACGGTGAACACGTTCTGCACGCCGGCGGCGCGCGCCATCGCCTCGAAGCTCACCTTGTGGGTCGACGCGCCGTCGAGTTGGCGGCCGGTGCCGGGATGTTCCTGCTGGCCGGTCATGGCGGTGGTGCCGTTGTCGAGGATGACGAGCACGTGGCCCGTCTCCGGGGTGTTGTACGCCATCTCGACGAGGCCGGGCAGGCCGCCGTGCAGGAAGGTGCTGTCGCCGATCACGGAGACGACGCGCTTGGCCTGCTCGCGGGGCAGCACGTGGCGCAGGCCGAGGCCCATGCCCACCGCGGCGCCCATGTCGATCATCATGTCCATCGCCGAGAGCGGCGGGAGCGCGGCGAGCGTGTAGCAGCCGATGTCGCCCGCGACGATGCAGTCGAGCTCCTTCATCACCTCGAAACTTTGGGTATGCGGGCAGCCCTTGCACAGCTCCGGCGGCTTGCCGCGCGGCGGCACAGGCTCGGGCGAGGAGTCGCCCGCCACGATGCGCCTCACCCGATCCACCGTGAGCTCGCCGAACCGGAAAACACCGTCGTCCTTGGCGTCGACCGGGATGCCGGCGGCGCGGCAGGCGGTGGCCAGCCACGGGTCGTTCTCCTCGATCACGAGGCAGCGCTGCACCGAGCCGGCGAAATCGCGGATGGCCTGCAACGGCAGCGGATAGGTCATGCCAAGTTTCAGGATACTCGCCGTGGGTGCGGCCTCGCGCACGTGGTGGTAGGCGATGCCCGCCACGATGATGCCGAGGGCGGTGTCGCGGCGCTCGACGCGGTTCGGGCCGCCGGCGTTGTTCCAGCCCTCGGCCTCGGTCATCTTCGCGCGCAGGCGGCGGTGGGCGGGCTTGGCGTAGCCCGGCACCATGACGCGGCCGGCGACGTTGCGGACAAAATCGGAGGTCGGCGCGCCGGTGTCGGCGGCGGCGAGCGCGGCGCCCGGCGCGAAGCGCGGTTTCACCGGCGACTTCGAGTGGCACACGCGGGTCGTCAGGCGGAAGAGCACCGGGATCCTCCAGCGCTCGCTCGCCTCGAAGGCGACGCGGAGCAGGTCGTACGCCTCCTGCGAGTCGGCCGGCTCGAACAGCGGCGCGACGGAGGCCTCGGCGTAGCGGCGGCTGTCCTGCTCATTCTGGGAGGAGGCCATGCCCGGATCGTCGGCCACGACGAGCACGTAGCCGCCGTCGACACCTGAATACGTCATCGTGAAAAGCACGTCGGCCGCGACGTTGAGGCCCACGTGTTTCATCGTGCAGAGCACGCGCGCCCTGGCGAAGGCGGCGCCGAGCGCGACCTCGGCGGCGACCTTCTCGTTGGGGGCCCACTGGGCCTTGCCGCCGAGGGCGCTGAAGCTTTCGAGGATCTCGGTCGATGGCGTACCCGGATAACCGGTACCGAGCGCGACGCCGCAATGCAGGGCGGCGAGGGCCACGGCTTCGTTGCCGCTGAGAAGGAGTCGCCCGGAGGAGTCTTGGGAAGGGTGCATGAATCGGTGCGAGATTTTTGGGGTTCGCGTGAGCAGAACAATCCGCCCCGCGCCGTTCAATCACCAAGCGGAAGCAGTTTCTGCGGCCGGAATTCCCACATTGGGTTCGCCCGGCCCAGGCTGGGGCGCGGGAGCCCTGCGGCGCCGCGACCTCTCCCTCCCGCCACCACCGGTGGCATGGCCGCTCGCATCCGCGCGGCCAAGCCGCCTCCAGCTCACGCCGCGGTCGTCTTCTCGGCGCGATGCGACTGGGTGAACGCCACGATCTTCTGCAGCGCCTCGCCCAGCACCGGGAAGCTCGTCGGCTTCTGCATGCGGAAGAGCAGCGCCGGGTGGTCGCGGTGGTCGCGCATGGCGTCGTCCTGCTGCGCGGTGAGCAGCATGCAGCCGAGATTCGGGTCGAAACCCTCCAGCCAGGTCACGAATTCCAGCCCGTCCATCCGCGGCATCCGCAGATCGACGACAACGGCGTCGTAGGCCGAGGCCCCGGCGGTGCGCATCTTGGCCTGCGCCTCGATGGCGTCCTGGCTGGCCTCGACCGCGAAGCCCAGGCGCTGGAGCCCGCGCGCCAGCATCATGCGGGAGGGCGGGTCATCCTCGATCACGAGTACTCGGGCACTGCTCATGGGGGAAAAGAGGTCAGAGCTTCACGGCTCCGTGGGTCACTTGTTCGCGGAGGAGCTTGGTGGCGGCCGCGAGCACATCGGGTTGCACGGCGATGAGCCGCTCGGGATCAAAGCCGTTCGCGAGCAGCAGCTCCGCGTCGAGTTCCATCAGGAAACCGTCCTCGGCCACACCGGGACCGATCGCCGTGGCGACGAACTTCGCGGCGTGGAGGTGCGCCATCAACACCCGGTGCTCCGGCGGGATGCCGGCGGGGTGATCGGAGTGGCGCACAACTTGAGTGAGGTTTTCGGGAAATTTCCACAGCTCGAGCAAACGCGCCCCGATCAGGGACTGGTGGTATCCGAGCACCTCCTGCTCGGCCGCCCACCAGGTGCAATTGTGCGCGCGCTGATGCTCGCGGATCGCCGGGAAGAACTCGCCGCAGGCGAAGGCGATCGCGAGCTTGCCGATGTCCTGAATCAGGCCCGCCGTGTAGGCGACCTCCTTGTCCACCTTGCCGGAATCCTCCGCGATATGCTCCGCCGCCACCGCCACACAGAGCGAGTGCCGGCAGAAGTCGCCCGGTTCCCAGCCGTAGCCCTGCACCGGGTGGTTGAACCAGCGGCTGCCCAGCGTGGTCACGGCCAGCCGGTAGATCTCGCGGAAGCCCAGGCGCAGGATCGCCTCGGATACAGTTTCGCACTCGGAGCCCGAGCGGAAGAACGCGGAATTGGCCAGGCGCAGCGTGGCGCTGGCCAGCGAGGTGTCCACGAGGATGATCTCCTCGAGCTCCTCGGCCGTCGTGCCCTCGTTGGCGAGCGCCTTCGAGAGGCGCGGCAGGAGCACCGGCGAGCACGGCAGGCGGGCCGCCTTCTCGCAGATTTCCTCGACCGTGGGCACTTTGGGCAAAGACATGATGGGTTCCTCAGGCGGCGCTCAACAACGACGCCGGATCGAGAATGAGGGCGATGTTGCCGTCGCCCAGGATCGCGCCGCCGGCCACCCCGGGCAGGCCCTGCATGAGGGCGCCGAGGCTCTTGATGACGACCTCCTGCTTGCTGACCATCTCGTCGACGAGCAGGCCGCTGGTGCGTCCGGTGAATTCCACGACAACGACGATGCCGTCGGCGGGGTTGTGGGCCTTCGGCTCGATGGAGAACTTCTGGTGGAGCCGGTGCAGCGGGATGATCTTGCCGCGCAGGTCGAGCACTTCGCCGCGGCCCTGCACGGTGGAGATGGTGTTGGCGGCCGGGCGGTAGGCCATCTTCACGGAGGTCGTCGGGAGGATGAAACGGTCCTCGCCCACCTTCACGATCAGGCCGTCGATGATGGCCAGCGTCAGCGGCAGGATGATCCGGAAGCGCGAGCCCTTGCCGATCTCCGACTCGATCTCGATCTTGCCGCGCAGCTTCTCGATGTTGCGGCGCACGACATCCATGCCCACGCCGCGTCCCGAGATGGCGGTGACCTTCTCCGCGGTGGAGAAGCCCGGGAGGAAGATGAGGTTGAGGATCTCCTCCTTGGAGAGGTTCTGACCTTCGGAGACGAGGCCCTGCTTGAGCGCCTTGGCGAAGACCTTCGCCGGGTCGATCCCGCGGCCGTCGTCGGACAGCTCGAGCACGATGTTGCTGCCCTGGTGGTAGGCCTTGAGCTGGACCTTGCCCAGCTCCGGCTTGCCGGCCTTGACGCGGTCCGCGGCCGGTTCGAGGCCGTGGTCGAGGGAGTTGCGCACCATGTGCACGAGCGGGTCGTTGATCTCCTCGACGACGGTGCGGTCGAGCTCGGTGTCCTCGCCCTCGACGGTGAAACTCACTTTCTTGCTGCAGTCGCGGGCCAGATCACGCGCGAGGCGCTCCATCTTCTGGAAGGTCGATTTCACCGGGATCATCCGCAACGCCATGGACGTGTGCTGGAGTTCCTTGGTGATGCGGGAAACCTGGGCGAGATTGCGCTGCAACGACGTGTTGTTGTCGAGCAGGTGGCGGGCGCTCTCCTGCAACTGGCTCTGCACGATCACCAGTTCGCCGACGACATCCATCAGCGAATCGAGCTTCTCGGTGTTGACGCGGATCGTCGACGCGCCGCCCGACTTCTTAGCGCCGGCCGCAGCGGCGGCATTGGCGGCGGCGGCCTGCTGCAACGCGGTCTGGTCGGGCACGGACGGTGCGCTCGGCGCAGCCGTCGCCTCGGGCACGGGCACTTCGTTCAGGGCGGCGAGGGCGGAAGGCGAAAGACTCGGAGCCGGCGCCGAAGCGGCGGCGACGGGCGCGGGCGCGTTGGCGCCGGCGGCGAGCATCTTCACCGCCACGATCAGATGACCGACCGGCACGACTTCCTTCGGCAACAGTCCCTTTTCCAGCGCGACCGTGATCTGGCCCACGAGCGCCTGCAGGGCGTCGCGCGCCCGGAGCATTTCGGTGATGATCGTCGAGTTGAGCGCGAGCTTGTTGTTGCGCACCAGATCCAGCAGCGACTCCACCTCGTGGGTGAGCGTGTGCATCGGCGTGAGCTGGAGGAAGCCCGAGACGCCCTTGATCGTGTGGAACGAGCGGAAGATGGAGCTGATCGCCTCGGGGTCGTTCGGGTTCTGCTCGAGCTGAAGCAGCGCCGCCTCGATCTGTGACAGGTGGTCGACCGCCTCGGAATGGAACTCGCCCAGCAGCTCACGATTCTCCTCGAGGCGCATGTCCATCAGGGCGTCGGCGGGAGCGGAGAACGCCGGGCGCGCCGGCGCCGGAGCGACAGCCTCCGGAGCGGCGCCGGTCTTGAGTTCCTTGTAGTGGACCGGGCGGCCGACGCGCATCGCATCGACCACATGCGGAAAGTGCTCCGCGAAATACTGCAGGTGCGCGAGCGAGTCCGTGTCGAACGGCTGCGCCAGATCGAGGCGTTTCTCGAGGATCTCGCGCAGGTTGTGCGCCGGCAGCAGCGCATCGGGGAGATCGGCAAGTACGTCGCACAGCTGGCCGAGCAAGCTGTAGGCGGGGATCAGGCCATCGTCACGGCCGACCTGGGCCAGGATGGCCTCGGCGGCGATGCGGTTGGAGATGTCCTCGACCTGCTGCAAGAGAACGGGCGCGATGCTCATGGGTACACTTCGGGTGTTGGGGCGGAAATCGGACCTTTGGCCGCAAACTTTACCGATGAATGCCACGAACTTGCGCGAGTTCTCCGGCCCACAAGGCCGGCGCGACCGGCCGAAGCCGCCGATGATGCCGGTGGGCGACCGGGTTGGGTGCCCGGCGAACGCGTGAGCCGACCGTTCAACCGCCATCGCGCGACGACTGTCGGGCGCCGGGGGAGCGGCGGCCGTCCCGAGGCCCAGCGGGGCGTTCAGGGTGGTTTGGCTCTCGACGCCCAACTCTCTTCCCCCCTCGCCCGCGCCTGAATCGCGGCTCAGAACCGCCCGGGCTTCCCGTCCGCCTCGATCGCGCCGGACGCGATCGCATAGCGCGTGAGGCCGGCGGTCTCATGGATATCGAGCTTGTTCATCAACTGCTGCCGATGCTTCTCCACGGTCTTGATCGAAATCCCCAGGCGCGCGGCGATCTGCTTGTTGGCCGCGCCCTCCGCCACGAGCTGCAGGACCTCCTCTTCGCGCGAGGTGAGCGAATCGCGCTGCGTGCCGGCGGCCAACCCACGTTCCTGCGCCTTGCGCTGGTTGCGCAGCAGCAGGCGGGAGACGCCGGGGCTGAAGTACACCTTGCCGGCGGCCACCTCCCGGATCGCCCGCGACAGAAGCGCCCCGGAACTCTGCTTCTCGACAAAACCCAGCGCACCCACGGCCACCAATCGGACGACGTACTCGTCGTCGCTGTGCGCGGAGAGCGCGAGAATCCGGGCCGCCGGATTGTGCGCGATGATCTGCCGCGTGGCCTCGCAGCCGTTGAGCCCGGGCATCGCAATATCCATGACGATGACGTCGGGCTTCAGCTTGGCCGCCAAGGCCACGGCCTCCAACCCGGTCTCCGCTTGGCCGACGACTGCGAACTCCCCTGCGGACTCCAGCAGGGAGCATACCCCTTCGCGGACCACAGCATGGTCCTCCGCCAACAAGATGGTAACTGGATTCATGGTAAGAGCCCCCTGGTTTCCGGCGGCAGCGGGATGAAGGCCCGGACCGTCGTGCCTTTGTTCGGGGTGGATTCGATCACGAGGGAGCCTCCGGCCATCTCGACCCGTTCCCGCATGCCCACCAGCCCGAGATGTTTCTGTGTCTGCACGCTCAACACGCGAGCGACGTCGAACGCCCGGCCGTCGTCGTCGATCGTCAGGGCGACCCCCTGCGACGACCGGTCGAGTCGCACCGTCGCCTGCGTCGCGTGGGCGTGGCGCGCCACATTGCCAAGCGCCTCCTGCGCCACGCGGAAGAGCACGGTGCGCGCCGCGTTGTCGAGCGCCTCCCGCCCCCCGGTGGAGACCAGACGAATGCGCAGCGTCGCCGGGACCGGCAGCGTCCGGATGAGGGAGCGCAAGGCGGGCACCAGCCCGAGGTCGTCGAGCAGGGCCGGCCGCAGGTCTCGAGCGACGCGATACACCGCCGTGACGGACTTCGCGACGAAGCGTTGCGCGTGGGCGATGCGCTGCCGGACACTGCGGCCGTTGACCGTCGACGCCTGGTTGAGGATCGCCAGCTGCACGTTGATTCCGGTCAGCACTTGGGCGACATCGCCGTGCAACTTGCGGCTGACCAGCATGCGTTCCTCCTCCTGGGCCGCGAGCGCTCGCCGGGTGATCCGCCGCAGCTGCTCCTGAACCGTGCGCGACTGCACGAGTTGCGCACGGCGCCCGCGCTCCGCCTCGACGTGCACCGATTTGGTCCGGAGCGCGCGGGCCCGCTCCGCCCCCAGGGCCGCTTTCGCACGCACCAGTTCGGCGGCCGTCCGCCGCAGCACGGCCGCTCCGGCCCCCCGCGTGTCGGCGCGCTGGGCACGTTCGAACGACGTCATGACTCCGAGCAGGAACGCCTCCGCGTGCCGGCGCGAGGCAGGTGCTCCCGCCGGCGGCGGGGCGATGGCCCGCAACGCGCGAGCGTGCGAGCGCACGATCCCGGGACCACCGATCTTTTCTGCCAGCGCAGCGCGGCCCAAGGCCTTCTCCTCCGCGCCATCCGGCCCCGGCGATGGCCCCAGCTGGCAGCGCAAAGCCCGGAGGTATCGCCCGTCGAACTGGTCGTTCACGCTCATGGGTTTAATGCTACGCGGCGGCCGGCCCTTTCACCCCACGGATGGTCGTAGGCACACACCGGCTGCTGAATGCGGCGGAGTGTGGAACGGATCGGCGGCGGACGCGAGATACGGTTCGTGGGGTGATGACCCACCGCGCCCCCCACCCGCCCAGCCGACATCAGCTCGCGCCGCCAATCACGATTACCCGCGACGCAACAGCATGCCGATACCTTGCCCCGCCCATCGGGCGTAACACCGTGGCGCTCCGGCAGGCCGGCAGCCAACCCAGCAACGACGATTCCGGACTCGGTCACAAAAAGTGAGGTCATCACGAGCTCATTCGGTAACCGCATACGTCGGGACAGCCGTGCCCTTCCGCGCCGGTTCGTGCCGGGCGGTCGGCGGCTTCGGCTTGCCCGGTGTGCGTTCACACGCCGACAGCCGCGGCAGGCAAAGCACCCCGGCATTGACCGCCAAACGAATGAGCGCAACGGCCCGGCGTGGATCGCAGGCCCCGTAGACGCCGGTGATGAGGTCGCCGAAGGTGAACTGTTCAGTGTGATGGCATGATTTCATTGGGTTTGGGTGGTTGGAGGAGATTCGGGCCTACGCCGCGGAACGCCCGGAAGTGGGTCGCCCGACACCGGGGTGAAGACGGTTCGCGCAGGGGAAATTCGCATTTGGACAATGGCTACAGCGGCTCGAAGCAGACGAGCCACGCCCTACGATATCCCCCCGGCGCCGCGGACGGTATGGGGTAAAAGCCCACCGTCTCGTGCCCGGAACCGGCCCCCGCGCCCCACGGCGCAGCTCGCCCCCCACTACGCCCCGACCGGGCGCAGTTCGTCCCAGCGCAAGACCACGTTTTGCACCGTTCGCGACGCGTTGAGGTCCACCGTGAAGACCAGCTCCCAATCGTTCTGCTCCTCGGGGTCGACGAGCACCTGCGCCACCATCAGCTCGCCCGTCTCGCGGTTCTCCTCGACCCAGTGCGTGTGCCCGGCCGCACGCCCCGCCGGATCCAGCCGGAAACGGCCGCGCGCCTCGAAGTACGGCGCAAACCGCTCCTCCAGCTTCCGCGCCGCCACCTTCTTCGCCAGCTCGATGCTTTCGCCGAGTCCGGCCGGCACCGGCACGGCCTCCGTCGTCTGCCCTCCGTCGTCCGTCCGCTGTCGTCCGTCCTCCGTCTTTCCGGTTTCCGCTTTCCGGTCTCCGGTTTCCGCGATCCGCTCCGCGGCCGCGTCCCAGTCGCGCACGAGCACGTCCTGGAGAAACCCGAAGATTGCCGCGCGGATTTGTCTCCTAAACGCGGGCACATCGCGCGTGAGGTCGTAGCTCGACGGCCGCGCGGGCTTGTCGCCGGCCTCGGCGGCCACGAAGTCCGGATTGCGCAGCTTCTCCCACTCCTCGAGCAGCGACGAATCGATCCCGCGGATCAGCTCGCGGAAGTACGTCTCCATTTCCAGGACTTCCTCCGTCTTGCACGACTCCGGCACCGTCTGGGAAAGCACCTTCCACGTCTGCGAAAGGTGACGCAGCAGCAGCCCTTCCATGCGCTCCAGTCCGTAGTCGCGCACGTGCTCGGCAAACGACTGGTAGCGCTCGAACATCTCGCGCGCGATCGACTTCGGCCGGATGTTCTCGCCCTCGATCCACGGGTGCGCCGCGGCGAAACGGTTGAATGTGTCGTACACGAACTCGCGCAGCGGCTTCGGGTACTCGACCTGCTCGAGCTTCTCCATCCGTTCGTCGTACTCCACGCCCGCGGCCTTCAGCTCCGCGACGAGCTCGCCCTTCAGCTTGCTCACCTGCTGGCGCAGGATCGCGTCGGGATCCTCGACGATCGACTCGCACAACGTGAGCACGTCGACGGCGTACGTCGGCGACGCCCGGTCGAGCAGCGGCAACGTGTCGAGCAGCCACAGCGACAGCGTCTGGTGCAGCGAAAAGTCGTCCTGGAGTTCCACGTTCACGCGCAGCTTCCGCCCGTTCGGCAGCGGCGGGACAAACTCCACGATCTTGCGCTCGAGGAGCGAGCGGAACAGCTGCCATGTCTTCTTGCGCAGGTAGGCTTTGCGCGGCGCCGTTTCGTGGCAGGCCGCGATGATCGCCCGCATCGCGCGGCAGCCGTCGCCGTCGCGCGCGAGCACCTGCAGGAGCATGCCGTGCGAGACGTCGAAATGCGAGGTGAGCACCTCCGGCGGCGCGGTGCGCAGACGCTCGAGCGTCTTCTGGTCCCAGCCGACGAAGCCCTCCGGCGGACGCTCCTTCACGAGCTTCTTCTGCTTCTTCGGATCGCCCGCGGCCTTCTCCTCGGCGCGCTTGTTGGCGACCATGTGCTCGGGCGCCTGGATCACGACGTAACCGACAGTGTCGTACCCGCGCCGCCCTGCCCGGCCGGAGATCTGCCGGAAATCGCGAACGCTCAGGATCGCCGACTTCTGGCCGTCATACTTCCAGAGCTGCGTGAACGCCACCGTGCGAATCGGCACGTTGATGCCCACGCCGAGCGTATCCGTGCCGCAGATCACCTTCAACAGACCGCGTTGCGCGAGCTGCTCGACGAGCACGCGGTACTTCGGCAGCAACCCGGCGTGGTGCACGCCGATGCCGTGGCGCAGCCAGCGTTTCACTTCCTTGCCGTACGGGCTGTTGAACTTGGTCTTCTCCAGCTCCGCACCCAGCGCCGCCCGCTCCTCGCGCGTGCAGATGTTCAGGCTCATCAGGTCCTGCGCCGCCTCGCTGGCCGAGCGTTGGGTGAAATAGACGAGATAGACCGGTGCGCGCTGGCCGTCCAGCAGCGCCTGCACCTTCTCGGCGAGCGGCGTCTCCGAGTATTCGAACTCCAACGGCACCGGCCGGCGGTCGCCGCGCACCGTGACCGACGCCACGCCGGTCAGCCGCGTCATCTCCTCCTCGAAGAACGTCGTCGACGAGAGCGTGGCCGACATCAGCAGGAAGCGCGCGCCGGGCATCGTGAGCAGCGGCACCTGCCAGGCGTAACCGCGCTCGCGATCCGAGTAGTAGTGAAACTCGTCCATGATCACCGCCCGGATGTCGCTCTCGTGGCCGCGGTGCAGCGCGATATTCGCCAGGATCTCGGCGGTGCAGCAGAGCACCTTCGCCTGCGGGTTCACGGAGGCGTCGCCGGTCATCATGCCCACGTTGTCCGGCCCGAAGTCGCGGCAGAGCGAGAGGAACTTCTCGTTCACCAGCGCCTTGATCGGGCACGTGTAGACCGAGCGTTCGCCGGCGCAGAGCGCGCGGAAGTGCATCGCCGCCGCGACGAGCGACTTGCCCGAGCCGGTGGGCGTGTTGAGCACGACGTTCTTGCCTGCGAACAACTCGAGGATCGCCTCCTCCTGCTCCGGGTAGAGCGCGAGCCCGCGTTCGGCCATCACCGCCAGAAAACGGTCCAGCGCGGCGTCGGCATTGTACGGGCCGGGCAGCGGCGCGAGCGGGTGGTTCTGGGCGGCAGCAGTCACGCGCAACAGGACGCCCGCTCCGCCCGCCGCTGTCGAGCGCAGGCTCACATGCGCCGCCCCCGCGCCCGAGAATCACTGCTGCCGGAGCTCCGTAGCCAGTTACTCCGGGCATCGTGGCGGCTGGTTTCACATTCGCCTCGCCACGCCCGGGAGGCGGCCCAAGCTCGCCGCCCTTCGCCGCCGCATGCCGCAGTTCTGCTTCATCTTCAACCCGCACTCCGGCCTCAACCGCCGTCGCCCGGGATTTCTCGCCAAACTGCGCGCGCGCATCGCCGCCCTCGGCCTCGATGCCGAGTTCGTCGCGACCGAGCGCCCGCACCATGCCACGGAGCTCGCCCGCTCGGCCGTCGCCCGCGGCATCCCGCGCATCGTCGCCGTCGGCGGTGATGGCACACTGAACGAAGTCGCCTGCGGGGTCGTCCACACCGCGGCCGCGATCGGGCTCATCCCCTGCGGCTCCGGCAACGGCCTCGGCCGCCACCTCGGCGTGCACGGTTCGCTCGACCACGCGCTGCGCATCGTGCGCGACGGGCGGATCCGCGTGATCGATACCGGCGTCGCCGCCGGCCACCGTTTCTGCAACGCCATGGGCGTGGGCTTCGACGCCGAGATCGCCCGCCGGTTCAACAATCTCCCCAGCCGCGGTCTGCGCACCTACGTGACCACGGGCTGGAACGCCTACTTCGGCTACCGGCCCGAGACCTACGTCGTCCGGGCCGGCGACGGCCGCGCCACCACCCACGAGGCGTTCATCGTGGCCGCGATGAACTCCGCGCAGTACGGCAACAACGCCCGGGTCGCCCCCGGGGCCGAGGTCGACGACGGACGCCTCGACCTGGTTGCGATCCCGCCGATGGGTTTGCTGCGCTCCGCCGGGTTTGTCGCCCGACTGTTCGCCGGCGACGTGCGGCGGCACCGCGGCGTGTTTTCCGCGCAAGGCGAGTCGTTCACCATCGTCCGCACCGCGCCCGGCGTGATCCATGTCGACGGGGAGACGCGCGAGGCCGGCCCCGAGATCGAGGTCCGCCTCGAGCCGAAGAGCCTGAACTTCCTCGTGCCGGCCTAAAGCGGTTCGGCCACTCGCCGCCCCTTCGTATCCGCATCGGCGGCGGGGGCCAAGTCGCCCGCTTTGGTCGATCGTTGGGACAAGCCTTCCCTCACCCGCTACAACGCCTTCGGGAGAAATGAACATGTCAACTATTAGTTGACATGTTCCGATACGTGCCCTCCCGTGGAGCGCCGCCGTCGCCATCAGCCCGGGTGCGTCCACGCGGTGGCCTGCCGGAGACCAAAGTATCCCCGCCTATCGGTGGATTCCCCGCAGCCCCGCCCCTGCGTGACGTTTCCGTGACATTCCGGGCGGGCCCCTATCCGCGGCGGGCGGCGTCTGCTATACACGGGCCGCGCGCTCGCGCACCGCATGCAAAAGCTTCGCGTCAAAACCGTCATCCTCTCCGATGTCCACCTCGGCACCGCCGACAGCCGGGTCGTGGAAGTGAACCACTTCCTCAAGCACGTCCGTTGCGAGAAACTCATCCTCAACGGCGACATCATCGACGGCTGGCAGCTGCGCCGCTCGGGCAGCTGGACCAAGCAGCACTCCCGCTTCATCCGGATCGTGCTCAAGATGCTCGAGAAGCGCGATACGCAGATCGTCTACCTGCGCGGCAACCACGACGACATCCTCGGCCGCTTTCTCCCGCTCCAGTTCGAGAACCTCCAGATCGTCGAGCAGCACATCCACGAGGGCGTCGACCGCCGTTACCTCGTGCTCCACGGCGACGTGCTCGACGCCATCACCATGAAAATGGTCTGGCTCTCGCATCTCGGCGACTTCGGCTACCAGCTGCTGATGCGGATCAACCGCCTCTACAACTCCTACCGGTCCTGGCGCGGGCTCGAGTACTACTCGATCAGCAAGGCCATCAAGGCGCGCGTGAAGGAGGCGGTGAACTTCGTCTCGAAGTTCGAGGAGCAGATCGTCGAACTCGCCCGCCGCCACGGCTGCACCGGCGTGATGTGCGGGCACATCCACACCGCCGCCGACAAGCAGGTCGGCGACATCCATTATCTGAATTCAGGCGACTGGGTGGAGTCGCTCACCGCGCTCGTCGAGCATCTCGACGGCCGCTTCGAGCTCATCGAGTGGGCGCACTTCAAGCAGATGTACCCCCTGCCCGCCGAGGACTCCGACACCGACGAGCCCCTCGCACTGCCCGAGAGCGTCTTGCCGCTGCTCGCCAAGGTCGCCCGCGCCGCCTGAGCCCTCTCGCGGCGGACTCGGGGCTAGCGGCCAGCGACTTTCCGTCGGTGGCACGATCGACCTCATTTGTTTGCTGGGGCATTCTCCCCGGTGCTCAAGCTTTCGCCGCTCGTCCGCCCAACCCTCGCCTGACCAAATACGCCTGAACCACTTTGTGGGTCGAGGGACGACGGTCAGGAATTGAGCGCCCGCCCCCGCCGCGGATTCTGCGCTCGCTTCGCACTGCCCGCGCAAGTCGGTGGTTTCGCGCTCGGGACGGTGGTTGCAACAGGGCGGATTCTGCGTGTCTATTGCGTCCCCAATCGCGCACCGATGCCGCCCCCCACGAAGGCTCTCCCCCCGCCCCATGTCCCGTGCGCCCGCCGTGCACTCGCAGCGACGATCCGCGGCGCGCTGGGCGCAGTCCTCTTGTGGCTGGTGATCGGGGGAGTTTCGCAATTGCACGCGGCGCCACCGCCCGCCCCGGTCCACACCATCGAGGAGTTCTACCAGATCTCGGCGGAGAGCGCGAAAATGCCGCATCCGATCTGCTGGGACATAGAGGTGCTCTACTCGGACCCGGGCTGGAATCTGCTCTGGGTCGAGAACGCCGGCTTCGGGACCTTCATCCCCACCAACAAGGACTTTCCCCGCTACCCGCGCGGTCAGCGCCTCCGGGTCGAAGGCACGCTGGTCCCCGCCACGGGCATCACGCTGGCGGGCACGCGCGTCACCCCGCTCCCGGAGAAGGCGCGCCTCGCCCCCCTGCTGGCCACGGGCCGGCTCCCGGACTTCGACCGGTTCGACAACCGGTTGGTGGTGCTCGAGGCCCTGGTCGACCGTCAGAGCGAGGCCGATCCCTCCCACCTCATGTTGGAGGCAAGCGCCGAGGGCTTCCACATCGTCGTCCGTGTCCAGATCGCTCCGAAGACCCCGCGGCCCAACCTCGAAGGACAGACGATCCGCGCCGCCGGCGTCTATGTCGGGCATCGGGATTTCGCCGGCAAACTCACCAGCATCGCGCTCTGGGTGGACTCGCTGGCCGACGTGGAGGCGCTCGGTGCCCTCTCCGAGGATACAGCCTTCACGCTCCCCTTGCTCACGATCGAGGCGGCGACCGCCACCGCCAACGGCGGCCTCGTCCACGTCGCCGGCACCGTGCACAGCTTCGACAACACCTCCGCGACAATCACGCTGCGCGACGACACCGGCCAGATCGAGATCGCCACCGCCCAGAGCCGCGACATCCGCATCGGCACGGCGTTGGAGGCGGTAGGTGTCCCCGTGGCCGCCGGCATCCACCGCAAGTTGCTCAACGCCCGCGTGCGGCCGACCGGCGCCCCCGCCGCCGGATCCGTCCCGGGCGACCGTCCCGTTCCATTGCGGCTCGCCGACCAGGTCCTCGCGCTCGAGCCCGAGGCGGCCGACCGCGGCCGGCCGGCGCTGCTCTTCGGAGTCGCCACCTGGCTGGCACCCGACCGTCGGTCCATGTTCGTGCAGGACGTCTCCGGCGCCGTCGAAGTCCGGTTCGCGCCTCTTGCGTACGAACCCCCGCAGGTTCCCTGCTCGGTACGCATCGTCGGCCGGACCGCCCGTGGAGAGCTCGCTCCGCTGGTGGTCGCGGAGAGCCTTTCCTGGATCAACCCGCTGGGTTCGCCCGAAGCGCGCAACACCACGCTCGACGAAATGTTGGCCGGTTACCTCCACGGTCGCTGGGTTGCGACCCGCGCCTTTCTGCGCGGCGTCCGGCACGCCCCGCAGGAAACCATCCTCGACCTCACCTCCACCTCCGGCGAATTCGTCGCCATTCTTCCCGACACCGCCCAGATCGTCGCCGCCCCCGGATCGATCCTCTCGTTGCGCGGCGTTTGCAGCGTCACAGCCAACGCCCGACATCACCCCTCCGCCATCCGCCTGCTCGTGCCCGGCGCGCAGCACATCAACATCGAGCTGCCCACCCCGGCCGACCCATTCGCACTTCCTGCCCGAACCCTCGCCGGCCTGCGGGCCTTCGGCCCCGCCGACTCGACGCTGCGCCGGGTCCGCACGCACGGCACCGTCCTTTACCACGAACCCGGCCGCCAGCTCTGCTTGCAGGACGGCACCGACTCGCTCCTCGTGCTTTCACGCGACCCGGCGCCGCTGCGCCGCGGCGATCAGGTCGAAGTCGTTGGTCTCCCCGGCATGCAGGGCAGCCGCATGGTCTTGCGCGAGGCCACCTACCGCCGCGCCGGGCCTGGCGAGGAGCCCGCGGCGCTGGAGGTGACTCGGGTCGAGCGCGCGGATGCCACGCTCGATGGCCGCTTGGTTCGGCTGCGCGGCAGTATCGTGGCCCTGGACCATCGGCCCGATGGCGGCACCATCGCCGTGCAGGCCGCGGATCGACGCTTCGCTGCGCTGATCCCAGGCGCCGTCCCGGCGCCCGTGCACGGTCCGGTGGGCGCCGTCGTGGCCCTGACCGGCGTGTACCGAGCGATCTACGACGAGTACCGGCAGCCCATCGATTTCCACCTCCAACTGCGCACCCCGGCCGACATCGTCGTGCTCCAGGCTCCGCCGCTGCTCACCATCGAGCGCTCCCTGTGGATCGTCGGCGGTCTGGTGCTCGTCACCGTCGCCGTGCTCGGCTGGCTCGCCGTCCTGCGCGCCCGGGTCGCGCAACAAACCGCCCAGATCCGGACTCAGCTCGAACACCAGGCCGGCCTCGAGGCCGAACTCCAGAAAGCGCAGCGCATCGAGTCGCTCGGTCTGCTGGCGGGCGGCATCGCCCATGACTTCAACAACCTCCTGACCGGCATCCTCGGCAACCTCTCCATCGCCCGGCTGGAAGCCCACGGGCAACAGGCGTTCGACCAGATCCTGGCCGACGCCGAGCTTGCCGCCCTCCGGGCCCGTGACCTCACCCAGCAGCTCCTCGTCTTCACCAAGGGAGGCACGCCGGCTCGCTCCGTCGTGCGCCTGCCGGAACTGGCGCGCGAATCCGTCGCGCTCGCCCTCCACGGTTACACCTCAAGCGTCCGCACCGAGTTCGATTTTCCCGCCGACCTCCGCCTCGCCCACATCGACCGCGTGCAAATCGGCCAAGTGCTGCAGAACCTCGCCATCAACGCCGCCCAAGCCATGCCCCGTGGCGGCGCCCTGAACGTGGCCGCCGCCAACGAAACCATCGTCGCCGGTGCCCACGCCGACCTCGCACCCGGCCGCTACCTTCGCATCAGAGTTTCCGATACAGGAACCGGAATCGCGCCGGACCTGCTGCCCAAAATCTTCGACCCCTATTTCACGACCAAAAAAACCGGCACAGGCCTCGGTTTGGCCACCGTGTTCTCGATGGTGCGCCGCCACGGCGGCCATATCGAGGTCGAGTCCGACCCGGGTCGCGGCACCACCTTCCGCCTGTGGCTGCCCGCCGCCGAGACTGATCAACCGAGCATCGACCAACCTTCGGCTGCCGCCATCAGCGCGCGCTCCCCGGCACCGGTGTCCGCCCGTCTGCTCGTGGTGGAGGCGGACATGGCCATCCGCCGCATGGCGATGATCGTATTGCTCCGGGCCGGCTACGAGGTCACCGCCGTTGCCGCCGGCCGCGAAGCGATCGAGCTCGCCCGCGCCGCGGTCGCCAACGGCCAGCCCTACCGTCTCGCGCTCCTCGACCTGACCGCGCCGGACGACCTTGGCGCCAAGGAGATCCAGACCGAGCTCCACACCATTGATCCGCAGCTGCCCCTGGTTCTCTCGACGGGTCGCAGCGACGACTCCTTGTTCACCGCCCATCGGGAACACGGCTTCGCCGCTGTCCTCTCCAAACCGTACGACGCACAGGACCTCGTCGCGCTTGTCGCCGCCGTCCTGTGCTCCGGCCGCGACAAGCGCGAAGCCTGACCCGCCGGGCGCGGAACGGATGCTCCGAAGTTCCGCAGACGAAAGAAGCCAAGAACCCGGCCTCGCCGGGTTCTTGCCTTCTGTCGGTTCCGGCTGCGCATTTTAGGAGGATCCCCGACCTCGCCCTGCGCGAGCGGGCCCGACGCCGAGGCCGCGCTAAAACGAAGGCGGCGGCGCCGTTTCGGGCGCCGCCGTGGGTGGTAAGAAACTAATTACCGGCTCAGGACGAGATGCCGGTCTCGGAGGCGGGATTCTTCGTCTTGAACTCGAGCGCCTTCTCGCCGCGCACGACGAGCACGGGTTCGCCCTCCTTGAAGTCGCCGCGGAGGATGAACTCGGCGAGCGGGTCCTCAAGGTGACGTTCCACGGCGCGGCGCAGCGGACGCGCGCCGTACTTCTCGTCGGTGCCGTTCTCGATGAGGAACAGCTTGGCGTCGGTCTGCACCTCGAGCACGAGCTTCCGCTCGGCCACGCGCTTGACGACCTTCGCAACCTCGAGGTCCACGATCTTGAGCAGGTCGTCGCGCTTGAGCGGGCGGAAGACGATGAGCTCGTTGATGCGGTTCAGGAACTCCGGTTTGAAGATGCGCTTCGATTCCTCGAGCACCTTCTCCTTGATCTTGTCGAGGTCGCCGATGCTTTCGTTGGCCGCGCCGAAGCCGACCGTCGTCTGCCGCTGGATGAGCGACGCGCCGACGTTGGTCGTCATGATGATGATCGTGTTGCGGAAATCGACCTGGCGGCCGAGCGAGTCGGTGAGGCGGCCGTCCTCCAGAATCTGGAGGAGGAGCTGCACGACATCCGGGTGCGCCTTCTCGATCTCGTCGAAAAGGATGACCGAGTACGGGCGGCGGCGGACCTGCTCGGTGAGCTGACCGCCCTCCTCGTGACCGACGTAGCCCGGAGGCGAGCCGATGAGGCGCGAGATCGCGAACTTCTCCATGTACTCGGACATGTCGATCTGCACGAGCGCGTCCTGGTTGCCAAACATCTGCGCGGCGAGCTGCTTGGCCGTCTCCGTCTTGCCGACACCGGTGGGCCCGAGGAACATGAACGAGCCGATCGGGCGGCGCGGGTCCTTGAGATCGGCGCGGGAGCGACGCAGCGCGCGGGCGATGGCCTGGCAGGCGTCGTTCTGGCCGATGATGATCTTCTGCAGCTCGGTCTCGAGGAGGAGGAGCTTCTCGCTTTCCTTCTTCTCCATGCGCGAGAGCGGAATGCCGGTCCAGTCGGCCACGACCTGCATGATCAGATCCTCGTCGATGGTGATGCGGTGGTCCTCGCGGGTCTTCTTCCAATCCTCGAGGGCCTTCTCCTGCTGGGCGCGGACGTGTTTCTCCTTGTCGCGGAACTTGGCGGCCTCCTCGAAATGCTGCTTGGCGATCGCGTCCTCCTTCTGGGCGCAGACGGTCTCGATCTCCTTGGAGAGCGCCTCGATCTCCGGCGGGCGATTCAAGGACTGGATGCGGGCGCGGGCGCCGGCCTCGTCCATGACGTCGATGGCCTTGTCGGGCAGGAAACGGCCGGTGATGTAGCGGTCGGAGAGCTTGGCGGCGATCTCGAGCGACTTGTCGGTGTAGATGGCCTTGTGGTGGTCCTCGTACTTGATGCGGATGCCCTTGAGGATGGTGACGGTGTCCTCGACCGACGGCGGCTCGACCTTGACGTTCTGGAAACGACGGTCGAGGGCGCTGTCCTTCTCGATGTACTTGCGGTACTCGTTCAGCGTGGTCGCGCCGATGCACTGCAGCTCGCCGCGGGAGAGCGCGGGCTTGAAGATGTTGGAGGCGTCCATCGCGCCCTCGGCGGCGCCGGCGCCGACGATGGTGTGGAGCTCGTCGATGAAGATGATGACGTTCTTGGCGCGCTTGATCTCGTCCATCACGGCCTTGATGCGCTCCTCGAACTGGCCGCGGTACTTGGTGCCGGCGACCATGAGGGCGAGGTCGAGGGTGATGACCTTCTTGTCCAGTAGGATCTCCGGCACGATGCCGCCCGCGATTTCCTGGGCGAGGCCTTCGACGATGGCGGTCTTGCCGACGCCGGCCTCGCCGATGAGCACCGGGTTGTTCTTGGTGCGGCGGCAGAGGATCTGGATGACGCGGCGGATCTCGTTCTTGCGGCCGATGACGGGGTCGAGTTCGCCCTTGCGCGCGAGCTCGGTGAGGTCGCGACCGAAGGCCTTGAGCGCGGGGGTCTTGAGTTCCTTCTTCTCGCCGGGGGCGCCGGCGGGCTCGGCACCGGAGCGCGGCGAGGACATCGCCTCGTCGCCCGGCTGCGCGCCCGGGGCTCCACCCGAGGCCGCCGAGGGGCTCTCGGCGGAGAACTGCGGGTCGAGCTCCTTGAGGATCTCGTTGCGGGTGCGCTCGATGTCGATCTCGAGGGATTTGAGCACGCGGGCGGCGACGCCCTCGCCCTCGCGCAGGAGGCCGAGGAGGATGTGCTCGGTGCCGACGTAGGAATGGTTGAGGGCCTTCGCCTCCTTGCCGGCGAGCGCGAGAACCTTCTTCACGCGCGGCGTGTAGGGGATGCTGCCGCCGGACTTGCCCTCCTGGCCGACGCCGACCTGCTTCTCAACGGCGCCACGGACGGTCTCGAGGTCGAGGCCCATCTTCTGGAGCACGCTCACGGCCACACCCTGGCCGAGCTTGATCAGGCCGAGCAGGAGATGCTCGGTGCCGACATAGTTGTGGTTGAAGC
>JAHFTC010000017.1:0-32568 GCA_023269585.1 Opitutaceae bacterium
CGAAGTTGAGGTCGCGTTGCGAAAGCGACTCGTTGCGCATCGCGAGGTGGCGGGCGAGCAGCTCGCGCCAGCGCTCGATCTCCTCGAGGAAGGCGACATCGACGGTAGCGGTGCCGCGTTTGCCCTTCGTGGTGGCGGCGTACTTGTCGAAGGAGCCGCGGAGCACGGAGTCCTTGGCGAAGATGCCGGCGATCTCGTCCCACTTCTCGGGGAGCTGCTCGTAGGTGCAGTAGAAGAGGCGGGCGGTGTGGGCCTTGTCGCCGTAGACGGGGCGGACGCGGGTGTCGTAGATCGCGAACTCCTGGAAGTCGGTGAGGATGCCGAGCGGGAGCTTGGCGGACCAGGAGTAGCGGCGGAGTTGGTAGGCAGGGGCGGGGTCGTCCTTGACGAGGACGGAGGGTTTCTTGGCCTCGACGAAGAATTTGCGGGTGCCGCCGATGCGGAAGGAGTAGTCGGGGGCCTTGGTCTCGGAGCCGATCTTGATGGCGTCCTCGTGGATGACGTCCTTGTAGGATTCGGCGTGGCCGGCGCGGTTGTCCATGTCCCAGCCGAGGGCGGCGAAGAGCGGATCGAGGAACTCCTGGCGGAGCTGGGCCTCCTTGTAGGAAGGATCGCGGTACTGCTCCTCGTTACGGGCGAAGAGCTCGATCCGGTCGCGGATGGCATCGGGGAGCGGCATGGGTGTGCGGGCGTCAGCAGAGGCCAAACACCCGGCGGGGGCAAGCGCCGGGCCGCGCCATCTACCACGAGGGGCACGACGACAAGAGTGGGTTCTTCCTCGACTGGAGCAGGCAGCCCCGCGGCGGTGGCGGGCGATTTGTGGCTGGGAACGGGCGGGGTTTCGGTGAAGATCGGGGTGTGTCCACCGACTGGAACCGTCTTCGCCACGGGCTCGAGCGCCGGCTCAATGCGTTGCTGCCGCCGCGCTGGACGACACTCGCGCGGCTGCAGCGCGCCGATCCGGGCTGCTGGCGCGAGATCCGCCCGGCGGTCGATGTCTCCTGGCCGCGGGCGCTGGGTTCCGGGCCGTTGCCGGAGAACTTCAGGGCGTGCCTGGCGACGCGGTTTCCCGCCTGCGGGGTGCTGACGCTTCCGGACGGCGAGGTGTTCTCGGAGCACGGCTGGGTGTTCACCCGCAACGGCGAGCGCGTGCCCGACCTTTCGATGCAGGGTGAACGCGTGCAGTATGCGCCCCGCGTCCACCGACCGCGGCTGACCCGCCGGCCCGAGCGGCTGCGCGGCCGCACCGTGTCGCTGGTCGGGTTGCACACGACGTGCAGCTATTTCCATCTGGCGTGCGATGCGTTGCCGCGGATCGAGCTGCTGCGGCAGGCCGGGCACAACTGGGGTGATTTCGACCACATCCTGTTTCCGCGCTACCTGACACCGTCGACCGAACGCCTGATCACGGCCGCCGGCGTGCCGCGCGACCGGGTGCGTTGGGTGGGGTGGGGCGAGCCGCTCTACGTGCGGTGCGAGGAGTTGGTCTGCCCGAGCTTCCCGAGTGCGTGGCGGACGGTGGCGCCATGGGTCGCGGAGTATGTCGCGGGGCTACGCGACTTCGGGCCGGTGGCGCGACCGCGGCGGTTGTTCGTCACCCGGCGGGCGGGGCGCCGGCTCCTCCGCAACGAGGCGGAGCTCTGGTCGGAGCTCGCGGCCCGCGGTTTCGAAGCCGTCGACCCGGGCGCGATGGCGGACGCCGAGGCGGCGTTTCACGAGGCGGACTTCGTGGTGGGCGCGCATGGGGCGGCGCTCACGAATCTGGCGTTCTGCCGGCCCGGAACGAAAGTCGTCGAATTGGTGCCGAGCGACCAGCCGTTTCCCTACTACTACACCTTGGCTTTGGCCCGGAAACTCGACTACGGCTGCGTGATTTGTCCCAGCGACTTCGAGCAGCCGCGGGATCCGTTGGTCTCGTGGCACAGTCCCAGCGATTTCACCGCGGATCGCAGCGCGGTGATCGCCTTGGTTGATCGAATGCTGGCGGGTTAGGGGGCTTGGAAAGCCGTCGGGCGGCCGCGCGGCGACGCGATCTCGGGGAGCGTCGAAAAGGGGGATTGACCGAGAAAACGGGCGGCGCGTAGCGTCCCCAATTCCACATCTAGAACCAACACGCCCGATTTCCGCCGTGAACATCGAAATTCAAGACGTCTCCGTTTCCCGCAAAACCCTCGTCATCACGCTCGACAAGAGCGAAGTCGAGGCCGTCCACCAGTCCGTGGTGGCTGAAATCGCGAAGGCCGCCAGCCTGCCGGGCTTCCGTCCGGGCAAGGCGCCCGCGGCTGTCGTGGCCAAACGGTACGCGAAGGAGATCGAGGGCGAGTTCAAGTCGAAGGTCGTCAACAAGGCCTACAGCGACGGTCTGGAGCAGTCGAAGCTCGAGGTGTTCAGCGTGGTCGACGTGAAGGAAGGGGTCATCGAGGCCGGGATCTCGGCCGCCGTCACCTTCACCGTGGACATCCGCCCCGAGTTCAAGTCGCCCGAGTTCAAGGGCCTCGAGACCGAGGTGAAGCCGGTCGACGTGACCGACGCCGAGGTCGACGCCGCCATCGAGGCCATGCGCGCCGAGCGCGCCGATTTCAAGGTTGTGGAACGTGCGTCCGCGAAGGGCGACTACGTGAAGCTTTCCTACGAGGGCAAGATCGGCGAGCAGGCCGTGGCCGAGCTCGTGCCGGACCGCGCCATCTTCGGCAAGGCGCCGCAGACCTGGGAGGAAGTTGAGGGCAACGAAGGCCTGCTTCCCGGCCTCGGCCAGCAGATCGGCGGCCTCTCCACGGGTGCCAAGAAGGACGTCACGATCGCCTTCCCGGCGGAGTTTCACGTCACCGAGCTCGCCGGCAAAGAAGCCGTCTACGCGATCGAGGTGCTCGAGGTGCGCGAGAAGGTGCTGCCGGCGCTCGACGAGGCGTTCCTCAAGGGCGCGCAGGTCGAGTCGGTCGACGCGCTCAAGACCCGCACCCGCGAACACCTCAAGTACCGCAAGGAGATGGACAACCGCGCCGCTCAGCGCCAGCAGGTCACCGAGAAGCTCGCCGCGGCGGTCAATTTCGAGCTCCCGCAGAGCCTGATCGAGTCCGAGACGCAGAGCATCCTCCGCCGTTTCATGGAGGAGAACATGCGCCGTGGTGTGCCGGCGGAGACGTTCGAGCAGAACAAGGAAGCCCTCGTCGCCGACGCCCAGAAGGCCGCCGCCCGCAACGCCAAGGTCCAGCTCATCCTCGCGCGCATCGCCGCCGAGGAGAAGATCGAGCTCAAGGACGCCGACTACGACCGCTTCATCCGCATGGAGGCGATGCGTTCCGGCCAGGCCCCCGAGAAGCTCGTGAAGGAGCTCGGCAAGGACCGCGAGCGCGTGCGCTCCATGCAGCAGCAGCTGCTTCTGGACAAGGCCCTTGATTTCGTGGTCTCGCAGGCTACGGTCGTGACCGCGCCCGCGCAGGCCTGAGCCCGCGCTGCATCGCGCACCAGCCACCACCACCACACGTGAGCTACTACGTCCCGATCGTTCTGGAAAATACCGGCCGCGGCGAGCGGAGCATGGACATCTACTCGCGCCTGTTGAAGGACCGGATCATCTTCATCGGCACGCCGATCGACGACGCGGTCGCCAACCTGGTGATCGCCCAGCTGTTGTTCCTGCAGATGGAGGATCCCAAGAAGGACATCCATCTGTACATCAACTCGCCGGGCGGTGTCGTCACCGGCGGCATGGCGATCTACGACACGATCAACTTCCTGCAGTGTGATGTGGTGACCTACTGCATCGGCATGGCCGCCTCGATGGCGACCGTGCTGCTCGCCGCCGGCACGAAGGGCAAGCGTTTCGCTTTGCCCAACAGCCGCGTGATGATCCACCAGCCCACGGGCGGCGCCTCCGGCCAGACGGCCGACATCGCCATCCAGGCCAAGGAGATCATCCGTTGGCGCCGTACGCTCAACGAGATCATCGCCAAGCACTCCGGCAAGACGCCCGACCAGGTCGAGAAGGACTCCGATCGCGACTACTACATGAGCGCGCAGGAAGCCCTCGCCTACGGCATCGTCGACAAGGTTTTCGAATCGAAGAACGACGTCGCCACCACGCTCAAGGCCGTCGCCTGAGCCCCCCGTCTCCCGTCCCACCTCCGCGCTGCGGTCGCGCCTCTTCCCGATGGCCAAATCCTCGCGCATGACGCTCTGCTCCTTCTGCGGGAAATCGCAGTCGGAGGTCCGCAAGATCATCGCCGGCCCCGGAGTCTACATCTGCGACTCCTGCGTGACCGTCTGCAAGACGATCATCGACCGTGAGCTCAAGACCGCCGCACCCGAGGCGGCGGGCCGACCCACCTTCCGCCTCGTCAAGCCCGCCGAGATCAAGAAGGTCCTCGACGATTTCGTGATCGGCCAGGACCACGCCAAGAAGGTCCTCTCGGTGGCGGTGTACAATCACTACAAACGCCTCTCGTTCGACGCCAATCGCAACTCCCCCGCGCCGCAGATCCAGGGCGACCTCACGGCCGAGTTCCACGATGTCGAGGTCGAGAAGAGCAACATCCTGCTCGTCGGCCCGACCGGTTCCGGCAAGACGCTCCTCGCCCGCACCCTGGCCAAGATCCTCGACGTCCCGTTCGCCATCTCCGATGCCACCACGCTCACCGAAGCGGGCTACGTGGGCGAGGACGTGGAGAACGTCGTCCTGCGTCTCCTCCAGGCGTCGAACTACGATGTGAAGCGCGCCGAGTGCGGCATCGTCTACATCGACGAGATCGACAAGATCGCCCGCAAATCGGAGAACCCCTCGATCACCCGCGACGTGTCCGGCGAGGGCGTGCAGCAGGCGTTGCTCAAGATTCTCGAAGGCACGACCTGCAGCGTCCCGCCCCAGGGCGGCCGCAAGCACCCGAATCAGGAATACATCCAGGTCAACACCTCGAACATCCTGTTCATCTGTGGCGGCGCCTTCGTCACCCTTGAGCAGATTGTGCAGCGCCGCGCCGGCAAACGCGTGCTCGGCTATGGCCTCGCGCAGGATGCGACCAAGCAGCTCACGCCCGAGGAGATGATGCGCACCATCGCGCCCGAGGATCTTTTCCAGTTCGGCATGATCCCGGAGTTCGTCGGCCGCCTGCCGGTCGTCTCCGTGCTCGACGCGCTCACCGTGCCGGATCTCGAGAAGATCCTGCTCCGTACGAAGAACGCGATGATCAAGCAGTACTCGAAGCTCTTCGCGATGGACGGGGTGAAACTGCGCTTCAGCCGCGACGCCATCCACGAGATCGCGCTCAAGGCGATGGAGCTCAAGACCGGCGCCCGCGCGCTGCGCTCGATTCTCGAAAAGCTGATGCTCGACGTGATGTACGAGGTGCCGCACCGCCAGGGTGTCGCCGAGGTGGTCGTCGATCGCGCGGTCGTGCTCGGCAAGAAGAAGCCGATGGTGCGCCTCGCCTCCGCGACGTCCGCGGAGCCCAAGGAAGCGGACGCCGCCGACGCTGCCTGAGTGGTGTTGAAGGCAGACGAGAGACCAGCGCCAGCGGGCTCCGTCAGGGCGCACCTGGCAAATCCCGCGGCTCGGCGTGCCCCCAAAGCGGGAGCGCCGGCAATCGCATGGGCTGGTGACGCACGCCGTTCTTGAGGAGCTCCGGGCCGTCGGGCGCGAAACCGAGCCGGGCGTAGAAACCGACGGCGTTGGGGCTGGAGTTCACCGTGGCGGGAGCGACGAAGCCGCCGGCTTCGGCGGCGGTGCGCAGCAAGCGCGTGGCGATGCCGCGGCCCTGGCAGTCCGGTGCGGTGAAAAGCAGCGAAATGTGGTTACGGGCGTGGAGGTGCAGCACGCCCACCACGCGCGGCCCCTCGACGGCGACCCAGGTCGTGTAGCGCGTCCGGTGGCGGCGCAGCAGCGCGGCCGGTTGCGCGAAGGCGTGGAACATCCGGCGGCCCTTATCGTGCTGCTCGGGGGCGACGAATTGGTCGAACACCGCACGGGCCAGCGCGCACGCCTCGTCGGCCTCGTCGGGGCGGAGTGGGCGGCAGAGGATGGAGGGTGACGGAATCACAGAGACGCGGCGAAGCGGATGAAATGAGGTGAAGAGTAACCGCTAATGGACGCTGATTTTCGCTAATTCGGAGCGATCGATTCGGAGATTGCCGAGTTAGGTGGAGGTCTGGCTCCAGACCGTGTTCCGGAATACGGAACGCGGTGCTCGGTCGGAGATGGCGGGTCGCAGTATCCGTCTCTGGAGTTAGCGGCAATCAGCGCGAATTAGCGGTTTCAAATTTCTTCGGATACAGCGGCTGGAGGTTTTCGCGGCGGGTCCAGCCGGTCTGGCCGTTGGGGAAAAGAAGCTGGTCCCACCCGAAGAACGATTTCTGCCAGAGCGCGATCGTGCCCGCGGCGAGGGGCTCGGTCTTCTGCTCGCCGGCTTCGGTCGGCACGCTGCGCAGTTCGGCGGCCTTCCAGACGAGCACGGCGTCGGGATGGGCCAGCGGTCCGTATTCACGCAGCGCGGTGAACCCGCCGGCGACGGCGAGAAGGCCCACGAGCGCGCTCAGCGCGGCAGCCCAGCCCAGCCACCGGCGGCGCGGGAAATGGCGGGTCAGCAGGCCGGCGGCCAGCGCGAGTGAGAGGAGAAGAGACCCGGCGACCACCGCCTGCTGCCACTCGGTGGGCGACGCAAGACGGGCGAGCCCGGCGAGGCCGGTACCGGCGGAGAGGGCGGCGAACTCGGGCTGGGTGAACTCGGCGCGTTCGAGACCGAGCGCAAGATGCCAGCGCACGGAGGGATCCCGGGGGGCGGCGAGGAAGGCGGTGCTCCACTGTGCGGCGGCCTCGGACCAGCGGTTCTGCTGGGCGACGGCGAGGCCGAGATTGTGCCGCAGTATCCAATCGGCGGGGGTGACGGCGAGACCGGCGCGCCAGGTCTGCTCGGCGTTGGCGAACTCGGCGCGGTTGTAGGATTCCTCGGCGGCTCCGACGGCCTCGGCGCGCGGGGCACCGGCGAAGACCAGCGCGAGCAGCGCGAGCGGCCAGAGGCTCGACGGGCGCAGCGCGGCGAACGGGGAAAGGCGTCGCAGCCGCGCGGTGCGGCACGCCGCCGTCGCGCGGGCGATCCAATCCCCGGGGAGCGACGCGGAGCGACCGTAGAGGTGCGCATCGGCTTCCTGCCAGAGGCGGGCCCAGGTGGCGGCGGTGTCGGCGTTGGCGCGGACGAACTCGCGGCCCGCGGCGGCCGCGAAGACCTCGGCCGATGGGGCGGCGTGGTCGGTGCCGCAGGCGAGGGAGGCGAGCTGTTGCCAGTTGCGCAGCGCCACGGCGCGCGCAGATGAGTCCGGGGCTTCCGCGATGGCGGCGACGGCGGCGGGCAACTCCGCGAGCGCGAAGCGTTGGCCGCGGCGCGGATCGTCGAGGCGCGCGCGGCGCCAGCCCAGCCCGAGCCAGAGCAGCGCCAGCGGGACCAGCGGCGAGAGCAGGAGCGCCAGCGGGATGGTGGGCCACGGGGCTGCTGCGGCGGCGTGGCCGGCGAGCGGTTCCATCGGCAGGTGGCCCGGCAGCTCCGGGGCCGGGGACTTCACCACCGGCGCGGCGGCGTCCGGCGAAGAGGAGTCAGGGGTGAATTGGATCACGGGCGCACCGGAGGAGGGTGCGGTGGCCAACGGATTGGCCGGGGCCGCGGGGGTGATGGTGACCTTAACCGGCGGGGTGCGCACGGTCTTGTAGGTGCCCGCGGCCGGATCGAAGTAGGAGTAGCTCACCGGACCGAGGGTGTAGGTGCCGGGCTTGGTGGGCATGAGCACGATGTCCTCCGTGAGCGTGCCCTCGAAGAGCGTGCCGTCCTTGAGTTTCCGTTGCACGTTGGGCTGGAAGGCGCGGAAGTCGCGCGACACCTCGCGGGCGGGAAGGCCGAGGCCTTCGGGCCAGTTGCCCGTGCCCTCAAGCGTGAGTGTCCACGTGACGGGCTCGCCGACGGCGGCGGTGGTGGGGACGACCTTGGCGGTGAAGGTGAACTGGCCGACCGCCTGCTGGAAGTCGGCGGGCGCGGGGGCGGGGAGCGGGCGGGCGACGATCGTCGGGGCGGTGCTGGTGATGAGGTATTGTTCGCTGCTCTGGCGGCCGAAGAAATCGAACCCGCCGCCACCGGTCGCGAGGGTGACGGGCTGGCGGGCGACGGGCAGCACGTGTGTGCCCGGCTCGCGGAGACACGCGCGCGTCTGGCTGGCGAGCCCCACGCGGGCGTCGCCGCCGACGGTGGCCTCGATGTTCTCGAACCGGCCGAGCGGGGAGGGCCCGAGCTGGGGATTGCCGGCCGGAGTGGTATCGACGATGACGGCGGGCGGGGCGGTCCAGTCGAGCGGACCGACCCCGGTGGGGTTGAAACGCCGCGAGACGAGGAGTCGGTACTTGAGATCGAAGACCTGGCCGACCCAGACGGTGGCCGGTTCCGCGACGATCGTGGCGCTCGCGACGCGCTCGATCGGCACGTTGCTGCGGCCGACGGTGGCCTCGCCCACGTCGTAGGCGGCAGCGGGCACCCGCAACTTGCCCTTGTCGGTCTCCACCTCGAACTCCGGGATGACGATACGGCCGGAGGAGCTGGTCGGGGCGACCGGGTAGGTCAGCACGACGCGGCTCGAGATCTTGAAGTTGATCATCGAGGTCTGCCGGGCCGCCGACGGCCGGCCGAGGCGGAGTCCGTCGATCGCGGGAAGAGCGGGAGTGTCGGTGACCGGGGCGCAGTCCTCGAAAATGAGGCTGAGTTCGGAGGTCTGCCCATGGGCGAGCGAGCCGGCGGGCGGATCCCAGGTGATGCTCTGGGCGAGCGCGGCGACGGTCGCGGCGAGCGTGACGCAGAGGGAGAGGAGGAGTCGCGGGAGGCGAGTCATCGGGAAATGGTTACCAGTCTTTCTTGGGTTGGTCGGCCGCCTTGGGCTCTTCGTTCTTGAGCAGTTCGAAGAGCTCGGCGGGCGAATCCTGGTCGCGGACCTGCTCGAGCTTCTGCAGCGGGACCGCGAGTTCGGGATGCTCTTTGGCCTCCTCGTTCCCAGGCTTCTCGCCGCCGACCTTCTGGGTGTCTTCGGGCGGTTGGGACGGCGGCTGTTGCTGGGCCTCCTGCTGCTGTTGCTCCTCGCGTTTTTGTTCCTCGGATTTCTGCTGCTCGGATTGCTGCTGTTGCTGCTCCTGCTGCTGTTGTTCTTCGGACTTCTGCTGATCGTCCTTCTTCTGCTCCTGCTGTTGCTGCTCCTGGTCCTTCTTTTGCTCCTCCTGCTTCTGCTCGTCCTTTTGCTGGTCCTGCTGCGGCGGGGGCTTGAGGAGGTCCTGCAACTGCGAGCGCAGTGTGGGCCAGTCGGCGGCCTTGGCGTCGAGACGTTCGCCGCGGTCGACGGCGGCGAGGCCGTCCTGGACGATGCCCGGCTTCACGGGCTGGCCGGACTGGCGGACGTTCTGGCCGTGGGTGAGCGTTTCGCCGGCGAACTTCGCGCAATCGGCGGCGGAGAGCGCGGGTTGGGCGGAGAGTTGTGCGACGAGCTTGGGCAGTTCGCTGGACGGAGGCGCCGCGGCCTCGGTGATCTGCGGCGCAGCGGCGGGAGGGGACGCGAGTTGAGCGGCGGAAAGGGGAAAACTCCAAACGCCAAGGGCCAAAAGCCAAAGAGAACTGAGGCGGAGAACCGACAATGCCCGGATGCCGGCCGAGCCGTGGGTCGACCCTTCAGGGCGACGGTCGGGGGGCGAGCGGCCGATGCAGACGCGCGCGGAGTCGGGCGGTGCGGGCTGAAGCACCGCACCACGCGCCGCGCTGTCGGGCGTAAAGCCCGACCCACCATCGGAGTGACTCTGCGTACTTTGGCGTTTGGCCATTGGCGTTTGGGATTTTCGAGCCGTCAGGCGGCTCTGTGGCGCCGCAGGTCACGCGGTTTGGGCGTGATGGGAAACTCGTGCCAGTAGCTCCAGAGCAGCAATAGGAGCGCGGGGGCGAGGAACCACTGGAACCGTTCGCCGAGCCGGATGCTTTTGCGCTCGGACAACGCGCCTTGTTTGCCGCGCTCGACGGTCTGCTGGAGCAGCGCGGGCAGGTCGAGCCAGCCGGAGGCCTCGGCGTAGGCGCCACCGGTGGCGGAGGCGAGTTGTTTGAGCGTGGTGGGGTTGAGCTTCGACATGACGACGGCGCCACGCTCGTCCTTCACGAAGCCGCCGTCCTTGCCCGGGATCACCGAGCCCGCCTCGGTGCCGACCCCGAGCGTGATCACGCGGATACCACGTTGCTTGATCGTTTCGAGCTGGCTGCGCCAGTCCTCGGTGAGCGCTTCGCCGTCGCTGAGGACAATGAGGTAACGATCGGCGCCGGCCTCGTTGGAAAACGCCTCGAGTGCGGCCTTGAGCAGGCGCGCGTAGTCGGTGCCGCCCTCGGGCAGGTAGTCCGGGTCGAGCGCGGGGAGAAACTCGCGGAGCACCTCGTAGTCCGGGCTGAGCGGGCACTGGAGGAAGGCGGTGCCGGAGAAGACCAGCAGGCCCACGCGCTCGCCCTTGAGGCGGTCGAGGAGACTTTCAACGAGAAGCCGGGCGCGCTCGAGGCGCGTGGGCTTTACGTCGGCGGCGAGCATGCTGCGCGAGAGATCGAGCGCGAGGAGGACCTCGCGGGATTGGTCGAAGACGCGCTCCTCGATCTTGCCCCACTGCGGGCGGGCGAGGGCGACGATCAACAGCGCCAGACCACACCAGAGCCGCCAGCGCATCGGGGCGCGGGCACTGTGGTGACTGGGCGCGAGCCCGCCCGGGCCGGCCCAGAGGCGGCGGATGCCGGGCCACGACTCGGCCGCCGCGGCGGTGCGTCGCAGCCCATCGGCGACAGCGAGCACGGCCGGGAGCACGAGCAGCCAGAGAAGATGGGGAGAGGCGAAAGTCACAGCAGTGGAGAAAACTCAAACGCCAATGGCCAAACACCAAAGAAGCCGAAAACGTCGTACACCAGAATTTCGACGCTCGAACAGACCGGCGGCCTGCGCCGCGGTTGGCGGGAGCTGGCGGGATCGGTTTGGTGTTTGATCATTGGAGTTTGGGATTTGCGGTGCTCAAGAATGAGCTGCCGCGGGCGACGAAATCCCGTCGGAAGTGCGGCGGCGAAACGGGGTCCGCACCGCGAGCGCGGCGGCGGCGAGGAGGAGCGCGGCGGGGACGGTGAACCACGCGAAGAGTTCTTCGGTGAGCAGGTAGGACTTGGCCTGGAACTCGATCTTGCGGGCGCGATCGATCGAGCGGAAGGCGGCCTCGATGGTGCCGGAATCGGTGGCGCGGAAAAACTCGGCGTCGGTGTCGCGCGCGATCGCCTGCAGGGTGGGCTCATCGGTCTCCGTATAAGTGGGACGGGTGCCGCGCCGGCGGCCCTCCTGGTCGAAGACCGGCGCGTTGACCCAGCCGGTGCGCCCGGTGCCGATGGTGTAGACGGGGATGCCTCGCCCCTTGGCGATGGCGGCGGACTGTTGCGGGGTGAGCGCGCCCTTGTTGTTCACGCCGTCGGTGAGCAGGACGATGAAGGCGCCGAGGCGTTTGCCGGCCTGTTCGCGTTTCGCCTGCTCAAGCCGGGTGAGCGCGACGCCGAGGCCGTCGCCGATGGCGGTGCCGTCCTCGATGAGGCCGATCTTTAGACGCTCGGCCTGGCGGCGGAGCCAGTCGTGGTCGAAGGTGAGCGGCGAGAGCGTGTAGGCGCGGCCGGCGAAGACGACGAGGCCGATGCGGTCGTTGGGGCGTTGCGCGATGAAGGCGTCGAGCACGGGGCGAACGGCATCGAGGCGGTTCATGCGCGAGCCGCCGCGCTCGTAGTCCTCGGAGAGCATCGAGCCGGAGACGTCGATCGCGAGCACGAGATCATAGCCCTCCTTGCGCTCCTCCTGCCGTTGTTGGACGAACTGCGGCCGGGCCAGTGCGACGACGAGCAGCACGAGGGCGGTGGAGGCGAGGGCGAGCGGCCAGCGGCTCACGACGAGGTGGCTGCCGCGCTGCCACGCCCCGGCGAACGGCACGACCAGCACGTCCGCTCCGCGGCGCGAGCGCAGCCACCAGAGAAATGGCAACACCAGCAACGCGAGCAGCCATCCGGGCGAATGGAACGTGAAGTCGGACCAACTCATTGGGGGAAATCCCAAACACCAAATCCCAAAGGCCAAAGAATTCGGAACCCCCAAACGCCAAAACGCGGAGGGAAAACTCCGAACCACAAATCCCCAAAGCCAAAGAAACCGGAGACGGCAAAACCCGGAGGGGAAGTCCGAACGCCAAAGTCCAAACGCCAAAGCGGACCGGAAACCGAGGTGTCCGAGGGCGCGGTTGTATGCTGGTAGTTTTGGAGTTTGGCCATTGGAACTTTGTGATTTGCGCCGCTAGGCGCTCATGCGCTCATGCGGGCGCGGAAAAACCGCACCATGGCGTCGAGCAGGTCGTCCTGGGTGCTCACCACGAGACGGGCGAGCGAGTCGGGCTGGAGCTGGCGGAGGGCCTCGTCGCGCTCGGCCTGCCAGGCGGCGTGTTGGGCGCGTTCGGCGGCGTTACGCGGCGAGAGCACCACGATGCGGCCGGCGAGCGGGTCGTAGGCGCCGAACGGCGACGCATCGGGCAGGGCGCGGTCCCACGGGTCGTCGACGCGGAAACACATCGGCTGGTAACGGCGGCGGATCACGGCCCAGCCGTCGGGCGTGGGGCGCGGCGGGAAGTCGCCGAGCCAGAGCAACACGCTGTGGCGAGGGGCGGCGCGGGCGATGAACTCCCACGGGATTGGCACGGTGTGGCGGCCGTCTAGCGCGGGCGCTGGGCGGCCGAGCAGGCCGGCCGCCATGTGCATGATCTGACTACGGCCGCGCACGGGCGGCGAGAGGTGGTGGCCGTCGGGCGTGACGTGCACGAGGCCCACGCGGTCGCGATTCACGGCACCGAGCAATGCGATGAGCCCGGCGAGTTCGAGCAGCGCCTCGCGTTTGGTGCGCCCGGCGGAGCCGAACTGGAGCGAGGGCGAATCTTCGAAGAGGATCAGGACGGTGACCTCGCGCTCCTCGACGAACTTCTTGCGGTAGGGTTCGCCGAGACGCGCGGTGACGTTCCAGTCGATGTCGCGCACATCGTCGCCGAACTCGTACTTCACGACCTGGTCGAATTCCATGCCGCGTCCGCGGAACGTGGAGCGGTACTCGCCGCTGAGCACCGTCTCGACCGCATGCCGCACGCGCCACTCCAAGCGCCGCAAAGCCGCGAAGGACGTGGCCGATTGCGGATTGCGGATTGCGGAGTGCGGAGTGGGTGAAGCGGCAGGCATGGCGGTATGCACCGGATCGTACGTGAAACTAGCGTGACTGTGCTTCAGCGCCGGTGTCGCTGGCCGAGTGGGCAGCTTCGCTCGCGATCAATGTCTCCTCTAGCTTCTTGGTGATCGGGTGTTCGGGAAAAGTCGCTTTGAGAAATCGAAGATAGGCTGACCTGAATGTTCCGTGGTCGATGTGCAGAATCTCAGTTTGGTCCACGAATGCCTTCATCTCTCCGTGGCCCGAACCGCAGATTAGTATCATGTATCTTCGCTCTGGATCTCCTGCGGCGAAATCGACGACAAGTTCGGGGGTGAAGACACATCGATGCTGTAGACCGCTCCCCACGCAGACGGTATCTTCGCTTAACACGGACCTGAGCATATCGCGCTGGTGATTGTTCAGGTTCAGCGGGGCGATCGCGGGGGCTGAATCCGGTTGTGCCAAAATTCGGGGGAGACCGTTATCGATCGTGTTGTTGATGTACACGGTGAGCGTCTGGGCTGACTCGAACGCAGTCTTCAGTCCGGAATCGCTGAATTGCGCGGCTACCGAGGTTTGAAATCGGAGTGCTCCGGTCTCTGTACGCGAGTTTGCGGCCACGGACAACGAGGTCGCTGAACACGCGCAGCCTACGGCGACGGCAGCCACCATGAGTCGGCGAACTGTGGTGCTATGTGCGCTCATCAATTACCCTCCCCGATCTCACGCCGCCGGGACCGGGACGGACTTGAGGAGGTCGCGGATGATCGCGTCGGGGGTGAGCTCCTCGGCTTCGGCTTCGTAGGTGAGGCCGATGCGGTGGCGGAGGATGTCGGGGGCGAGTTCCTGAACGAGGGCGGGCGTCACGAACTCCTGGCCACGCATCCAGGCGAGGGCGCGGGCGGACTGCAGTAGCGCCAAGGACGCACGGGGTGAGGCGCCGAACGTCAGCTTACGCTGACTTCCCGGTTTCGAGTTTTGGGTTTCGGGTTTCGGGTCGGAGGACGGCGGCAGGGCCGATGGGCTGCTGAGGTTTCCGGTCTCCGGTTTCCGGTTTCCGGTTTCAGCGCTCTGGCCGGCGAGTTCGCGCGTCCGGCGGACGAGGGCGAGGATGTAGCCTTGGACGGCGGGGGCGGCGTGGATTGCGTCGACGTGTTTGCGGAGCTCGAGCAGTTCGGTGCCGGAGGAGACGGGCTGCAGCTCGGGCTGCACCGTCACGGAGCCCCAGCGTTCGAGCATGGTGCGCTCCTCGGTGGCCTCGGGGTAGTCGACGAGGAGCTTGAAGAGGAAGCGGTCGGTCTGCGCCTCGGGCAGCGGATACGTGCCTTCCTGCTCGATCGGGTTCTGCGTGGCCATGACGAAGAACGGCGCGGGCAACTTGTGCGAAGTGCCGCCGATGGTGACTTGGCGTTCCTGCATCGCCTCGAGGAGCGCGCTCTGGACCTTGGCGGGCGCGCGGTTGATCTCGTCGGCGAGGAGGAGGTTGGCGAAGACCGGGCCCTTGTGGACGGTGAACTGACCGTCGCGCGGCTGGAAGACCATCGTGCCCACGACGTCGGACGGGAGCAGGTCGGGGGTGAACTGGATGCGTTCGAACTGCACGCCGAGGGCGCGGCCGAGGCTGCGCACGAGGAGGGTCTTGGCGAGGCCGGGCATGCCCTCGAGGAGGACGTGGCCGTTGGCGAGCAGCGCGACGAGCAGGCGTTCGACGACCTGGTCCTGGCCGATGACGGCCTTGCCGATTTCGGTGCGCAGTTTCTGGGTCCAGACTTGTCCGGGGTTCATGCGTTTAGGGAGGGCGAGATTGAGGCAGAATTGACCGCGAAGGGAACAACAAGTTTCAGGGGAAGCGGTGGGCGGTGGGCGGTGGACGGTGGACGGTGGACAGTGGACGGTGGACAGTGGACTGTGGACGGTGGACGGTGGACTGTGGACGGTGGACGGTAGACAGTGGACGGTGGACGGGGGACTGTGGACGGGGGACTGTGGACGGGGGACGGGGGACGGTGCGGAGGTTCACTGCGGTAGGGGCGGACCTTGCGTCCGGACCGACTGGGCGCCGTGGCGAAGATCCGAGTTTCCTTCCGCGGCGGAGGGCGTGATGGTGTCGTTAACGAGAGGGCACACGCGATGAGCACACCCAACGAGTTTGAGTTTCTGCACGACGAGGCGCTGGCGGCGCGGCTGGCGGCGCTGGGCGTGGGCGTGGCGGACTGCGACGAGCGATTCATCCTCGGCAGCGGGCCGGGCGGGCAGAAGGTCAACAAGACCTCGTCGACGGTGCAGCTGAGCCACCGGCCCAGCGGCGTGGAAGTGCGGATGCAGCGCGAACGTTCGCAGACGCGCAACCGGGAGCTCGCGTGGGCGGAATTGGCGGCGCGGCTCGAGGAGCGGAAGCGCGCGGCGGCGGCCGAGGTGCGCGACGCGAAAGAACTTGAACGGCGGCGCAACCGCCAGCGTTCGCACGGGCAGAAGGTGCGCATGCTCGCCGGCAAGAAGCACCGCGCGAAGCGCAAATCGGACCGGCGCGGCGGCTGGAGCGAGTGAGGGCGGCAGTGGACGGTGGACGGTGGACTGTAGACGGTGGGCGGTGGGCGGTGGACGGTCGACGGTGGACGGTGGGGCGAGCCGCGCCGGAAGGTGTTCAGGGCCGGTCCGGCTGTAGGTCCCTCGGTGAGGTGGCGATCGACGGAAGCCGGGTCGCCGGCCCGGCCTACAGCGGAACATTCACGGGGCCGCCTCTGGGGAAGCGGTGGCGCTGCGGCCCGAATCCTCACGCTGCCTCGGTTGAGACACACATAAGGTGAAGCTGTCCGAGGGTAGGGCCGGCGCGGAGCGCCGGCCGCGGACGCCGGCCCAGTGTTCTTCGCCGCGAAGAACACGAGGCGGCGTCCCTACCAAGGCAAGCCCGAGTGCCTCGTGAGAATCGGGCGCTGCGGCCGAGCCTCAAGGTTGGTGCTTGCGGGAACGGCGATGGTCTTGTTCAGGTCGACCGCTTGTCTGCGATGAACTCACGAATTTTCACGGGCCTGGGTGTAACGTTGGCGCTTCTCTTTGGTGGTTGTGTGACCGGAAACCAGGTGTGGCCCACGGGGACGCTGGCGCCGGTCGACGAACCGGTGGCGAGGGCGACCGTGCGGATCGAGTCGCGGCCCAGCGGCGCGTTGATCCTGGTCGACGGTCGGGTGGTGGGGCATGCGCCGATCACGGTGACGCTGCCGGTGACGCGCCACGGGTTCTTCCCGGACCGGGCGACACTGCGGGCGCGGTTCGAGGCGGCGGACGAGACCTACGGCCCGGTCGGGGTGAGCGCGAACTTCGGCCCGATGGACAAGATGCCGGCGACCGTGGTGTTCACTCCCCACACGTTCTGGCCGGTGCGGCGCTGAACGGGCGTGGGGCGGCGCGGGCGCAGTTGGCGCCTAAATGTGGCCGGGGGTGGCGAACCCGGCGGCTCGTGGGCCGACGTTTTTGCCGGCCTCGGCGCGGCCGGCTACAGCGGCAGATTGGCGCTTCAACTCCGGCGGGCGAGGTCGCGCACGGTGGTCTCGATGCCGGGGAGGGCGGGCAACTCCTTCGCGCCACGGGCGCCGAGCTCGGTGAACTTGCGCGCGCCGGGGAGGAGCGAACCCTCGAATGAACCGACGGCCTTGTTGTACGCGGCGGTCGCCTGCTCGAGGCCGCGGCCGGCGCGCTCGAGGTGTTCGCTGAAGACGACGATGCGGTCGTAGAGCTCGCGGCCGAGCTTGGCGATCTCCTCTGCGTTCTGCGACACGGCCTCTTGGCGCCAGCCGTAGGCGGCGGCCTTGAGGAGGGCGACGAGGGTCGAGGGCGTGGCGAGCAACACGCGGCTGTTGATACCGCGGTCGACGATCGCCGGATCGGCCTCAAGCGCGGCGGCGAGGAACTGGTCGCCGGGCAGGAAGAGCACGACGAACTCGGGCGAGGGTTTGAACTGCTCCCAGTAGGCGCGGGTGGCGAGGGCGTCGATGTGGCCGCGGACCTTGGCGGCGTGCTCGGCGAGTTTGGACGCGCGGACGGCGGGGTCGCTCGCGGCGGCGGCTTCGCGGAAGGCGTCGGTGGGCGCCTTGGCGTCGACGGCGATGATCTGGCCGCGTGGCAGGCGGACGACAAGATCGGGGCGCTTGCGGTCATCGGCGACCTCCTGCGCGGAAAAATCGCAGTTCTCGACCATGCCGGCGAGTTCGACGACGCGGCGCAGCTGGAGCTCGCCCCACGTACCGGCGGTTCGGGTACCGCTGAGGGCGGTGGAGAGGCGGGTGGTCTCGGTTTGGAGCGTGCCCTGGGCGGTGGCGAGGGACTTGAGCTGTTCGGAGAGGGCGGAGTAGGCGCCGGCGCGGGTCTTCTCAATCTCGCCGATGCGGACGTCGACTTTCTCGAGCGACTCGCGGATGGGCTTCACGAGCGAGTCGATGGCCTGCTGACGCTTGTCGAGATCGCCGCGGGCGCCCTCCTGGTACTGGGCGAGGGCGGTCTGCGCGAGTTTGAGGAAGGACTCGTTGTTGTGTTTCAACGCGTCGGCGGAGAGGGCTTTGAAGGCGTCGGAGAGGCGGGACTGGGCGTCCTGGAGGGCGGCGAGCTTCTCGGTGGAGGCGGTGCGTTCGGAGTCGAGGGTGGCGGCGAGGCGGGCGGCGGCGGTCTCACGCTCGGCGGCGAGGGTGCGCAGGCGCTCGAGCTCGGTGCGGGCGGCGTCGAGCGCGGCGCGGGTCTCGGCGAGCTGGGTGTCGGTGCCCGAAATATGGACACGATAAGCGGTTTCGCGGGCGCGGAGGTAGAGCCAGGCGACGAGGGCGCCGAGGGCGGAACCGAGGAGGAGGGCGAGCCAGTCCACGGGTTGAAGACAGGGGCTCGCGGCAGGCGTGGCGAACCCGAAAACGCCGGCGCTCAGACGGGCGGCAGGGTGTCGCCGGTTTCGAGCGGGTCGACGTGGTAGGGGGCGCCGGCGATGCGTTGGGCGGGCAGGATGAGGGTCATCACGGTGCCGCGGCCGGGCTGGGTGTTGACGCGGATGTAGCCGCCGGCGTTGCGCACGAGGCGGGCGACGATCGAGAGGCCGAGGCCGGTGCCGCGCCCGGGACCCTTGGTCGTGAAATAGGTCTCGAAGATGCGCGGCAGGACGTGGGGCGGGATGCCGCTGCCCTGGTCGGCGACGGAGAGGGCGACGAAAGGCGGGGTGTTGGAGAGCGAGTCGAGGCCGATGTGCCGGACATCGGGGCCGTTGACAAAGGTGGAGGTCGCCAGCGGGCGGTTAACAGTCTCCGCGAAGATGTGGACGGTCTGCGGGGCGTCGGTGCTCTGGAGGGCGTTGACGGCGAGGTTGAGCAGGGCCTGGAGCAGTTCCTCGCCCTGGAGATTGGCCACGAGATCATCCTCGAGATGATCGACGACGAGCAGGCTGCTCTTGAGCGCGGGGTGGTTGCGCAGGAGTTGCTCGATGTCGGTGAGGGCCTGGTTGACCGGGGCGTGCTGCGGTGCCTTGCCCAGGCGGCTGACGAAACGCAGGTAGCGGGAGGAGATCTCGCTGCAGGCGCCGACCTGCTTGTTGATCGTGGAAAGATGGTGACGCAGATCCTGGAGGGGTTTGCCCTCGAGGCGCTCGGCGCCCTCGATCTGTTTGAGGAGGACGTCGACGAAGCCGGAGATGATGGCCAGCGGGTTGTTGAGGTCGTGGATGACGCCGGCGTAGATCTCGTTGGCGGTGCGGGTCATCTCCTCGCGGCTGAAGGCGTCGTGGAGCTGCTCGGTGAGGGATTTGAGGCGCTCGGTGCCGGCCTCGATCGTATTGGTGGTCGCCCGCAGGCGGTGGGCGCGGCCGACGGCCTCGCGGATGCCATTCAGATCGAAGGGTTTGGCAAGGAAGTCGCAGGCGCCGAGGCGCATCGCTTGCTTGGCGCTCGCGAGCGTCTCCTGCGCGGAGAGCATCACGACCTCGATACGCGGGTCGGTGTCGCGGATGCGGGCGAGCAACTCCAGGCCGCTCTCCCGGCCGATGTGGAGGTCGAGGATGGCCACGTCGACGGCGTGGTCGCGGACGAAGTCGAGCGCCGCCTCGCCGTTGTCGAAGGCGTGGACGTGAAACTGGTTCTTGAACACCATCCGCAGGGCCGTCCGCAGGCCGTCCTCGTCGTCGACGACGAGCATGGTGGGGAGCGGCGGATTGGGGTTCATACGTGAGAGAGGAAAAACCCTCGCATCCTAACAGGCAAGACTGGGATTTGACGGATTTTTTCGCCGTCGGGTGACGTTGACCGGGTGAATACTCGGCGACTGGCGTGTCCGTTGCGCCCGGCCGCGGGGGGAGGGGCGTGCGGGGCTGGGCGAGAGTCGAGGGACGAGGGCGGACCGCCGGTGGCCCAACCCGAATCGCTCGTCGGCTCGACGCTCGACCGTCTGTTGGCTCAGGCGCGGCTGAACAGATCGGCGATGATGTCCTCGAGCGGGACTTCCTGGATGGTGAGGTCCTCAACCGGGCCGGCGGCGAGAATTTCCTGGAAGACGGGGACGACGGCCTCGGACGGGGCGTGGATGCGCAGCGCGCCGTCCTCGTCGGGCTCGAGGGTGCCGACGGAGGGGCGCCAATCCTTGGGCCAGCGTGTCTCCGCGGGGCGGAAACGGATGATGCGCTGGCGGCTCTCGGCGGCGTTGAGGGTGTCGATCGCGCCGTCGTGGATCTTGCGGCCCTTGTGGATGACGATCACCCGTTCGCACAGCTCCTTGATGTCGGCCATGTAGTGGCTGGTGAGCAGGATGGTGACCTTGTGGCGACGGTTGTAGTCGGCGAGGAAGCGGCGCACGGCGCGCTGGCTGACGACATCGAGGCCGATGGTGGGCTCGTCGAGGAAGAGGACGCGGGGCCGGTGGAGCAGGGCGGCGATGAGCTCCATCTTCATGCGTTCGCCCAGCGAGAGCTCGCGGACCATCGTGCGCAGCTTGTCGCCGACCTGGAGCAGCTCGACGAGTTCGTCGAGGGTGGTCTGGAACTGCGCCTTCGGCAGGCCGTAGATGTGGCGGAGGAGGTGGAAGGATTCGATGGCCGGCAGGTCCCACCAGAGCTGGTTCTTCTGGCCGAGGACGAGGGCGAAGATGCGGCGGTATTCGTTGCGGCGCTCGGTGGGATCGAAACCGCCCACGCGCGCGCGGCCGGAGGTCGGGAAGATGAGGCCGGAGAGCATCTTCAACGTGGTGGTCTTGCCCGCACCGTTGGGCCCGAGAAAGCCGACGAGTTCGCCCTCGGCGATGGAGAAGCTGATGTCGTTGGCCGCGGCGACTTCCTCGAACTCACGTTTGAACAGACCCTTCACGCCGCCCCAGAAACCGGGCTGCTTCTTGTAGGTGCGGAAAACGCGGGTGAGGTGTTCGACTTCGATCATCCGCGGCGCAGTCAAACGGTTGCGGCGCCCATGGCAAAGAGAACCTCGCCCGGTGGACGGTGGCGGTGGACGGTGGACGGTAGACGGTGGGCTGTGGACGGTGGACGGTGGCGGTGGCCGGTGAACGGTGGACTGTGGACTGTAAACCGGAGACCGGAGTGCGGACGACCGCGGGTACCGAAGGGCACGAAGATCGACCACCGGGCGCCGACCGCCGCCAGGGCGGCGGGTTTCACGTTCGTTGCAAACCGGCGCCGAACCACAATGCTGGCCGCCGCACTCGCGCTCCACCCGTCATGATCCTACCCAAAGGCAAGGAACTCACCGCCGTCCAACTCGCCGAAGTCACCGCCATCGTCGGCGCCTTCAGCTGCCGCATCCAGCCGATCATCGGCGCGATGCGCTCGATCTACGCCATCGTGGGCGACGAACGCGACGAGCTGATGATCAACCGCCTCGAGGGCCTGCCGTATGTCGACCGCGTCGACCGGATCCAGTCGCCGTTCAAGCTGATGGACGCCCGCTCCGACCTTGCCAGCCACGCGATCCGCCTCGGCGGCGTGGAGCTTGGGCGCGAGCTGTTCGTCATCGCCGGCCAGTGCACGATCGATCCGAAGAATCCAAACTTCTTCTACGAGACGGCCGCGGCGGTGAAGGAGGCCGGGGCGCAGGCGTTGCGCGGCGGGGTGTGGAAACCGCGGACGAATCCCTACGCGTTCCAGGGCGACGACAAGTCGCTGGAGATCCTGATGGAGGCCTCGCGGCGCACCGGTTTGCCGGTCGACGCCGAGGTGATGGACGAGCACCAGCTGCGCCTCGCGCTCGCCGCCGGCGTGCACACCATCCAGGTCGGTGCGCGCAACGCGCTGAACTACTCGCTGCTCCAGCAGATCGGGCGCGCCATCGCCGGTCGCGAGACGGTGGTGCTCCTGAAGCGCAGCCTGCACATGGGGCCGATCGCGGAGTTCATCTCCGCCGCCGAGTACATCGCGAGCTTCGGCAACCCGAATGTGATCCTCTGCCCGCGCGGCACGGCGCCCGCGCCGGATGGATACCGCAATCACCCCGACGAGTGCATCGTGCCGCTGCTCAAGGAGCGCACGTGGGCGCCGGTGGTCGTGGACCCGTCGCACTCGGTCGGCCGCGCGAACTACGTGCCCGCCGCGGCGCTGGCGGCGATCGCCTACGGGGCCGACGGGCTCTGCGTGGAGTGCCACGTGGCGCCGAGCCAGGGTATCGGCGACGATCCGAAGCAGGCCATCACCCCCGCCGCGCTGAAGGAGCTGATCGGCAAGGCGCGCCAGCTCTGGTCGCTGGTGCGGGGCTGAGGCTTGATGCTGTAGACGAGAGTCGAGCGTCGAGTGACGCGCGCGAAACCGTCGGAGGCCTCATAGTCGCCTTCGGCGTGTCCGGGATTCCCTCGGGCATCGGGCGTTCAGCTCTTGTGGTCTCAACGCGCGACCGAGCGATCGACCGTCTATTCCCAGCCGATCTCGCGGCCGCGGTTCTGCTCCTCGAGCCAGCGTTGGAGCGGGGCGAAGTACTCGAGCATCGCCCGGGCGGAGAGCTCCTCGCCGGTGGCGTCGCGCAGGAGCTTACGCCAGTCCTCGGTCGCGCCCTTCTCCAGGAGACCGCGCAGGAACACGCCGACGGCGGGGCTCGAGGCGAGGTCGCAGCTCTGGGGCGGCTGGTGCAGGATGTTCCGCGCGATGTGATCGAGCAGTTGATACCGGATGACCGTGGCGACCGCGTAGTTGGCGTAGTAGCCGGGGGTGGAGCTGATGTGGACTTTGGTGACGGCATCGCAGAACTCCTCGCCGCGCGGCGCCGGGGGCTCGATGCCCTGGAAGTCGCGCACGTACTGCCACCAACGCGCGTTCCACTGCTCGGGCGGGAGGTTGCCGGCGTAGAGGTCGGCCTCCCAATGCGTCATGGTGCCGGAGGCGAAGGCGATGAAGGGCAGCGTGGGCGTGAGCGCTTCGTTGAGCAGGAGGGCGACGGGGTCGATCGTGGCGTCGGGCGCGAGGAGGCCGAGGCGGCGCAGGTAGGGGAGCTGGAAGCAGAACTGGCCGCCGAGCTCGGCGATCGCCTCGTGGAAGCCGGAGTGCGGGGCGTCGCGCAGCAGCGGCGGGATCTCCGGGCGGGAGTAGGCGAGCATGTAGAACGCGTGCCCGAATTCATGATGCGCGGTGCCGAACCAGTCGGCGTTGGCCTCGATGCTCATGAAGCTGCGCACGTCCTGCTCGAGGTCGAGGTGGTAGCAGTAGGCGTGCTGGCTTTTCTTGCGCGGGGAGTCGGCCGGGACCGGGTAGAAGTCGGAGCGCTCCCAGAACGAGGCGGGCAGGGGCGCGAACCCCAGGTCGGTGTAGAAACGCTCGGCGGTGCGCACGATCCACTCGCGCGGCTGGCGCGCGATGGCGGCGTTGAAGTCGGCGGCGGCGACGAGGCCGGGCCATTCCTGGCCGTAGCGGTTGGCGAGCCAGTGCGCGGGGATGCGCTTGGGCACGGGCTGGCCGTAGCGTTTCGCGAGCTCGTGCTTGGTCCAGGTGTGGAGCTGGAGGTAGAGGGGGCGGAGCGCGCGGACGAACTCGGCGTTGAGGCGCACCGTGGCGGTGGCGTCGAGTCCGTAGGTGGCGTACTGGAGCGAGAAGTAGTCGGGGTAGCCGAGTTCGCGGGCGACGCCGTTGCGCAGGTCGCGGAGGCGGACCAGGCCGGGGCGGAGCACGGGCCCGATCTCCTTCGACGCCTCCCAGAGCGCGCGGCGCTCGGTGAGGTCGGTGGAGGCGAGCAGGCGTTCGTCGAATTCGTTGACGGTGATCGGCTGGCCGCCGAGTTGGAACTCGTAGCTGTTGAGGACGGCGTCCTGGCGCACCTCGGCCACGATCCGTTCGTTGGCGAGGGCGGGATTGGTCATCGGCGCCTCGGCGGCGGCGATGAGCAGGCGTTCGAGCTGGGCGATGGTGGATGGGGCGAGCTCGGTGCGGCGCGCGAGGAGCGCACGGGCTTCGGTGATCAGGACGGGATTGCCGACGAAGGCGCTGTACGCTTTGGCGGCGGTCTCGGCGGCGGCCTGGTTGGCAGGGGTGACGTCGAGGTTGGAATCCCAGTCGGTGTTCTCGCGCAAGGTGATGAGCGACTGGTAACCGGCGCCAGCGAGTGCGAGGAAACGGTCGGCGCGTTCCTGGAGCGGCGTGGACGGTGCGGCACGCAGAGGGAGCAACGCGGCGGCACCAAGAACCAGCAGGGCGAGGCGGGGAGACGGCATGCCGCGCACTCTGGACACGGGGCCGCGATTTGTCGACGACGCGGCGGCGCGGATCTGCGCGAGGGATAGGGCGCCGGCGCCTCTGGCGTGCGGCCTAGTGATGGGCCGGAGCCGCTGGCGAAGGGGCGGGCGCGGTGTGCGGGTCCGCCGTGGCGGCCTCGTGCGGATCGGCAGCGGGCGGCGGCGTGGTGCGTTCGAGCCAGGTTACTTCGCCGGTCTCGATGTCGTAGAGGGCGCCGACGAGGCGCGTGCGACCGAAGGAGACGGCGGCGGCGATCTCCGGGCTGAGGCGCCGGAGGTCTTCCATTGCCTGCTCGACGTTGGCGCGGATCGCCGCGGCCACGAGTGGAGCGCCGGACAGGCCGGGGTTGTCGCTGCGGGCGCGATCCGCGGCGGGAACGATGGGTTTCACGAGTTGGGCGAGGTTGGGACCGACGTGCGCCTCATCGACCACGGCGGTGACGGCGCCGCACTTGGTGTGGCCGAGCACGACGATGAGCCGGGCGCCGAGGTGGCCCACGCCGTATTCGACCGTCGCAACCTCGTCGGTTTGGGCGACGTTGCCCGCGACGCGGATCACAAAGAGGCAGCCGATGCCCTGGTCGAAGAGCAACTCCGGGGGCACGCGCGAGTCGGAGCACGTGAGAACGATGGCGAACGGCTTTTGGCCGTTGGCGGCGGTCTCGCGCCGCCGGCGGGCATCCTGTTGGAAGTGGACCGATTCGCCGGCGACGAAGCGGCGATTGCCGTCGCGCAGAAGGAGCAGGGCATCGTCGGGAGGAACTCCGGCGGAGGGATCGTTGAAGGCGAACGCAGGGAGGGCGACGGAGGCCGCCAAAAGTCCGGCAAGGAAAGAGCGAAGAGGGGCGGACGGCATGGATCTTAATTCGGTCCGCCGGCGGGTTTCTTAATCGGGTCGCGGCGCTGAAGCGCTTGAAGCGGCGGGCGGCGTGCATTCACTTTGGCGGCACCATGAGCTTTCGCACAATTTTGGTGGTGACCGCGGTGACGGTGCTGGGGTGCGTATCAGCCCCCGCGCAACGGGAGAGGACGGCGGGCGACGACGCCCGCGAGATCCGCGAGCGGGTGGTCGGCCAATGGGGTCCCCAATACTTTGAGGAGGCGGACCGGGATTGGGCACGCGAGGAGCTGGAGTGGGCGCGGGAGGAGGAGAACTGGCGCGCGCGGGACGCGGACTGGCGCCGGCGCGAGCGCGAGAACCGGGAGTGGTCCGTGCTCCAACATCCCGACTACAACGGCGACCGCCGCCGGGCGGAGGCGGAACTGCGCGAGCGCCAGCGGCGCTGGCAGGAGGACGAAAGGGAATGGGCGATGGCCCGCTCCGAGCGGGACACCCGGCAGCGGCGGTGGCGGGAGCGCGAGGAGGCGCACCGGCGCTGGCTCGAGGCGCGGCGGGTGGGCGGGGACGAACAGCGGCTGCGCGAGTAGGAAAGGCGCTGGCGGCGCGAGGAGCAGCAGACGAATTTCGACGACGTGCAGCGGCACCGCCGCGAGGCGGACGATCAGCGGCGGCGCGCCGAGTTTGATCGGCGGCTCACGTGGGAGGAACGCGAGCGGCTCCGCGAGGAGGCCGAGCGCGAGGAAGAGGTGCGTCGCGCGCAGCTACGCCAGAAGCGGGAGCGGCCGTGGGAGAATCGCGAGATTGATCAGGAGAACGCCGACACCGGCCGCGAGAACCCGGGCGAGGAGACACCGTAGGCTCGCTTTCGGAAATTTGTAGCCGGCCGCGGTGAGGCCGGCACCTCTGGCCGGGGTCGCCGCCCCCGGCTACAGCAGAAGGCAAACCGCCTGGGCGGCGGGAGACGAAAAGACCGCGCCGGAGTCGGCGCGGTCTCGGGAAGGTGGATGCAGAGCGGTTAGCGGGGCAGTGGCTTGAGGCGGATGCGCCGGTATTCCATCTGGCCGCGGTCGCCCTCGAGGCCGATCGGGCCGGAGGCCGGCACCGGCATCGCGTCCTCGATCACCTCGCCGTTGCAGGTGCAATGCGCCTTGCCGTCGCGCACGACGACGACGAGCTCGTTCCAGTCCTGTGCCTTGTAGCGCTGCAGTTGCTGGTAGGGGCCGGCGAGCAGGTAGTCGCGGCATTGGAGCTGCGGCCCGCGAAGGTAGACGCCGCTGTCGGCATTGGGGGTGGCGCGGAATTCGAGGCGGAGTTCGAAGTCGCCGGAAAACTCGCGGGTTGTCCACAGAGCCTGGATGCGGCGGTACTCCGGCGGCGTGGCGACGACGAGGCGGCCGTGGCGGGCGAGGTAGCGCTGGTCGGCCGAGGCGGCCTGGCCGTCGAAGGACCGCGCTGCGGCGACAACGGGCCAGGCGGCGGCGTTGGGATCGGAGGCCTGCCACTGGCGGGCGTTCTCGATGTCCTGCGCCGGCGTGGGCCGGAAGCCCCAGCCGGTGAGATCGCGGCCGTTGAACAGCAGTTCGAAGCCCGGTTCCGGGACGAAGGTGTCGGGCTCGGTCTCGAGGAACCCGAGCGTGGCCAGGACGGGGCGCAGCGCGGCGGCCCACTTGGCGTAGCCGACGGCGTTGGGGTGGAGGAGATCGGGGAACTCGGCGAGCGGGGCGTCGCCGGCGGCATCGGCGAAGAGCGGCCAGGTTTCGAGGAGGGTGATCTGCGGGTCGCCTTTGACGGCGGCGGCGTAGAGCGCGTTGAGGCGGCGGATTTTCTCGGCGGGACGCTTCATCGTGGCCGAACTGGGAAACACCTGACAGAGCACGATGGGCAGGGCGGGATCGGCCTGCTTGAGCGCGGCGAGGATGAGCTGGAGGTTCGCGACGACCATCTCGGGCGTGGCGCCCTCCTCGAGATCGTTGGTGCCGATGAGCAGCACGAGGCCGCGAGGGTGCAGCGCAAGCACATCCTCCTGCAGTCGGATGAGGACGCCGCGGGTGGTGTCGCCGCTGATGCCGCGGTTGGCGATCTGGAGGCCGGGGAAGTGGCCGCCGAGGTCGTCGTTCCACATCTGGGTGATGGAGTCGCCGAGGAAGACGATGGCGTGGCGGTCCTGTTCGACGCGGGCCGCCCAGGTGGAGCGCCGAGTCGACCAGAGGTTGCGGAACCAGTCGTAGCGGCGGATCGGTCCGACGCCGGGCAGACCGTCGTCGGTCGCCGGAATTTGGAAGCGCGATTCGGGGGTCGGGGCGGCGGTCTCGGCGCGGCCCGGGAGGACGAGCGCCAAGGCGGTGAGAAAGAAGGGGAGAAGGCGGGTGGCTTTCATTGCAAAGGGGTGGGCCGACGATGAGGTGGCGGGGCGAGGAGGCAACCTTGCATCCGGCGACGCGATGGGCGGTGTCGCTGGAAACTGGAGGGGTTGTTGACAGAAAAACGACGTTTTACGTTTCGACAGCGGGAGCGGAGCGGGCATGATTCGCGCGCCAGCGTTCCCTTACTCCTGCCTATGCACGCCTCCAATCTTCGGCTCCCCGGTCTGATCGAGATCATCCTCGGGTCGATTCTCGCGGTGCTTCTTGGCGCCGTGGTCGCCGCCACGATCCTGCTGCTCAAACCGGTCGACGTCCTCAAGGAGTTGCCCAAGGACACGGCGCTCGATGCCTCGAAGATCTACTATCTCGCGGGTCGGAAGGACTACACCGCCGGCCAGCGCTGGCGGTTCAAACGCGACTCGCTCGCGCAAGGGCACTCGGTGCGCGTGACCGAGGACGAGCTCAACGCGTGGATCGAGAACATCTACCCGCTGCTGCCGATCGAGACGAAGGCGCCGGTGAAGCCGAAGGCCAAGGCCAAGACGCCGGCGGCCGCCGCGGCCGGCGCGGACGCAGGGGATCAGCCGTTGATCCAGGCGGGCACACCGAATTTTCGTGTGACCACCGACACGCTGCGCATCGGCGTGATCTATTACATCAACGTGTTCGGCTATTCGTTCCAGGTGGTGACGCAGACTGCCGGCGCGTTTGAAAAGCCCCGCCGGGGCGACGATCCGATCTATTTCAAGCCGTCGACTTTCTACATCGGCAGCTTGCCCGTCCACAAACTGCTCATGCTCAAACCGCTCGCCTTCGGGCAGGTCGTGAACGTGTACGAGTTCCCGAATGATCTCGTTGAGTTGTGGAAGAAGCTCGAGGTGGTGCGGGTGGAAAACCGCGAACTGGTGCTGGGCATGCCCGCGGGGGCGGCGGTTCCGGCGCCCTGAGCCTTGTTGATGTCGACGAGGGGCGGAGGACGAGCGGTGAGCGCTTGACGCCTCGCGACTGCTCCGAACTTGGTCTCGCCGTCCGTCCACCGGTGGTCTGGCGCTCGTGACGGGAGGTGGCGACTCAGCGGCGGGCGTAAGGCCCGCCCCACCACAACGCAGCGTGAACCGCGGAGCGGCGGCCCGGGCCGTAGCTGTTGCGACGCTCTGGGGCGGAGCAAAAAAAAGGCCGGTCTTGCGACCGGCCGGTGAGTGGAACGCGGGGAAACTCGCTCAGTTGACCGTGCGCAACTGGATGCTGTCGACGAGCTGGTTGTTGCTCGCGAGGATGTCGGACACGATGACGAACTTGTCGCCGACGTTCGCCCGACCGGACTCGCGCAGCAGGCGGAGGGTGTTGAGCACCGTCTCTTCCGGGTGGGAGGCGAAGGGCAGGAACATCGCGTCGACACTGCGCAACAACGCCAGCTGACGCTGGGTCTCGATGTTGTTGGTGATCGCGAAAATCGGCGAAAACCGCGGGCGGAGCGCGGCGAGGCCCTGGGCCATGAACCCCTGGCGGGTAAAGACCACGATGCCCTTGGCGGGAAGCTGGTCGGCCATGACGACGGCGCTGCGCAGCACCTTGAGCTTGTCGGAGTTGAGCGCGAGGGCGGAGGCGAAGCCGGCGCCGGGGGCGGATTCCGTGCGGCGGGCGACCTTGTCGAACACCTGCACGCACTCGACCGGGTATTTGCCCACGGTGGTCTCGCCGGAGAGCATGATGCAATCGGCCTCCTCGAAGACGGCGTTGGCGATGTCGGTGATCTCGGCGCGGGTCGGGATGGGATTCTCGATCATCGTCTCCAGCATGTGGGTGGCGATGATGACGGGGCGGCCGTGCGCCAAGCAGGTCTGGACGGCGCGGCGTTGGAGGATCGGGAGATCCTCGTAGGGGCACTCGATGCCGAGGTCGCCGCGGGCGACCATGAGGCCGTGGCTGGCGCGCACGATCTCGTCGAGGTTGGTGATGGCCTGCTGGTCCTCGATCTTGGCGATGATGCGGGCGCGGGACCGGTGGTCGCGCAGGAAATCGGCGAGCAGTTCGATGTCGCGACCTTCGCGCACGAACGAGAGCGCGACATAGTCGATCCCCTCTTCGATGCCGACGAGGGTGTAGCTGCGATCCTTCTCGGTGAACGAGGGCAGGTTGACGCGCACGCCTGGAAGGTTGATGTGGCGGCGGCTGCCGAGCTTGCCTGGGACGAGCACGCGGCAACGCAGGCGGCGTTCATTCTTCTCAAGTACCTCCAGCCGGATCAGGCCGCTGTCGACGAGCACGGTGTCGCCGATGGCGACATCCTTGACGATGTCGGTGTAATTGACGGAGACGCTGCGCACCTCGTTCTCGGTGCGGTCGGCGTGGGGCGCGACGATGAAGTCGAAGACTTCGCCGGCCTTCAGCTCGAACGGCGCGGCGACATCGCCGGTCCGGATCTCCGGACCCTTGATGTCCATCATGATGGCGACTTCCTTGCCGACCTTGGCGCTGACGGCGCGGATGCGGCGGATCACGGTGCGGACCCACTCGTGCTTGGCGTGGGCCATGTTGAGGCGGACGACGTCCGTTCCGGCCTGGATGATGCGTTCCAGCGCGGCTTCATTCTCGGTGGCGGGCCCGAGGGTGGCGATGATCTTGGTGCGACGAAAAAGAGGGCGGTTCATTTGACGGGCGGTGAGTGAGAGAGAGAAGCGGCCGGAGGCCAAGGACGGAAATTGGCCTTGGCGAAGGCGGACGGGAGGATTGGGAGCGCAGGGAGCGTGTGCTGATGGCGCCCGTTTTCAAACCGGGGCGCCATCCGGTGTCGACTACGCGGCCGCGGGAGTGGCGGACGGGTCCGAAACCGCCAGCAGGCACACCGGCGGCAAGAACGGCGTGGGAGCGCGGCCTCAGCCGTCTCGATGCAGACGAGGGTCGAGTGTCGAGGGATGAGTGCCAAACCGTCGGTGGCACAATCCCAATCGCTCGGCCGTTCCGGTTTATCCTCAGGGATCCGGCTCTCGGCGCTCGTCCCTCGATGCTCGACTGACTGAGCACGGCTCAGAGTTCCAGGCGCTCGACACTCGTCTCTCGATCGGTCGACCGATTGATCGGCTCAGGCCCACTCGAGCACACCGGAGCCGGAGCCCGGTGCGACCGGGGTGAGCCGGAAACGCGCGGCGCCGGCGGGCGCGGTGAGCGGGGCGAACTCGCGGGCGACGGCGTCGAGGCTGTTGCAGTCGCGGCTGAGGTGGGCGAGGAAGACTTCGCGCAGTGCGGGCTCCGCGGCGTGGTGCTCGGCGAGGAAGGCGCGGGCGTCCTGGTTGGAGAGGTGGCCGTGCCGGCCGGAGATCCGCTGCTTGAGGGACCACGGGCGCTTGGTGTCGGCCTGGAGCAGTTGCGTGTCGTAGTTGGCCTCGAGCACGAGTACCTCGACGCCGCGGACGCGCTCCCGCACCTGCTGGGGCAGGTGGCCGAGATCGGTTAGCCAGCCCAGCCGGCGCCGGGGCGCGAGCAGATCGCCATCGTGGCCCCAATCGAAGACGTAGCCCACGGGCTCGGCGGCGTCGTGGGGGACGGGGAAGGTGTCGATGGTGAGATCGCGGAAGCGGAAACGGGAGCCGGTTTCGAAGATCTGCCAGGCCAGCGGGCGGTCGAGCGAGCGCGTGACGGCCGCGGCGGTGGCGGCGTTGGCGAAGACCTTCAGGTCGGGATGGCGCTTGAGGCCGGAGAGGCCGGCGGCGTGGTCGCCGTGCTCATGGGTGAGGAAGATCGCGTCGAGCCGGTCGAGCGATTCGCCGATCGCGGCGAGCAGTTCGCCGAGGCGGCGCGCGGAGAAGCCGGCGTCGATGAGGATGCGCGCGTCGTCGGTCTGCAGAAACGCGGCGTTGCCGCTGCTGCCGGAACCGAGGATGCAGAAACGCATGGCCATGGGCGGAGCAAAGGTCCGGCGGCGCGCCGGGCAACCGCTTTCTCGACCGCGCGACGGACGCGCGGCCCCGCTTGCCCCGGGGCGGGTTGGCGGCACGCTCGCGGGCATGGCGAAACAGCACTGGTTGGTGAAACAGGAACCCGAGGCGTACTCGTGGGCCGATTTCGTGCGCGACGGGCGCACCGACTGGACCGGCGTGCGGAATTTTCAAGCACGGAATAATCTGCGCGCGATGCGGGTGGGCGACCTGGTGCTGTTCTACGCGAGCGTGACGACGAAGGCCGTGCTCGGCACGGCGCGGGTCAGCCGCGTGGCGTTCGCCGATCCCACGGCGGCGGCGGACGAGGGCGAGTGGTCCGCGGTGGAGCTTGCCGCGGGGCGGGCGTTCGCCCGGCCGGTGACTCTCGGGATGATCAAGGCGGAGCCGGGTCTGGCGGAGATCGCGCTGCTGCGCCAAAGCAGGCTGTCGGTCCTGCCGCTGCGGGCGGCCGAGTACGCGCGCCTCATCGAGCTCGGCGGCTGACGCCAGGAAGCGGAGACGGCGGCCGCCGGGCCGCGGTGTCACGAACCATTGGTGACGTGGCGGCCGAGAGCCGCGCGACGACCGGCTCTCGCCGGCCACAACACGGCTGGGCTCAGAGCGTGGCGATGGCGGCGGTCATCACCGCGCAGGCGCGGTCGAGGTCGGCGCCGGCGTGGGCGGTGCTGAGGAATGCGGCCTCGTAGGGACTGGGCGCGAGGTAGACACCGTTCTCGAGACAGGTGTGGAAGAACTTCCTGAAGAGGGCGGCGTCGCCGGTGAGCGCGGTGCTGTATTCGCGGACTGGTGTCGGCGTGAAGAAGAGGCTGAACATCGCGCCGCGTTGCGGGCACTGGAGGGCCAGACCCTTGGCTTTCGCGGCGGCGAGCACGGCGTCGCGCAGTTGGCGGCCGAGGGCGTCGAGGCGCGCGTACGGGTTCTCCTCCTCGAGCAGACGGAGCGCGGCGATGCCGGCGGCCATGGCGAGCGGGTTGCCGCTGAGCGTGCCGGCCTGGTACACCGGGCCGAGCGGGGCGAGGTGGTCCATGATGTCGGCCCGGCCGCCGAAGGCGCCGACGGGCAGGCCGCCGCCGATGATCTTGCCGAGTGTCGTCAGGTCGGGGGTGATGTTCTCCAGTTCCTGGACACCGCCCCGGGCGAGGCGGAAGCCGGTCATGACCTCGTCGAAGATGAGGAGGGTGCCGTGCTTGGCGGTGATCTCGCGCAGGTACGCGAGGTAGCCGGCGTCGGGCATGATGAAGCCGACGTTGCCGCAGTACGGCTCGATGATGACGCCGGCGATCTGGCCGGGGTTGGCGGCGAAGGCGGCGTCGAGCGCGGCGCGGTCGTTGTAGGGCAGGACGATGGTTTCGCGGGCGAACGAGGCGGGCACGCCGGCGCTGTCGGGGTGCCCGTGGGTGAGGGCGCCCGAGCCGGCCTTGATGAGGAGCGAGTCGGAGTGGCCGTGGTAGCAGCCGGCGAACTTCACGATCTTGTCGCGCCGGGTGAAGCCGCGCGCGAGGCGGATGGC